>CAMTOV010000116.1 GCA_947074235.1 uncultured Bacteroides sp. | reverse complement strand
CATGTCAATCACCTGTTTAGGATCTTCTATATCAAACTTCGCTTTGATTTGTTCCACGCCCATTACTTCAAACTCCTTATCTCCATATTTTGGGCGATACATAAATACGTTATCAGTCACCAACTGGCCATAATCTTTATCGGGAGTCATCATGAAAGTTGTGATGCCTTGCTTTCCCGCTTCGGTTGCAAGAGTTCCAATCACATCATCCGCCTCATATCCCGCTATTTCTAATATAGGTATATTATATGCACGAATGATTCTTTTGATAATGGGTACAGCCAACTTGATGCCTTCGGGAGTTGCTTCACGTTGCGCTTTATAAGCCTCGAATGCTTCGTGTCTGAAAGTCGGTCCGGATGGATCGAATGCTATCCCAATATGTGTAGGGTTCTCTTTTTTTATAACATCTTCGAGCGTATTTACGAATCCTAATATGGCAGAAGTGTTCAATCCTTTCGAGTTGATTCGCGGATTTTTGATAAAAGCATAATAGGCTCTGTAGATTAATGCGTACGCATCGAGGAAGAAAAGTTTGTTATTATTATTCATGATTTGGGGTATAATATCTATATTTTTCAAGGTAAAATTACTAAAAAATACCGTATTAATGGTTTTATTATTACTTTTGTACAAAATAGCTTATATATGGATAGTTTGTCTCTTATTCAGTCTCCCATAGCTTTGGAGTTGGAAGATTTTAAGAAAACATTTGATGCGTCTATGAATAGTTCTAATGCCTTGCTCAATAGTGCATTAGATCATATCTTGCGCAAAAATGGCAAGATGATGCGCCCCATATTGTTGCTACTTACAGCACGTCTTTTCGGCTCTATCAGCAAGGAAGCTATCCACGCCGCAGCTTCTCTTGAACTTCTTCACACAGCTAGCCTTGTGCACGATGATGTGGTGGATGAAAGCACCGAACGTCGTGGTCAGCTATCTGTAAACGCTATATTCAACAATAAAGTTTCGGTTTTGGTGGGCGATTTTCTATTGGCTACCAGCTTAGTGCATTCAGCCAAAACCACCAATTGCGCCATTATTGAGGTGATTGCTCGCTTGGGGCAAGACTTGGCAGATGGTGAAATATTACAACTCTCCAATATCACTAACCCCGAATTCTCTGAGCTTGTATACTTTGATGTGATACGCAAAAAGACTGCCGCCTTGTTCTCTTCATGTACTCGTGCTGCCGCTTTGTCTACTCACGCAGATGATAAACAAGTTGAGCTAGCGCACCTTTTTGGCGAGTATATCGGAATTAGTTTTCAGATTAAAGACGATATCTTTGACTATTTTGATAGCAAAGAGCTGGGCAAGCCTACTGGCATCGATATGCAGGAAGGTAAGTTGACTCTACCTATATTATATGTGCTTAAGCAATGTAAGGATGCTTCGCTTCATACTCTTGCTTCTTCTGTGAAGAATGGTGAAGCCTCGCAACAAGATATTGAAAAGCTGATTGAAGCTGCCAAACAGGGTGGGGGTATTGAGTATGCCGAAGCGGTGATGGATGAGTATCGCAATAAAGCGCTCGAGGTGTTGATGCAGTTTCCGCCATCTCCAACGCGAAGTTCTTTGGAGCTTTATGTAAACTACGTTGTAGATCGTACCAAATAAACGAAAGGCATCTATTTAATATCACATTAATAGATGCCTTTTTTTAATATTGTAGTTTCTATCTCTTAGAAGAATTTTACTTCCTCGCCAAGAATATCCGATAGCAATAGATTGGCCATGCGGCTAGTTCCTATTCTAAACATTTCATTATTAAGCCATTCTTGTCCTAAAATCTCTTTTACGATAGTGTAATAAACCAATGCATCGTGCACTGTGTTGATGCCACCCGCAGGTTTGAAACCAACTTTAATACCTGTTTTATCGTAGTATTCCTTGATAGCTTCACACATCACATATGCTGCTTCTGCACTAGCAGCTGGTTGCATTTTACCTGTAGAAGTTTTGATGAAATCTGCTCCTGCATACATTGATAAGATAGAAGCTTTCTTGATATTTGAAGCAGTTTTTAGCGCACCAGTTTCAAGAATAACCTTCAAATGAGCCTGTTTGCAAGCCTCTTTAATCTCTTGAATCTCCTCGCACATTGTTTCATAATCGCCATCCAAGAACTGACCAAGAGAGATAACGATGTCAATCTCATCAGCGCCATTCATTACAGCAAGCGCTGTTTCGGCAATTTTTACTTCAATAAAGGTTTGCGACGATGGGAAACCGGCAGATACACAAGCGATGTTTACGCCTTCTACCTCAAGCGTGTCCTTTACAATTTCAGCAAAGTTGGGGTATACGCAGATAGCTCCTACGTTTTTGATGTCAGGATATTTATCATCAAATTCGTTTACTTTTTCAGTAAATTTCATTACGCTTCTCACACTGTCAGTGCTATTGAGCGTTGTTAAATCAATGCAGGTGAATAGAAGTCTTTTTACCTCTTCTGTGTCATTCTCTGCTACTTTCTTTTCAATAAGTTCAGCTACTTTAGCCTGAATATCAGCATCGTTCAGGTTTGTTTTGTACTTCGCCAATGTGGTTTCGTACTTACTTTGATTCAAATCCTTTTCCATCTTGATTATCTAATTTGATATTGTTGATATGTCTTTTGTTGTCTCTTTGAGTTTTCTTCTCAATATTCTTTTGTAAAGCTTCCGTTAGGTCTACACCCGTCTGGTTGGCTAGGCAAATTAGCACCCAAAGTACATCTGCCATTTCATCCGCCAGGTTGTCTTTTTCACCCTCTTTGAACGACTGATCGCCATACTTGCGAGCCATCACACGAGCCAATTCACCCACCTCTTCGGTAAGTACAGCCATATTGGTCAGTTCGCTAAAATAGCGCACGCCATACTTTTTTATCCAGCCGTCTACCTGCTCTTGAGCCTCTTTAATGGTCATATTATTCCTTGTTTTTAGTATCCATCCAAATGGTCACAGGGCCATCGTTGAGTAGCTCCACCTTCATATCGGCACCAAACGTTCCTGTACCTACTTCCTTGCCTAATGAACAACTCAATTCGCTGCAGAATTGTTCGTAGAGTGGGATAGAAACATCCGGTTTTGCCGCTTTAATATACGATGGTCTATTGCCCTTTTTAGTTGATGCATGCAGCGTAAATTGGCTTATCACCAATATCTCACCATCTATATCGAGCACCGAACGATTCATTACACCGTTTTCGTCGTCGAATATGCGCAGGTTTACAATCTTCTTGCATAGCCACTCTATATCTTCTTTCTCGTCGGCCTCTTCGATGCCTACAAGCACTAATAAGCCTTTTTTTATAGCCGATTTGCAATGTCCTTGGATGGTAACCGAAGCATGAGCTGTGCGTTGAATAACTACTCTCACGTTATAAATATTTGATTTTCATACAAAATTAAGTATTTGTATCTGATATAAAACCAAATCGACCTGTTTTTTAGTACAACCAGTATTGTTGTTAAGGCTATTTAGCTTTAGGGTGTATGTAGTTTCATTTAGTTTCATTGCGATGAAACTTTGTTTTCTTCGTGGTGAAACTTTTGTTTCTTCATGATGAAACTTTAGTTTCACCCCTATGAAACTAAATAGAATATTGCTATTTAAGTTGATCTTTGATAAGTTGCGCTTTAGAGAATCCTACAACAGCAGCTAGCGCCTCTATGCTTGCCTCCTTGATGCGCTTCACGCTCTTGAACTCTTGCAATAGGGCAGACTTCGACTTCTCGCCAATGCCTTTTATTTCATCCAAAGCAGAGGCCACCTGTCGCTTGCTGCGCTTGTCTCGATGGAAGGTGATGGCGAAGCGGTGCACCTCGTCTTGAATCTGCTCCAAAAGACGGAATAGGGGTGTGCCTTGCTTTAAACCGATAATCTGTGGTGGGAAGCCATATAATAGCTCTGATGTACGGTGTCTACGGTCTTTGGCTAAACCCGCAATAGGTATATCTACGTTTATCTCCATGAGCGCTTGTTTAACGGCGCTCATTTGGCCTTTCCCGCCGTCCGTAATAATCAGATCGGGCAGAGGAGATTCTTCTTCTACGGCCCTTAAATAGCGTCTTTTTACCACTTCGCGCATTGAAGCGTAATCGTCAGCCCCCTCTACGGTCTTTATGTTGTATTTACGGTAGTCTTTTTTAGAGGGTTTGGCCTTTTTGAATACCACACAAGCGGCAACTGGGTCCGATCCTTGTATGTTGGAGTTGTCAAAGCATTCAATCTGCATGGGTAGTTTATCCAGATGCAACTCCTGTTGTATCTCTTTCATCAATCGAATGCTTCTTTGTTCGGGATTCAGCTTCTCGGCCTGCTTCATCCTATCCGCTTTGTATTGCTTCACGTTGAGCTGTGATAGATCGAGTAGCTTCTTCTTATCGCCCCGTTGAGGTACGGTGAAAACGACGTTATTTAGCTCTAAGTCCATTTCGAACGGCACAATAATCTCTCTAGAAAGACTCTTGTATCGCTCTCTCATCTCTACAATACCCAGCGAAAGAAGTTCTTCTTTCGTTTCGCTCAGTCTCTTTTTGTATTCAAAAGTAAAGGCTTGATTGATGGCACCGTTGGTGATATGTAGATAATTAATAAATGCCGAACCTTCATCTTCTTCGATAGAATATACATCAATGTTGTGCAAAATAGAACTTACAACTTCCGATTTGGCACGATAACTCTCGATGAGTGCGTACTTTTCTTTTATTTTTTGTGCCTCTTCAAAGCGCATTTCTTGTGCAAGAGTAGTCATTTGCTGAAGTAGCATTTTGCTAACCTCTTGTGTATTCCCTTTTAAAATCTCCTTGACTTGGGCGATATTCTTGAGATATTCCTCTTGATTTTGCAAACCAATGCAGGGTCCTGCGCAATTTTTGATGTGGTATTCTAGGCAAACATTAAACTTGCCTGCACGGATGTTCTCCGGAGTTAAGCTAAGATTGCAGCTGCGCAATGGATATAAATGCTTTATTAAATCGAGTACCGCATTCATAGATGGCGCATGGCTGTATGGCCCATAATAAGATGAACCATTTCGGATAATCTTACGAGTCTTGAATACACGAGGGAAATATTCGTTTTGAACGCAGATAGAAGGGTAGGTCTTATCATCTTTTAAAAGTACGTTATAGCGTGGTTTGTACTTCTTGATAAGATTGTTTTCGAGCAATAAGGCATCTTCTTCAGAGTTGACTATGATATATCTTATATCAACTATCTTGCTTACCAATACTCGTGTTTTGCCAGGCTGATGCTCTTTGTTGAAGTAAGAAGAAACTCGTCTTTTTAGATTCTTGGCCTTGCCCACATATATAATAACGCCTTCGGTGTTTAGGTATTGGTAAACACCGGGAGTTTCTGGTAGATTGGATACAATCCCTTTTAGATACTCCTCATTAGATGATTTCTTGTTTGACTCCATAAACTAAAAAAGGGTGTAGACTAATGCTACACCCTGCAAATATAGAAAATATTATCTATTATCTGTTTTTAAAGACTAAGAATTGATTCCACTTCTACGTCATCTCCAAACAAAGCTTTTCCGCCTAATTCTTTTAATTCAATGATGAAGTTTACGTATACCTTCTTTGGTTTAAGTTTCTTCACTAGTTCGCATGCAGCAAGCATTGTCCCACCAGTAGCCAATAGGTCATCGTGTAATAACACTACGTCGCCTTCGTCTAATGCGTCTTTATGTATCTCTATTGTGTCTTGTCCATACTCCTTATCGTAGCTTTCTTGAATTGTTTCAGCGGGCAATTTGCCGGGTTTACGAATAGGGATAAAACCTGTGCCTAGGCGAGTAGCTAGTATAGGGCCCATGATGAAACCTCTTGATTCAATTCCTACTACTTTGGTGATGCCTTTGTCCTTGTACATATCATACATGGTATCTGATAAAAGACGCAAACATTCAGCATCTTTAAACATAGTGGTTACATCATAAAACAAGATGCCTGGGATTGGAAAATCGGGCACTTGGCGAATGCTTTGGATAAGTCTTTCTTTGCTCATATTCATTGATTTAATTCGTTTACTTAAATAATTTGTTTCACGTGAAACGTAGCCTCTATCGTCCTGATAAAACCAATAGAACATTGATGTCGCTGGGGGATACACCGGGTATTCTACTAGCTTGTGCTATGGTTTCAGGATCTATCTTTGTTAGCTTCTGTCGAGCCTCTGTTGAGAGGGATTGAAGAGATTCGTAATCGAACCTTCCTTTTATCTTGATGGATTCAAGACGCGATAGTTTATCAGCAATGATTCGCTCGCGTTGAATGTATCCTTCGTATTTAATAAGTATCTCTGCTGCTTCGATAATCTCTTCTTTTCTTTCAGTGATTTCATCGAGCACTCTTTTGAATGCAGGTATATATTCTGCAATCTCGTTTATTGTAATTTGAGGACGATTAATTAAGTCGATAAGTTTGCAGCCTTGCCGAAGTGGAGTAGTGCCAAGCTTCTCAAGAGCATCATTAATTAATGCCGGTTTTATCGAATAATTCTTGGCGAATGAGATGATTCTTTCTATAGCTTCGCGCTTCTTAGTTAGCAGCTCATATCGATCATCTTTTACTAAACCAAGCTTTCTTGCTTTTTCAGTTAAGCGCATGTCTGCATCATCCATACGAAGAAGTATTCTGTATTCAGCGCGCGAAGTAAACATGCGATAAGGCTCGTCAACTCCTTTGGTTACTAAATCATCGATTAAAACTCCAATATATGCCTCGTCACGACTCAGTGTGAATGGCTCACCTCCGTGGCAATTGATGTGTGCATTGATACCTGCTATCAAACCTTGACCGCCAGCTTCTTCATAACCGGTAGTGCCATTCACCTGTCCAGCAAAGAATAGATTCTTAATTACCTTCGATTCCAACGTATGTTTTAGTTGGGTAGGTTCAAAGAAGTCGTACTCGATGGCATATCCAGGGCGATACACTACCAAGTCTTTGAAAGCCGGAACTTTTCTAAGCGCATTGATTTGAATATCCATAGGCAGCGATGATGAAAAACCATTCAAGTACATCTCTTGTGTGGTTTCACCTTCGGGTTCTAAGAATAACTGATGCTGATCTTTGTCGGGGAAAGTCACAATCTTAGTCTCGATACTAGGACAGTAGCGAGGACCGATACTTTCAATCTGTCCGTTGAAAAGGGGAGAATCTTTCAATCCATCTCTCAATATATCGTGCACTTCTGAGTTGGTATAGCATGTCCAGCATTGAAGCTGTTTCAAGTGGCGCACGTTAGTATCCATAAACGAGAACTTGTGGAAATCATTCTCGCCATCTTGCGTATCCATGAGCTCATAGTTTACGCTTCTTCCATCAATGCGCACAGGAGTTCCCGTCTTCATTCTATCATTCGTTATGCCATGGCGAGTAATTGACTCTGTTAGCATGTAAGATGCCGGTTCTGCCATGCGGCCACCCGGAAGCATCGTCTTGCCTACGTGCATCAATCCATTCAAGAAAGTACCTGTAGTGATAACTACGCATTTTGCGCTGAAGGTTACATCCCACATAGTTACAAGTCCAGTCACTTCACCGTTTTCAACGATAAGTTCCTTTACAGTATCTTGCCAAACGTGCAGGTTGGGTGTATTCTCTATCACTTCTCTCCATGCCCAAATAAACTTATTACGATCGCATTGAGCACGCGGGCTCCACATGGCAGGGCCTTTAGAGCGATTAAGTATGCGGAATTGGATGGCTGTTTGATCTGTGATGAGTCCCATCATACCACCAAGAGCGTCTATCTCACGAACAATCTGTCCTTTTGCGATACCTCCAACGGCAGGATTACAACTCATTTGCCCGATTTTGTTCATATCCATCGTTATCAGGCA
>CAMTOV010000115.1 GCA_947074235.1 uncultured Bacteroides sp. | reverse complement strand
CCTCTATCGGTTTTGCCACGTCTTCTTCGTTCATTCGTGCGGCATGGCTGCGCAAGCACTGGCTACTTTTGGCACATTGCTCTGCAGTGGCATAGCAGTGGGCATAGTTGTAAGGAATATCGTCTATCTTCATTTCTTTATTTTTTCCCAAAAATATTGATTTTTGTTGATATTTATTGTTTTTGTTGGGGAAATAATGTGGTATAGAAGAGAATGTAGGGTATGCATCTGAACTACTCTTTGAAGATAATGACGACAATTTGAAGAAAGTTATAAGCAGATTGCACTGAAAAAGATGATTCTAGAGTTGTCTAGGCTGAGCATGTCGTGCAAATGTTGTGCAGCCACAAAACAAAAAAGCCGCAAATCGTTAATTAATCAACGTTTGCGGCTTTACTAAGTGATTCGTGAAGGATTCGAACCTTCGACCCACGCCTTAGAAGGGCGTTGCTCTATCCAGCTGAGCTAACGAACCATCCTTAATTGCGATGCAAAAGTAGGGTATTTACAGGAAACTAGCAAATATATTGGCACTTTTTTAACTACTTTTTCTATCTCATAATGCTACAATCCTAAGGGTAAACGAGTTATATACCATACAATGAATAAAACTATCCAGCTCAAGAGTGTGTATAATGAATATCTCCAGGTATAATTGAGCAATGTGAGATAGTTGGCCTGCTTGTTGTATTGCTGCAAATAGGCCAAAACTAGGGGCATGTAAAACAAAAAGGGAGTGATGGCATTGGTAGAGCTATCGCCAATTCTAAAAGCACACTGCACCATATCGGGGTTTATGCCTATGGTGCTAAACATAGGGATGAATATGAAGGATATAATGCCCCATTTGGAGGTGGCAGATACCATAATAAGATTGATGAATGCGCAGAATATAATGAAGAGCACCAGAAGTGATAGTGGTGACAAATCGACATTATAAAACATATTGGCGCCTACTATAGCGAGGTATTTATCTATACGCGAATATTCTAAACAGGCAAACATTTGGGCGGCAAAGAAGGCTATAACGAGGTATAAACCTATTAAACGCATGGGTTTTGTAAATCCTTCTATGATGTCTATATCTGAGCGATACTTGGCAACGCATAGCCCGTAAACCATGCCCATGAGGCCTAAACCAAATGATATAAGGAAGAGTATACCCATGATAAACGGCGATCTCATTAGATTGCCACTTACTCCGCGGAGTATGCCAAACGAGGAGAAGGTGGAGAACAGTATAATAATGAGATAGAGAAGCCCTACTGACAGGGATATGATTAGTGCTCTGCGCTCTTTGCGCGATAAGTTCCAATTGGTGTTTATTGTATAATCTGACGCTCCGGTTTGCGGAATTAGTTTCTTTACTGTGATAAGATAAATGATTAATGCTATAACCAGCGTTGATGCCGACATGAATAGGTAGTTTGAAAGTGTTCCTACTTGGTATTGGCTGATACCAATTGTTTCGGATACCTCTCCGCTGATTCGTGCTAGCAAGGGGTCCATTGTGCTTAAAACAATGTTGGCGCTATATCCGCATGCCACCGATACATAGGCGGTGATAATGCCGGCAATGGGGTGTAGTTTGTTGTGATAGAACAGGGAGGCGGAAATGGGCAATAGGATGATGTATCCGGCATCGCCTATGGCATTGGAAAGTATGCCCAGAATGATAACTGACCATATAGCCAATATTCGGCTATGCCTACCGCGCGAGAGGGATTGCATACAGACATCTATCAGGCCGGAATGCTGGGCTACACCAATGCCAAGCATGGCAACTATCACCATGCCAAGTGGAGAGAATCCGGTGAAGTTGGTGATGATGTGTCTCAACAACCAACGGATTCCCTCGGGACTAATGAGGCTTTGTATCTTAAGCTCTTCGCCCGATTGGGGTAGTATTACACCCTGTCCGTATATCTCCATAATCCATGATAGCAGAATGACAGCTACCATAAGAAGAAAATACATGGTGGCAGGATGAAGAAACCACTTGCGTTTATTCTTCATCAGCTTCTAAATTATCTATATCTAAAATGCGAAGTTCGATGGCTCTAACAACCAGTCTTGTGGCATTAATCCCTACCCTTTCATCGTTGCTAAAAAGCCTGTTTATCAAATCATTTTGTCTTTTCTCTAATGATTTTACACCAAAGGGCATTGCTTTTAAACTGGCAATCATGTCTTTGGTATATCCTAATGCCAGGTGTCTCAAAAATCTTTCATCGTATTCATCAATGTCATAATCGATAATTGCTTCTTGGCGCTTGGCATCGTTGGCCACAGATATTTTGAAGCGGTCGATGATTTTTTCTAATATGGGATAGTTAAAGACGAGTCTTTTGCCATCCATCACTGCATGTACATCGGTTTTGGTAAGCAGTTCGCCTGTTTTAAGTATGATGCCATCGGCTCCGGCATTCAGCACATCAACCCAGAGTTTTTCATTCAATATCTCTCCGGTGAATATCAGGATTTTTACATTGGGGTATTTCTTGGTTACGTTTTTGCATATGTCAACTCCAATGGTGGTTGATCCGCCCAATCCTAAATCTAGTAGAATTAGTTCGGGGGTTTCTATCTCCATCAACGGCCAGAAATCGGCTTCGGTCATGGCTGTTCCTATTATTTCTGCTTCGGGAATTTCGTGTCTAAAGATTTCTTCAGTTCCCTTTAATTCGAGTTTAACATCTTCTACGATAATGACTTTAAATTTCTTATCACTCATATCTTTATTTTTTTAGCGTATTATTCTTTTTCTTGGTAAGGTAAAATAGACTGCAAAACCTCCATCGGGGTCTTTTTCGGCATTTATCCTACAGCCTCTTCTGCCGGCAAACTCATCGTGCTCGCGAATTATTTGCTTGCAAATTAAATATTCGGCTCCTTTTAGTGTTCCCATTTTATTATTCTCTGTGCGATATAGTTTGGGATAAAAGAGGTGATTGAGCTCTTCTACACTTTTATCTCGTCTACGATCGATGAAGCGGAAACTGATAAATTCGTCGGCTGCTTCGGAGGTTTCCAACAAAAGAGTGCCGGCAGAGGGATAGGTCAAGGCTTCATTAATCAGGTTTTCGATTAGGAAGTGTAGTTGAACAACATCGCCTGTTACTAATCTATCGATGGGCTTTGTTTCAAACTCTATTTCGAGATAAGATTTCTTTGTGGCTTTTTTGAAATAACTGGCAGCATAGCTACAGAGCTCTTTCACGTTGATGGTTGTTCGCCTAAAGGTAACCTCGTCTAACTGGCGCAAAGCGCAGGAACTCAATATGGTGAAAACTCCTTTATAGTATTCGATAAGCTCGTTGATGGCCTCGATATGGTCTAGTTCTACCTTATCATTTCTATCTGCCTCGTTGAGCTTGACGATGAGTTGCTTGATTTTATTGGGATAATAGATGGTTTCGTGCTTGATGGTGGATAGGCAATTGTCTAAAACTTGGTTTTGCACATGTAGCATGCCATCTTCCCAAGAGGCCTTTTGGGTTTCTTCGTGTGCCGACTCGATGCTGCGATAGTGTATGGCTATTTTGACAATGGCATTATATACCACAATGCCTATATAGCCGGCAATGAGTTCGGCCAATAGTCGATCGGCTTCTCGCTCGGAGGCTTCTGAAAACTCGAAGAACAAAGCGCCTACGCATTGGTGTTTATCACCTATGTCTACGATAAGCGGAATGGAGAGTGTATGCTGAGTGAGTTGGTTTTCTTGTGTGTCAAAGCATTTTTTCAGCTCAGCGGGGATTTCGCTAATATGGGGTTTTGATGCAAATAGCAGGTTTTGTGTATTTACATTATAGATGGCCAACCCCAAACTGTCGATGCTTAGCAAATCGTTGATGGGCTGGAATGACTCTTCTACCAATTTCAAGGGTATCTCGTTCAGGAGGTCTTCTTCGCGCTGCAATGCTTCGGAGTTGAAATCGGAATGATTGATAGAGGATGATAGTATCTTCTTATTGATTTCGAAGACTTGCTCTAGGTGCAATCTATTCAGTATGCGCTTGCGCAAAGACAAGACGTAATATCCTACAAATAAGATGATAAGAAGCAAAACGCAAAGGATGATACCTATGGTTTTGTTGACTGTAGATTTCTCTAATTGTTTGCAATACTCCTCTATAAATTTATCTTCGCTCTGCAGCTTGTATAGTGCTGTATAGGCGTTGTTGTTGTAGTTATATCCTTCAATGTCTTTGAGCGCCAAGAAGGCTACGGCTGCTTCGTTTCTGATATCTAGAATGATGTGATAATCAGTTTGATACTGACTATTCCACCAGTTCAGCTCGGCAGGCGACGACTCATTGTATAGGGTCATGTAAACCGAAGGGTACTCTGCAAAGGTGTCGTAATGTTCGTTGAGCATCATGATGGCCGAATCGGTATAAAGCAATGCGCTGTGATAATCGTGATCGACATTGGCAAAATAGGCATCGTTGGCATAATCGGATGCATAATTTAATAACTGATCATAGTCATTATTTTGAGGAATAGAGTCGTTGACCAAAGGTTGCACTTCGCTATTGTGATTGCTAGAAGTGCACGAGCTAAGCAGGATGATAGCCAGCGTGTAGATAGCTTTCTTTACGCCTGTGGGTAGTCTAAAATAGAACCTGCTGCCTTGGTGCAGCTTGCTTTCTACATCAAAGATGCATCCTTTGAATAGTGGATTGGTTTTGCGGTATTTCTCAATGATGCCTTTGCAGTTCATTAAACCAAACCCACCGCCTTTGTTGAGAAGAAGTGCTTCGTGGTCGATGTTATCGGCTACTCCTATCTCTTTAGAGTTGTATATCTTCTCCCCTCTTATGAGTAATACATCTTCTTCGGAAAGGCCCCTTCCATTATCTTCGATTGATATCTCGATAAAGTCGTCTATTTGCTTGGCATATATGCGGATAGCTCCTCCGTTTTGGGTGTATTTTCTTGCATTCTCGGCCAGGGTGTTAATCATAAACAGGGTTAGTGCTTTGTCGGCTTTCACCCACAAATCGGTAGGTTCAATGTGAAGGCTTTGTTGCTTGGCCTCGAATGTGCGACGCCCTTTGGCTATCAATTCAAACAAATCATTCAGATAGAAAGTCTCAATATTAAGACTTAAAATGCCGTGTTTCATTTTAATCCATAAAGCCAATATGTCGTTGTACTCATTGATGGTTGTTACCAGTTCGTCGATGTATTTATACTTTTCTTTCTTTACATCAGAGTTAAACTGCGATTTATTGGAAGTAAGCTTGTTTACTTCATTTAAAATGCGGTCTATATAGGGCGTGATGCCGGTTACGATAGCAAAACAGGTTTTTTTGATGATATTCTGTCGCTTACCTATTATGATGTGCTGATCGTAAATGTATTTTTGTTTTTCGAGCTGAATGCGCTCATCATTTAGCTTTTCGTTGGTGATTTCGTAATTGCTGGCCCAGTCGAAGTATGGCATGAGGATGTGAATCAATGCTTTTTCGTCGCGAGTGGTATGGCCTAGCTCAATGAGCTGAACTTTTTTATCTTCATTCAATGACAGACTGACTTTATTGGCTCCAAACAAGTTGTCTATTTTACTTTGAATAAACGAGATGTCCATGGGCACGGATGCAGTGATGTCTTTGCATAAAAGAAGTGTTTTTTGCAATCGCTCTATATACATGCGATTGCGCGCTTTGGAGCGTCTATTCAGCACTATAAATAGGGCTATAACAATCAGCATACCCACTATCACAAGGATTAGAATCATAGATAATTGTCTTGACTCTTTCTCTAAATAGGTATATCGGCTTTCGAGTTCTTTATCTTGTCGGGTGTCATTCAAGATATCTAAGTAGATGTTGCGATTATAATCGGATTCTTTTTTTAATCCTAAACCGGCATAGGTAACACTCAACTGCTCGCGAATGCGTAATATCCATTCGGGCACTGTTTTTATCTTTTCATGTTCTATCCAGTTGCGCTCCACAGATAGCGTGTCTATAGGGCTAAAGGTGGAGAGATAATCTAATGAATCGGTGGTTTGATTGTAGTATTGATAGTGATGCTTGTTGACATAGTTGAGCGCCTTTGACAAAGAATCTAGGGCATTGCCATACTGACCATGCTGATTGAGATACTTGCTGATGGCTACATAGGAGCCGGCTGTTTGGTAATAATCGCCATATCTTTTGAAGACTTGCAACGATTTTTCGGCTAGGCGCAAGGGCAAAAGGGAGTCGATAGGCAGATTGAAACTCTGAATGGCATTGATGCGCTTGGATTTGATTAGCTCAAAATCATTGGCGTTGATTAATAAATCGGCAATGCCTAAAAGAGCGTTGGCTGTGAAGTAATCGTAACCTCCGGGTGAGGCTAGCTTGAGGGTTTCGTATAGGTTATCAAACTCGCATAGCTTTACTGCCTCGCGCGACTGGCCTACGCATAGTCCATCAAACCCTTTTATATAATAGTATTGCAGGCATTGATTGATATCTTTTTTGAAGGCGCTGTTTATCTCAATTTTATCTAAAGAGGCAATGGCTTCGCTATGTTGCTGCAGGTAGTAGTAATAGATGGCCGAGACGATATAGAACTCAGTAAAGGCGTAGTTTAATCTTATTATCTCGTGTTTGTCATTGAATATATTGCTGTCTTCGCTAATGCGTCTCATTCGGGCCATGGCATTGTTGCGACAGTCATAAAACTCCTTATTCATGGCTACACGCTGATATATTTTCATTAAACCAACGTCTGCAATAAGACGCTCTAACTCATTCTGTGTCAAACTACTCACTGCATTGCAAAGCTTTTCTGATTGCTCAAAATCCATCTTTATGAAATAGTAAAAAGCTAGATTGTTGCAGGCTTCTGCTTTGCCTTGATTGTATAAAGACGATTGCATGAAGGCGTCTAATGCATAGTGATAAGAGGAGTCTAAGTTTTTGTATTTATAGTCGTAGGATAGAATATTTAATGAGTCTATTATTCGAACTTCCTTGGTTGGAGCTATGCCAACACAAGAAAATTGTATCAGTGATACAAAAATACACAATATGCAAAGTGAAATGTTTCTACGCATAAATCATCTCATAAATAGTAGTCATTTTGTAATCTATCAGCCAGGGTGTCAATTAAAGCATTTATTTTCACAACAATAAGCTTTATTCTAACTTACTTTCACAAAACTACAAATAAATCTGATGAATAAAAATGAAAAAATATTTTTTCTACAATAAGTCTTTTACATTGCAGAGAGATTTTCTAACTTTGCAGGCGAATTTAAATAAATAGGTAACAACTATTAAAAAATGAGCGAAAAAGCACCCTTTATGGTATTCTCGGGTACAAACTCGAGATATCTTGCAGAAAAAATCTGCGCTAGTCTAAACTGTCCTCTTGGAAACATGAATATCACCCACTTTGCTGATGGTGAATTTGCAGTTTCATACGAAGAATCAATCCGTGGATCAAATGTTTTTTTGGTTCAATCTACTTTCCCGAACTCTGACAACTTAATGGAACTTCTACTTATGGTTGATGCTGCAAAAAGAGCTTCAGCTAAAAGTGTGATTGCTGTTATTCCTTATTTCGGATGGGCACGTCAAGATAGAAAAGATAAGCCTCGCGTTTCTATAGGAGCAAAACTTGTAGCAGATTTATTGATGGTGGCAGGTATCGACCGTCTTATCACAATGGACTTGCACGCAGACCAAATTCAAGGTTTCTTCAACATTCCTGTTGATCACCTTTATGCTTCTGCTGTATTTTTGCCATACATCCAGTCGTTGGAATTGGAGAACTTGGTGATTGCTACACCAGACGTTGGTGGATCGAAACGTGCTAGTACATTCTCTAAATACCTAGGTGTGCCATTGGTGCTTTGCAACAAATCGCGCGAGAAAGCTAACGAAGTAGCTAGCATGCAGGTAATTGGTGATGTGGTTGATAAGAATGTGATTCT
>CAMTOV010000114.1 GCA_947074235.1 uncultured Bacteroides sp. | reverse complement strand
CAAGAAGAGAAGGAGGCGACGATCGCAAAGAGGGATTCAAGCCACGTAGAGAAGGCTCTTTCCGTCCTAGAAGAGAAGGAAGTGATGAGAGTAAAGCAGGCTTCCGTCCACGTCGTGAGGGCAGTTTCCGTCCGCGCAGAGAAGAAGGAGAAGGTAGTGCACCAAGAGAACGTCGCTTTGGCGAACGTCGCTCATTTGGAAGCAGCGACAAAGGAGGAGAAGGCAAAAAGTTTAGATCAAGAGAAGACCGCAAGAAGTTCTTCGACAAAGATAATGACAAATAGCACACCGTTGCATCACAACCACACAGTAACGATAACCTAACAATTAGGATACTAAGACAATGATTAAGAAGAGATTTTTAATATTACTAGCATTACAAGCTATATTAGTAAGCAGCATAATGGCACAAGATTTAAAGACACCTACATTGGAGGACTTGATTCCCGGCGGCGAGACATTTCGCAGTGCCGAGAATCTTTATGGCTTGCAGTGGTGGGGCAATCAGTGTGTCAAACCCGATATTGAATCTGTTGCATTGATTAACCCTGCTACGGGCAAGGAGCAAATCATCACCACGCTAGAGAAGGTAAATAAGACACTCGAAAGCAATGAACTCCCGCTTATTCACAGCTTCTACAGCGTTCGCTTCCCATGGGAAGGAAAGAGCGAAATGCTTATTCCTGTTCCGGGCAAATATGTGGTTTACAATTGGAAAACAAATCAGGTGGTTTCTACACTCGATTATCCAAAAGAGGCTGCAAATAGAGACTACAACACAGCATCGGGACATGTGGCTTATACCATTGACAACAATCTATATGTAGATGATAAGCAAGTAACCAACGAACCAGAAGGCATCGTGTGTGGACAGTCTGTTCACCGCAGTGAGTTTGGTATTCGCAACGGAACTTTTTGGAGCCCAAAAGGCAACAAATTGGCTTTCTATCGCATGGACGAAAGCATGGTTACAGAGTATCCATTGGTAGATGTGACTGCAAGAATAGCCGAGACTAACAACATCCGCTACCCAATGGCAGGTATGACTAGCCACGAAGTAACGGTAGGAATCTACAATCCTAACACAGGCGAAACGGTTTATTTGAATGCCGGAGACCCTAAGGATCGTTATTTCACAAACATTAGTTGGAGTCCTAACGAGGAGAAAATATATCTTATAGAGATAAACCGCGACCAAAATCATGCGAAACTATGCGAATACAGCGCATCTACAGGCGACTTAGAGCGCATCTTATTCGAAGAGAATCATGATAAGTACGTAGAACCTCAAACGCCTATTGAGTTCTTGCCTTGGAATGACAATCAGTTCATTTATCAGAGCCAAAAGGATGGTTACAACCACCTTTATCTGTATAATATTGATGGAACATTGATTCGCCAGCTTACGCAAGGTGACTGGTTGGTGCAAAGCGTACTTGGCTACAATCCTAAAACTAAAGAGGTGATTATCTCTAGCACTGAGATCTCTCCACTGCAAAGCAATCTTTATCGTGTAAATACGGTTACAGGAAAGCGCACGGCTATTGGCAACAGCGAGGGTGTTCATCGTGCCTCTCTTAGTGCTTCGGGCGAGTATGTGATAGACAACTACGCTACTCCTACTCAACCTCGCAATATAGATATCGTACGCATCAAAGACAATAAAGCGCAACGCTTGCTTACAGCTGAGAACCCTTATAAGGAGTTCAAAATGCCTACAATCCAAACGGGTACTATTAAGGCGGCAGATGGGGTAACAGATCTCTATTATCGCTTAATTACTCCGGCAGATATGGATAGCACGCAGCAACACCCTGCTATTGTGTATGTATATGGTGGCCCTCATGCACAGATGGTGACCAACGGCTTTATGAATGGAGCACGTGGTTGGGATCTCTACATGGCCAACAAGGGTTATGTAATGCTTAGTGTAGACAATCGCGGTAGTAGCAATCGTGGTTTGGAGTTCGAAAACGCTACCTTCCGCCAACTAGGCATTATCGAAGGCGAAGACCAAGTGAAAGGGGCTGAATTCTTACAAAGCTTGCCTTATGTAGATGGCAATCGCATTGGTGCACACGGATGGAGCTTCGGTGGTCACATGACAACCGCTCTATTGCTTCGCTACCCTGAGATTTATAAGGTAGGTGTAGCAGGTGGCCCGGTTATCGATTGGAAATACTACGAAGTGATGTACGGAGAGCGCTATATGGATACTCCTGAGAGCAATCCAGAAGGCTATGAGACAACCAACCTAAACAACTTAGCCGGCAACTTAAAAGGCCGTCTTTTGATGATACATGACGACCACGACGATACCTGTGTGCCACAACACGCTCTTTCATTCATGAAGGCATGTGTAGATGCACGCACCTACCCCGACTTATTCCTTTATCCGGGACATAAGCACAATGTAATAGGTAGAGACCGTGTTCACTTGCACCAAACGATTACTCGTTATTTTGAAGATCATTTGTAATAAAAACCACAATAACCCCATACGTAGATTATGAAACTATTACTATTAGGCTCAGGAGGGCGCGAACATGCAATGGCATGGAAGATTGCACAAAGTCCCAAAGTAGAAAAACTTTATATAGCTCCGGGAAATGCCGGTACAGCTGCTGTTGGCGAGAACCTCAACATCAAGGCTACCGACTTTGAGGCATTGAAGGAGTTTGCGCTAAGCAATCAAATAGATATGATTGTAGTTGGCCCCGAAGATCCATTGGTGAAAGGCATTTACAACTTCTTCCAAGGAAACGAAGAAACTAAGCATATAGCTATCATTGGCCCTACACAAGAAGGCGCAACGCTCGAAGGTAGCAAGGAGTTTGCCAAAGAATTCATGGAGCGTCACAATATCCCTACAGCTCGCTATAAGAGTGTAACAAATGAAAACCTACAAGAAGGATTAGACTTTCTTGCCTCACTTGAAGCACCTTACGTATTGAAGGCCGATGGTCTTTGTGCCGGCAAGGGCGTATTGATACTTCCTACGCTTGATGAGGCACAAAAAGAGTTGAAAGAGATGCTTGGAGGTATGTTTGGCGATGCATCTGCTACAGTAGTTATCGAAGAATTCTTGAGCGGTATTGAGTGTAGCGTATTCGTTTTGTCGGATGGCGAGCATTACAAAGTGCTTCCGGTAGCCAAAGACTACAAACGTATTGGCGAAGGTGACAAAGGATTGAATACAGGTGGCATGGGTAGTGTTACTCCGGTTCCATTTGCCGATGAGGTATTTATGGAGAAGGTACGTACTCGCATCATCGAGCCTACTGTCAACGGTTTGAAGGCAGATGGCATCCTTTACAAAGGCTTCATCTTCCTTGGTTTGATTAAAGTAAACGGCGAACCAATGGTTATCGAGTACAATGTGCGCATGGGCGACCCTGAAACAGAAAGCGTAATGCTTCGTATCAAGAGCGACTTAGTGGATCTCTTTGAAGGAGTGGCTGCGGGCAACCTAGACACTAAAACACTTGAGATGGATGAGCGTACAGCTGCCTGCGTGATGCTTGTGAGCGGTGGTTACCCCGAAGCATACGACAAAGGTTTTGTTATCAGCGGACTAGAAGAAGCTGCTGCCACAGATAGCATTGTGTTTCACGCTGGCACTAAGTTCAACGAAAAGGGCGAAGTAGTGACTGATGGTGGTCGTGTAATTGCTATCAGCTCATATGGTGAAACCAAAGAAGAAGCGTTGGCTAAGAGCTACAAGGTAGCCGAAATGATTCAATTCGAAAAGAAAAACTATCGTCGCGACATCGGATTCGATTTATAATATAGATGAGAGGAATCAGAATACAAGGTATAATAACGGCAGGCAGATGGACACTGCCCGCCGTTATTTTTATAAGCACTATCTGCTGGATAGCTACCGGATGGGTATTGGGCTTTAATTATAGCATAAGCATGAATTATGCTCCACTGGGAGCATTCTCAGACATCCTACACAACATGCCCATCTGGCTCAACAAGCTGCTGGGATTCATTCTTTATGCCGTGATTGGCTATTTCTTGATAGAGATAAACAATGTATTCGGCATTATTCGCATGAGGGCTTCGGTACAAACCAGCCTTTATTTCCTGCTGATAACCGCCTGCCCGGCCATGCATTTACTCTATCCAGGCGATATTGCTTCCGTTTCATTTCTGCTTTCCTTGTATTTCCTTTTCAAGAGTTATCATCAACACCGATCTAGCGGATGTTTGTTCTACTCTTTTATGTTTATGAGCGTGGGCACAATGTTTTTCCCACAACTTATCTATTTCGTTCCTCTGTGGCTTGCGGGTGCTATCAAGTTCCAATCGCTCAATCCACGCAGCTTTTGCGCCACGTTGATAGGCTTTAGTTTCCCCTATTGGTTCTTGTTTGGTCATGCCTTCTTCTATCAAAATATGGAGTTATTTTACGCCCCATTTAGAGAGATGGTTAACTTTCGCCCAATAGATTTCCAATCTCAAATGCCTTTGTGGGAAGTGGTGACACTGGGCTATTTATTCATACTATATGTGGGTAGTGCTATTCATTATATGCGCAAGGGGTATCAAGACAAGATACAATCGCGTTCGTATATTGATTACCTGCTTATTCTTACCTTTTATATACTAGTATTTATCTTGTTGCAGCCGGGACAAGGAATGAATCTATTCCCACTTTTGCTGATAAGTACTAGTATACTTACCGCACATTTATTCGTTTTAACAAAAACTAAGGCTTCCAATATATTCTTTATATGCAGCATGGTTGGCTTGATTGTTTTATTTGGTTTTAATATATGGACGCTTTTATAGAATCACTATCACAGTTACTTATCGAGTGGGGATTGCCAGGCATGTTTATAGCTGCTATGCTAGCAGGAAGCATTGTTCCTTTTAGTTCTGAAGTGGTAATGATTGCATTAATAAAGTTAGGGTTAGACTCTACTAACTGCTTAATAGCAGCAGCTTTAGGAAATACACTAGGTGGTATCACTTGTTACTGGATGGGACACATGGGACGCATAGACTGGCTAGAACGTTTCTTAAAGATAAAAAAAACACGTGTAGACCGCATGCAAGAAAGGCTCGAAGTGGGAGGCTCTTTCATGGCTTTCTTCTCATTTCTTCCTGTGGTTGGTGGGTTGATAGCTGTTACCCTCGGCTTTATGCGTAGCAATATTTGGCTTACTACCGCCTCTATGTTTATGGGCAAAACGATACGCTACATCCTTGTGTTGTTGGCGGTTGATGGCATCATCAAACTGATATTTTAAAATTGAACTCACAATATGAAGAGAGTTGTTGAACAAACAGCCGATGGGAGCGCTACCTTATACGTTCCACAAATGGATGAACATTACCACTCTGTAAAGGGAGCACGCACAGAGTCGCAACATATCTTTGTAGATATGGGGTTAAAAGCTATATCTTCACAATCGCCACAAATATTGGAAGTGGGGTTTGGCACAGGTCTCAATGCATTGCTCACACTCGAAGCATCCAACTTACTAAATAAGCAAGTTCACTACACGGGTATCGAGTTATATCCACTTACTTGGAGCGAAATTGATGCACTAGGATATAGCCAATCGGATGATTTTAGGAAAATACACAACGCCCCTTGGGGTGAAGAAGCAATAATAAAGGATAATTTTACGTTAATAAAACTAGAAGCCGATATAAACGAGATGTTTTGTGAGGCTACTAATAACAAGAGAATAGACCTAAACAACCGATTTGATCTTATATATTTCGATGCATTTGCACCCGAAAAGCAACCTGAGATGTGGTCGCAAGAGCTTTTTAATGCTCTCTACAAAGCACTAAGAGTGAAAGGAATACTCACTACTTACTGTGCCAAAGGAGTGGTGCGTAGAATGCTGCAGGCTGCAGGCTTTGTTGTAGAACGATTGCCTGGACCTCCAGGAGGAAAGCGAGAAATATTGAGAGCTACAAAATTTTAAAAAGAAAAAACTTATGAAGAAATCTATCTACCTATTGTTAACATTTTCACTCTGTCTGTTGGCAGCTTGCCAAAGCAAAGGCGGAAATGGTCATAGCGAAGATGAGACTCCGGTAATAGCTGTTACTATTGAGCCGCAACGATATTTTACAGAAGCCATTGCAGGCGATAAATTTGATGTGGTAGCCATTGTTCCACAAGGTACAAGCCCAGAAACCTATGATCCTACCCCACAGCAATTGGTATCGCTTGCCAACAGCAAGGCCTTTTTGCGCATTGGCCATATCGGCTTCGAGCGTGTTTGGATGGACAGAATTCTCGACAACACTCCACATATTCAGGTATTCGACACGTCGGAAGATGTGAACTTCATATTCGATGAGCACGATCACGACCACGAAGGACACTCGTGTGGTGGTGGTGTAGAACCACACATCTGGAACTCTACAGAAAACGCTTACATCATAGCTCGCAATACATACAAAGCACTTTGTCAGCTCGACAAAGAGAATGAACAGTATTATCTGCAACGCTACGATAGTTTGTGTAATGCTATCGAGCAAACCGACAGCATCATCTGCGGACTGTTTGATAAACCTCGCAAGCGCCAAGCGTTTATGATTTACCACCCTGCTCTTTCGTACTTTGCACGCGACTATGGATTGCTGCAAATCAGCATTGAAGAGGGCGGCAAAGAACCTTCTCCAGCTCATCTGAAAAATCTTATCGACTTTTGTCGCAACAATGAGGTGGATGTTATCTTTGTGCAACCGGAATTTGACAGTCGCAATGCCGAGATTGTAGCCAAAGAGACGGGTTCGCGCATCGTTCCTATCAATCCGCTCAACTACAATTGGCAAGAGGAAATGATATCCATTGCCAAAGCTTTGACAGATAAGCCTTAAGTGTAGCCACTACCCTACTCTATATGATTATGCTAAAACCCATCATCGAAATAAAAGACCTATCGGCGGGATATGACGGAAAACCGGTGCTGCACGATGTGAACTTGACTATCTACGAACACGATTTTCTGGGAATCATTGGTCCTAACGGGGGTGGTAAAACAACGCTTATCAAGTGTATATTGGGGTTGCTAAAGCCTTATTCGGGCGAAATAATATACTTAGAGAATAAAAATCGTAATCGCACCGGACTCTCGGTGGGATACTTGCCACAATACAGCACAATAGACCGCAAATTTCCTATTTCGGTGGAAGAGGTGATACTATCGGGGCTTAATGTGCAGAAATCGCTTATCAGCCGCTTCAGCAAAGAGCATCGCGACAAAGTGAAGGCTGTGATAACACGCATGGGACTAGAAGGTTTGGAGAAGCGTGCCATCGGACAACTAAGTGGCGGGCAATTGCAACGTGCTTTATTGGGCCGCGCCATCGTAAGCGACCCTTCTGTAGTGATTCTCGACGAGCCGAGCACCTATATCGACAAACAATTTGAGGCCCGCTTATATAAATTACTAGCCGAAATTAATAAAGAATGTGCCATTGTGCTGGTAAGTCACGACATAGGCACAGTGCTTCAGCAGGTGAAAACAATAGCTTGTGTAAACGAGACGCTGGATTATCATCCAACATCGGAGGTGTCAGGCGAATGGCTTGAGAAAAACTTCCATTGCCCCATCGAACTACTTGGACATGGCTCACTACCACACCGCATTTTAGCCGATCATGTGCACACTCATCACAAAGATGGTGATGATAGTGAACACAACTGTTGCTGCGGACATTAAATCAGTTTAGTTTCTTCACGATGAAACTAAAGTTTCATTGCAGTGAAAACAAAGTTTCACCGCAAAGAAACCAACTCAACTGTTATAGTTATCATATGATTCTCTACTATTATACCTCAAAATCAACCCTCTTTAAGCCTATAAATAGCTTAAAATGTTGTGTGTAATTTACATAATAAAGCTTTCACTCTACAGTATGTAAACACAATTTATTATCTTTGCCACACTTAACATGTTAATAAATAAATAACTATCGTCTTAATGAAAC
>CAMTOV010000113.1 GCA_947074235.1 uncultured Bacteroides sp. | reverse complement strand
TTCAGAAGGCCGCCTTCTTCAGCTATGGTAAATTCGGATAAGATTAAATCTTTTGTTATGCCAAATTTAATACACGTATTAATACAAAGGAAGAAATCTACGTTAATCGCACACAATTTGGAAATCTGATTTTTGAAATCATCAAATATGGTTCCTTTTAGACAAGATAAAATAGCTGTGTCTACAGTTACAATGGCAATTCTATCTACCAACTCCATGTGTTGATTGATATGTTTTATATTCATCATAAGATGATCCCATTTGTTTTCATCACTAATTAGAAATACAATTTTATTTTTATCAGCCATAATCTTAAGTAATTAATGATTTTATAAATATTTACTACAATTGAAAAATATATTTTTTAATCAGGTAACAAATAAATAATCTGAAAGGTTTGTTAGTAACTAAAAGCCATTTTCTCCAAAATATTATTGTTTAATTTTAAAGATAAATGTTAATACCTATTATTGATTTCTATAAAAGATATCCACTAGTTTTGTAGCATGAATCCAAAAAACTAATTTTGTAGGCAGTAAATTATATATGATTCTTATTTTGAACATTTATAATATTTAAACTAAAAAAATAACAACATAATGATTAAACACATCGTACTATTTAAATTGAAAAAGGAGTTAACAACTGCCGAAAAAGTATCTGTTGCAAAAGAGTTTAAAGATGCAATTGAAGCATTACCTGCAAAGATTTCGGTGATTCGAAAAGTAGAAGTAGGATTGAATATTAATCTTAATGAAACTTGGGATATTGCACTTTATAGTGAATTTGATTCACTGGATGACGTTAAGGTTTATGCAACCCACCCGGATCATGTTGCAGCGGCGGGTATTATAGCCAATGCTAAAGAAAGCCGTTCATGTGTTGACTATGAATTATAAATAAACTACGATGAAGAAACTATTAACATTATTACTGCTCGCATTTGTTGCTTTTCCTGTTTTTGCACAAATTCAAGAACCCGTAAAGGTTTCAACGAGTTTCGAAAAACTATCTGAAACAGAAGTTGAAATTAGCTTCTCGGCCACTATTGATGAAGGATGGCACATGTATTCTACTGATTTGGGCTCTGGTGGGCCAATTTCTGCTACCTTCAATATTGACGAAATATCAGGAGCTGAGATTGAAGGTAAATTGCAAACCCAAGGCGATGAAATTACTACATTTGATAAGTTATTTGAAATGCAAGTTCGCTATTTCTCTAACAAAGCCAAGTTTATTCAAAAACTAAAGCTCACTGCTTCTACCTATAATATTGAAGGATATTTTGAGTTTGGTGCATGCAATGATGAAAACTGCCTTCCACCTACACAAGTCCCTTTTCATTTCACAGGAGAAACTACGCTAAAAGCTACCTCTACTGCAAAAGTTGATGCTCCTGTAGAGCCTGTTGCTTTGCAAAATTCTAATGAAATAAGTGAAGCCAATGAAATAATAGGAACAGAAACAGTGAACCAACCCAAAGAAAATGTAACACCTGATGACCTATGGCGTCCTGTTATTGATAAACTTCACTCTTATGGAGATGAAAGTACTCCACAGGATATGTCTTGGATTTATATCTTTATAACCGGTTTTTTAGGTGGCTTATTGGCACTTCTCACACCATGTGTATGGCCAATCATTCCTATGACTGTAAGTTTTTTCCTTAAACGTTCTAAAGATAAAAAGAAGGGAATACGTGATGCATGGACTTATGGAGCATCTATTGTGGTTATTTATGTTACATTGGGAGTGGTAATTACTGCTATCTTCGGTGCAAGTGCTCTTAATGCACTTTCTACAAATGCCGTATTTAATATCTTGTTCTGTTTGATGCTTATTGTTTTTGCAGCTTCATTCTTTGGTGCTTTCGAAATTCAACTTCCTGCAAAGTGGAGTACTGCCGTTGATAGTAAGGCTGAAGCTACTACAGGTTTGTTGAGTATATTTTTGATGGCATTTACTCTTTCGCTTGTATCTTTCTCTTGTACCGGACCTATTATTGGTTTCTTGTTGGTACAGGTGTCTACATCAGGCAGCATGGTAGCACCAGCTATTGGTATGCTTGGTTTTGCAATTGCATTGGCACTCCCTTTTACTCTGTTTGCTCTCTTTCCTTCTTGGTTGAAATCAATGCCTAAGTCGGGTGGTTGGATGAATGTAGTGAAGGTTACACTTGGTTTCTTAGAGTTAGCATTTGCTTTGAAATTTCTTTCAGTGGCCGACTTGGCTTACGGATGGAGAATTCTTGATCGTGAAACATTCTTAGCCTTATGGATTGTATTATTTGCTTTGCTTGGATTGTATCTGTTAGGCAAAATTAAATTCCCTCACGATGATGACGATACAAAAGTAAGTGTACCACGTTTCTTTATGGCTCTTATCTCTTTAGCATTTGCAGTGTATATGATTCCTGGTTTGTGGGGTGCTCCTTTAAAGGCCGTAAGTGCTTTTGCTCCACCAATGCAAACACAAGATTTTAATCTATATAATAATGAGGTGCATGCTAAGTTTGATGATTATGATTTGGGTATGGAGTATGCTCGTCAACAGAACAAACCGGTTATGCTCGACTTTACAGGATATGGATGTGTAAACTGTCGTAAGATGGAACTTTCTGTGTGGACAAATCAAAAAGTTAGTGATATTATTAATGATGACTATGTGCTTATCACGCTTTATGTGGATAATAAAACCCCACTGCAAGAGCCTGTGAAGGTAGTAGAAAATGGAACTCAACGTACTCTTCGCACGGTAGGAGATAAATGGAGTTACTTGCAACGTGTAAAGTTTGGTGCTAATGCACAACCATTTTACGTGTTAGTAAATAATGAAGGCGATCCTTTGAACAAACCTTATGGTTTTGACGAAAGCATTCCTAATTACATTGAATTCTTACAAACAGGTTTAGAAAACTTCAAAAAAGAAAAGCAATAAGTTCTAGTTGCTTATTTCATTATATGCTGCGGCTTTGAGACAAAAAATGTTTCAAAGCCGCAGCTTTTTTTAAATAATCATCCAAGAGTTAAACTAAAGACATTATAAATTGTTGAGAATAAATAAGTGAATCTCGAATTACTAAACAATTAATAAATATAGTTTATGTCAAACTCTAGCGAACCTCATGTCAATCTATCTTTCGATATGATTAGACAATATATTAAAAGTTCAGTGCCTCCTTGCGAGGTAACATCTGATACACCTACTCACTATGAGGCTGTGGCTGTCAATGGCGATCAAAAACATGTTTTTGCCTATGTGGTGGCTCACCAACACGTAGTTACATTGGGTTTTTGTACTGATATCCCAGACGCTGATTTTAAAGAATTGGTTTCTGAACGTTTGCGTAAGATGATGAATGATCATCGGCGTTTGGAGATACACAATGCTCATGTTGATGATTTACGCAAGGATATACAAGATGCTTGCGAACAATTATTATACTATTATAATCAAAAAGGTTGGACTAAATAATAATTTGTAATTATGGATAAACTAAAAAGAGTTTTTAAAGACATTCGCGATGATTTTCGCAACTATGTGCCTCCATTGACAGCAACTATTGATCAAGAACATCATTATGAGACTTGGGCAGATTATAAAGACAAGAAATGCTTTTTTGGAAGAGTGATTATGCATGCTGATAATGTAGAGGTGGCATTCTTTGGTCGTTTTGATAAAGATGTAAGAGTTGACTTTATTGCGGGAGATGATTTTCAACGTACGGGCGATTATTATGTATATGAGTTTTCTGATTTAAATCCTGAATTACATAGCAATATCAAGGAATCAATAAAAAATTTAGTTGAATACTTTCGTATGCATAACTTACTTGAACCTCAAAACGAAGAGGGTATTTAAACAATTAGTTGCGCACTAATAATAAAGAGTGTATCAAAACGGAAGGGTGGTTTTGATACACTTTTATTTTATATATCTTTGTATGTCTTATTTCATATATATGAAGATTACATTAAAATTCTGTTTTATTTGTCTCTTTCTTTTAGGGAGCATTTTCTCAGTCAAAGCGCAAGATGATGGGTTGAGTACTTGGTTTAGTATGCGAGTTAATCATCGCATTGCTAAAAAAGTATCCATGTCTGCCATTGCAGAATTGCGAATGGATGATAGCTTTCAAACGTTCGACAGATGGGGCTTGGCTCTCAATGCAGATTATCGTTTTTTACCATTCATGAGGATTGAAGGAGGATATGAAATACATCATAGAGATAGGGGTGAGGCCGGTTGGAAGTTTAGACAACGCTATGGTGTAGGCTTGATAGCCCATGCAAAATGGGGACTGTTTCAATTTTCTCTTCGTGAACGTTTTCAACAAACTTTTCAGGAAGGTGATATAGAGTCAAATCTACGTTCGCGAGCCGAAATTGCTTTTGTACCTCATAATTCAATACTCTCTCCTTACTTCTCTACGGAGCTCTATCAGCAAGTTGGACATCAATCTTTTTGGTCAGTCGATAGAATTCGTTATCGCCCTGGTTTAGATATACAAATATCAAAGAAATGGGCTTTAGATCTCTTTTATTGTTTTCAATATGCTCCCGGCGGCAATAAGCACATTGCTGGTATAGAGTGTAGCTTTTCATTTTAATGCTTTATAACATAGCGTTGTTTTTTGTTTGTTTATATCAAAATGTATTCTTTTGTGTCAGCATAGTTCAGCATAGATGTGCTGAGCCTTAAAGCTTTAATCTTGATGCTATGAAGTCTGCCTTTGGACAACAAACAACTAAAGTGAAACAACTTGCCGATTTGATTGGGCAAGATATCTCGTTGGGTAAATATAAATCCAACCACGCTTTACCCTCTATCAATCAGTTGAGTGCTCACTACAAAGTGTCTCGCGATACGGTATTTAAAGCTTTTGCCGATTTAAAAAAACGTGGCATCATAGATTCTACTCCAGGAAAAGGTTACTTTGTGGCCAATGCACAGAAAAAAATACTTCTTTTACTCGACGAATATTCTCCATTTAAAGATGTTCTATATAATAATTTCGTAAAACGTCTTTCCAAGCATTACAAGGTCGATCTCTGGTTTCATCAATACAATGAACAACTTTTCAATCGCATCATCCGCGAATCATTAGGGAGTTATAATTACTATGTAGTGATGAATTTTGATAATGAAAAATTTTCGCCTACTCTATATAAGATAGATAACTCCAAACTTCTTCTTCTCGATTTTGGCAAATTTGATAAAAAGAATATCTCATATATCTGTCAAGATTTCGATGATTCATTTTATAGCGCTTTAAATCAATTAAAAACTCACTTTGTCAAATACAAAAAGATTTGTTTGCTCTTTCCCGATAGCATAAGGCATCCTAAAAGCTGTTGCGAAGGCATGGAGCAGTTAGTTGCTTCTTTTGGTTTAAATTATGAGATTATAAAACGCATTGAGTCAGGTTGTTTGTGTAAAGGAGATGTTTATATTGCTTTTCGCCAAATAGACATAGTGTCTATCATTAAAGAGAGTCGGAGTTTGGGAATGGAGTGTGGCAAAGACTTTGGTTTAATTGCTTACAATGAAACTCCGGCATACGAGGTGATAGATAAAGGTATTACATCTCTAAGTATTGATTGGGAAAAGATGGCACAGCTGGCTAGCGATTTTATTTTATTTAATAAACCTATACATACCTATTTGCCAACGGAAATTAAATTAAGAGGTTCGTTATAATTTTATATTAATATCAGCACAGCTCAGTATAGCTGTCTACTGTCAAAAACTTAAATATAATATGAAAAAGTATCCAAAAATTGGGATTAGACCCACAATTGATGCACGACAAGGTGGTGTGCGCGAGAGTCTTGAAGAAAAAACAATGAATCTGGCTAAAGCGGTAGCAACTCTTATCACCCAAAATTTAAAAAATGGAGATGGCAGTCCGGTAGAGTGTGTGATAGCTGACGGCACAATAGGTCGTGTGCCCGAAAGTGCTGCCTGTGCCGAGAAATTTGAGCGCGAAGGAGTAGGAGCTACCATCTCTGTCACCTCATGCTGGTGTTATGGTGCCGAAACGATGGATATGAATCCATATTGGCCAAAAGCTGTGTGGGGTTTTAATGGCACAGAGCGCCCGGGTGCAGTATACCTAGCAGCAGTATTGGCAGGCCATGCTCAAAAAGGGTTGCCTGCTTTTGGCATTTACGGACACGATGTACAAGATCTCAATGATAATACTATTCCGGCAGATGTTGCTGATAAGATATTGCGTTTTGCTCGTTCGGCACAAGCTGTTGCTACCATGCGCGGTAAGTCGTATTTATCTATGGGTAGTGTGTCGATGGGCATTGCTGGTTCTATTGTTAATCCCGATTTCTTTCAAGAATATCTAGGCATTCGTTGCGAATCGGTAGATTTAACCGAGATTATCCGTCGTATGAGCGAAGGTATTTACGATAAAGACGAGTATGCTAAAGCGATGGCATGGACAGAGAAATATGCGAAGAAGAATGAAGGCAACGACTTTAATGCACCCGAAAAAGCAAAAACTCGTGCGGAGAAGGATGTCGATTGGGAGTTTGTGGTGAAGATGACTATTATCATGCGCGATTTGATGGATGGTAACCCTAAACTGAAAGAGTTGAGCTTTAAAGAGGAGGCCTTAGGGCACAATGCCATTGCAGCTGGTTTTCAAGGGCAGCGTCAGTGGACCGATTTTTATCCAAACGGTGATTACTCAGAAGCACTTTTGAATACATCTTTTGATTGGAATGGCATACGTGAAGCCTATGTATTGGCAACCGAAAACGATGCCTGCAATGGAGTAGCCATGTTGTTTGGCCATTTATTGACCAATCGTGCACAGATATTCTCGGATGTGCGCACCTATTGGAGTCCTGAAGCCGTGAAACGTGTAACTGGTAAGGAACTAACTGGAATGGCTGAGAATGGTATTATTCATCTTATCAACTCGGGTGCAACAACTCTAAATGGAACAGGTGAACAAACCGATGCAGAAGGCAATCCAACTATGAAACCTTTCTGGGAAATCTCCCAAGATGAGGTAAATAAATGTCTTGACGCTACTACTTGGTATCCAGCTAATCGTGATTACTTCCGTGGAGGTGGCTTCTCTTCAAACTTCCTTTCAAAGGGGGGAATGCCGGTTACCATGTCTCGTTTAAATCTTATCAAAGGTCTTGGTCCGGTATTGCAAATTGCGGAGGGTTGGACGGTAGAGATAGACACTGAAATTCATAAATTGCTCGATGAACGTACCGACCGCACATGGCCCACCACTTGGTTTGTGCCACGTCTTACAGACAAACCCGCGTTCAAAGATGTATATTCTGTGATGAACAACTGGGGAGCCAATCATGGCGCTATCAGTTACGGGCATATTGGTCAAGATTTAATTACACTTGCCTCTATGCTGCGCATTCCAGTATGTATGCACAATGTAGAAGATAATGAAATCTTTCGACCCGCTGCGTGGAATGCATTTGGCATGGATAAAGAAGGCTCTGACTATAGAGCTTGCTCTGTTTATGGTCCTATTTATAAATAAACATTAGGCACTGCAAAGCGAGTAGTTTCATAGGTGTGAAACTTTTGTTTCATCATGGCGAAACTTTTGTTTCTTGCCTATGAAACTTTTGTTTCACCTCGATGAAACTATTTAAACCTCAGAATGCAAAGAAAACAGATGTGTGCCCTGTAGGATTTAAAGTGTATGCACGTAGATTGGTTGATATATACTTCAACTTTTGGCTGTATGATTAAAAGTACCTATCTTTAAAATTGCTTATTAGCTTTCTGCTATAAAAGGTAGTAGAGACAGGAATTTAATAACCATTTTTGAATAATATAAGCAATTGTAAATTATGAATAAACCAAAAGAAGGATACCCAACAAAATCATACAATCAACCTGTGAAAAGATACTGTCAGACGATGGATCTGCGTGATAATCCTGAATTAATTACAGAATATAAAAAAAGACATAGCAAAGAGCACGCTTGGCAGGAAATAATACAAGG
>CAMTOV010000112.1 GCA_947074235.1 uncultured Bacteroides sp. | reverse complement strand
ACCAATGGTTTTTCGGTGGTATGGGTAGAGTTTGATTGGGGCATGGATGTATATCTAGCTCGTCAGATTGTTAGTGAGAAGCTAGCTGTGGTGGGCGAGCAACTTCCTCCCAACTCCGGCAGCCCCACACTAGGTCCACAATCTTCCATCTTGGGTGAGGTAATGATTATTGGTGTAACAGCCGATTCTACCTCTATGCTCGATTTACGAACCATTGCCGACTGGACCATTCGCCCTCGTTTACTGTCTACAGGTGGTGTGGCACAAGTGGCTGTATTGGGTGGTGATATCAAAGAGTTTCAAATACAACTTGATCCCTTGCGCATGCGTCATTATGGCATTGCACTCGATGAAGTAATGGATGCAACACGTGGCATGAATCTTAATGCCAACGGCGGGGTACTCTATGAATATGGCAACGAATATATTGTGCGCGGTGTATTAGCCACAGACGACATCAACGAGATTGGCAAAGCGGTAGTAAAAAACATCAATGGCTATCCGGTGATGCTTAATGATATAGCGGATGTAGTGATAGGCCCCAAAGCTCCTAAGTTGGGTACAGCAAGCGTACGTGGCAAACAAGCTATCTTGTTGACTGTAACCAAACAGCCAGCAACTAGTACCATAGAACTAACTAGTAAACTAGAAGAAGCACTTGCCGAAGTTCAAAAGAGTCTTCCTGCCGATGTAAAGATATCAACCGATATATTCCGCCAAAGTAGATTTATTGAAAGCTCCATAGACAATGTGAAGAAATCGTTGATGGAAGGGGGAATATTTGTAGTTATCGTATTATTCTTGTTCTTGGCCAATGTGCGTACTACCATTATATCATTAGTGACATTGCCTATTGCTATTTTGGTTTCTATTCTTACTTTGCATCTTTTAGGCATGACCATCAACACCATGAGTTTGGGTGGTATGGCCATTGCCATCGGTTCGTTGGTAGACGATGCCATTGTAGACGTGGAGAACGTTTACAAGCGATTGCGCGAGAATAGACTCTTGCCTAAGAGCGAACAGCTCCCTATAAAAGAGGTGGTATACAAAGCATCTAAAGAGGTGCGCATGCCTATCTTAAACTCAACACTAATTATCATTGCCAGTTTTATACCTTTGTTCTTCTTGACAGGGATGGAAGGCCGCATGCTGGTACCGCTAGGCATTGCCTTTATTGTAGCTTTGTTTGCCTCAACTGTAGTTGCTTTAACTCTAACGCCTGTGCTATGTTCTTATCTACTTGGCAGAGAGAGAAAGAAGGAGGAAGAGAAGAAAGAAGGGAAAGAGCCTGTTGTATCACGCATCATGAAGCGTGTGTATGGCAAGATGTTGATTTGGGTGTTAAAGCACAAAACAGTTACACTGGGCAGTACCATTGCTTTGTTTGTGGTGGCTGTGGTTCTATTCTTCACCTTAGGTCGGTCGTTCTTACCTCCATTCAACGAAGGTTCGTTTACCATCAATGTGTCTTCATTGCCAGGCATATCACTCGAAGAGAGCAATAAGATTGGTGAACGTGCCGAATTGCTATTGCTTTCTGTGCCCGAAATACAAACGGTGGCTCGCAAAACAGGTCGTGCTGAACTAGATGAACATGCGCTTGGGGTAAACACTTCGGAAATTGAAGCTCCGTTTGTGCTTGATAAGCGTACACGTAGTGAGTTGACGAATGAGATTAGAGAGAAACTAAGTACACTAGTTGGGGTAAATATTGAGATAGGTCAACCTATCAGTCACCGTATTGATGCGATGCTGAGTGGTACTAAGGCAAACATTGCCATTAAACTGTTTGGTGATAACTTGACGAAGATGTTCTCTTTGGGCAATGAAATAAAAGCGGCGATTGAAAATGTGCCGGGCATTGCCGATTTGAATGTAGAGCAACAAGTGGAGCGTCCACAGCTAAAGATTACTCCTAAGCGTGAAATGCTAGCTAAGTATGGAATCAGCTTACCGGAATTCTCGGAGTATGTTAATGTATCTCTTGCAGGAGAAGTGATTTCTCAAGTTTACGAAAAGGGCAAGGCGTTCGATTTGATTGTAAAAGTAAAGGACAATGAACGTGATGAAATAGAAAAAATACGCAATCTGACTATCGATACAAAAGAGGGTAGTAAAGTACCATTGAGTTATATTGCAAATATCACTTCGGCCATGGGGCCAAACACCATTAGTCGCGAAAATGTGAAGCGCAAAATCGTGATCTCAGCCAATACTTCGGATAGAGATTTGCGTAGTGTGGTTAATGATATTCAAGAGATTATTGGTACTCAAATAGAATTGCCCGAAGGATATCACATAGAGTATGGTGGTCAGTTTGAAAGCGAACAAGCGGCTAGTCGCACATTGCTTCTAACGTCATTGATGAGTATCGTTATTATCTTCTTGCTGCTCTACCATGAGTTCCGCAATTTGAAAGAGTCGGGTATCATCTTGTTGAACTTACCTTTGGCTCTAATTGGCGGTGTATTTGCTTTACTCATCACCACGGGCGAGGTTAGCATTCCGGCAATCATTGGTTTTATCTCTCTATTTGGTATTGCTACCCGCAATGGTATGCTTCTTATCAGCCATTACAACCATTTGCAGCAAGTAGATGGCATGAACATCTACGATAGTGTGATAAAAGGCTCATTAGATAGATTGAACCCCATTGTGATGACTGCTTTATCATCGGCACTTGCTTTGATTCCACTAGCTATAGCAGGCGACTTGCCAGGCAATGAGATACAAAGCCCCATGGCGAAAGTGATATTGGGTGGTTTGCTAACTTCCACTTTCTTAAATGGGTTTATCATTCCGATAGTCTATCTGCTCATGCATCATAAGACGGTAAAGATTGAGGCGCAAGAATCCGATTTAAATATTGACAAACAAATTGAACCATGAAAAGAATAATGCTATATAGCTTTGCACTCCTTGCATTTATTGGGGTGCAAGCACAAAACATCAATGAGGTGTTGCAGTCGGTTGAAGCTAATAATAAAGAGATTCAAGCCAATTTGCAACTGACAAAAGCTCAAAAGCTAGAGGCACGTGTTGACAACAACCTCCCCGACCCTACAGCTACTTATGCGCATCAATGGAAAGCGGGTGAGAGTAGCGACCAATTGGGTGAGCTTGTAGTAACACAAGGCTTCGATTTCCCGACACTCTATGCTAGTCGCGCCAAACTGAACAAGATGAAGGCGGCTTCTTACGATGGGCAAAACGCAATACTTCGTCAAGAGGTGCTTTTGCAGGCTAAAGAGGTATGTTTAGATATCATCATGCTTCGTCAGCAACAAGCTATTTTAAAGGAGCGTCTTAATAATGCCAACGAACTGGCGGTTATGTATAAACAAAGATTGGCAGCTGGCGATGCCAATATCATAGAAACGAATAAGATTAATTTGGAGTTGCTCAATGTGAAAACAGAATCGGTTCTCAATGAAACGGCATTGAACAATAAGATGAAAGAATTGGTGGCACTAAACGGTAACAATGCTGTTTATTTCAGTGAAACCAACTATCCTCAGGTGAGTCTTCCTCTAGATTATCAATCATTGAAGGCAGAAGCCATAGCAGGTAATCCTAGTTTGCAATCGGTGATGAGCCAAAGCGATGCACTTCGCCAACAAGTATCTGTAGACAAGCAAGGATGGATTCCTAAACTCGAAGCAGGATATAGACTGAATACAGAGCGTGGTGCTACTTTCAACGGTGTGGTTGTTGGAGCTTCAATTCCTTTGTTTCAAAATCGCTATAAAACAAAGATTGCAAAAGCGCAGTTGTTGAACAATGATTTTATGAAAGACAATATCATGGTGCAGATAGAATCGGAGCTTTCGCAAGATTATAATGAGGCACAATCAATCTACGCTGCCATGAACGATTATGAACAAACATTTAAGGCTCAACAAGATTTGAATTTACTGAAACAAGCCTTAACTGGTGGTCAGATTAGCATGATAGAGTATTTCGTTGAAGTGTCTGTAATCTATCAAAGCAAACTCAACTATATTCAGTTAGAAAATCAATACCAAAAACTAATGGCACAGATTTATAAATATCAACTGTAGTTTGATGTCTTAAAAAATCGATTATCTCTATATCAAATACGCTCTATCCACTTCATTGGTTAGAGCGTATTTTTTAAAACATATTACCTGAAATAATAATATTCTAATTAGAAAAGTTTGTAATGCTACGGCTAGTAAATTATATCTCTAAAGTTTACAAGGATATATGCATTATTTATAAATTGAGTTATCTACAAGTTGCTAATGAAAAAGCTCCATACAAACTTAATTGTACGGAGCTCTTTGTCGTGTTTTATGTAAAGTGTTTAAGAGTAATTTCTATTTTTAATAACCCGGTGTTTGCTTAAGAGCAGGGTCATTGTTTAACAAAGCTTGATCGATAGGCCACAATACTTTAAATCCTTGTGTTGATTCATTTAAGATTGGTGTTTGGCCATTAAGCGAACCTTCCTTGCAGAATACTAAATGTTTTCCACCTTTTGTTAAGGTCATACGGCGCAAATCCCACCAGCGTTGTCCTTCTTGAATAAATTCTTTATCTTTTTCTGCCAAGATAGCCAACTCGTTTTGAGTAAAGTCGCCAGCACTATAGCCAAATGTGCTTTGATTCCAGTTTGTAGCATAAGCTCTTTCGCGCACTAAGTTGATATAGTTTGCAACACTAGCGTTATCATCTTCCATATTGGCAATTTCAGCCAATGTCAAATACACCCATGATAAACGATATAATACATAATCACCGCAATAAATACGAGTACCGGTAGAGTTTACATATCCAATGTTCTTTTGTACGTGTGTTCCATATACTTTGAATTCATTGTTTGCATCGTAACGATAAGATGCCATAAATGTAGCATCACGACGTGTATCTTCATCGTCAAAGCTATTATATAGATCTAAGCTATATTCGTATTGTTGGCTTCCAGAACCTACAATTTCCATTGGATCGCCCCAGATTGTACCATCAGCCTTGTAGCTATCACGAGTTGTTTGTCCTGTACCTAAGCTATAAGTAAATACGTTGTTTGAGTTAGTAGCTTCTCCTTCACGATATCTTACTGCAAAAATAATTTCATCATTAGCTTTGTTGTTGCGTGCTTCAAACACATTGGCAAAGCTAGATTGCAATGAAAGATTGTAGTTGTTTACTACGCTTTGCAAGTGACGTTTAGCAACAGCCAAGTCTGATACGTTTGCAACATCATTTCCTGTAGTAACTTTAGAAGTCCACAAGTAAACTTCACCCATCAAACACTCAGTAGCTGCCTTATTCCAATAAGCTTTTTTACCTTGCGAATAAGGATCGAAGTTGTTTACATCGCCAAAATACTCTAAAGATTTGTCCAAGTCGGCTTTGATTTGGTCCATCACTTCTTTAGGAGTAGCACGCTCCATATATAGTTGATTAGGATCAAGCACACCATCAATCACGTCAACAGTAAGACGCAAAGGCACACCGCCATAAACTCTATATAAATCGAAATAATAGAAAGCACGAAGACCATAAACTTGTCCAAGGTAGAAGTTCTTTTTAGCTTCACTGATGTAAGTGGCATCAGTAACACGCGCTATGAATAAGTTACAGTTGGTGATACGACCATAGATATCGCCAAATTTAGATACACCCGGATTGTTTACATCTAAGTTTTGAAGGCGAATAGTACCATTAGAGATTGTCATACCGTCAGACGAAAGACCATCTTTAAATGTTCCCCCTCTAAGTTCACCGAATACCATCGTGTGCTGCCAAACAGCATCACGAAGGTGTTTATGAATTCCGTCAACATATCCAGAGACATGTGCTTCATTTTTCCAATAAGATTCGCTACCGTAGTAGTCTTCCGGACCTAAGTCAAGATTATCGCATGAAGTAAATGAGAAGAGCGATAATGCTACCGACATTCCTACAGTTACCAGTTTATTTAGTTTATTAGTTTTCATAATGTTAAGCTTTTTGATTAATTAGAAAGTTAAGTTGACACCAAGTAGACATGTGCGTGGCAAAGCATAACCCGAACCAGCTGAAGAAACTTCAGGTGTTGCTACTGGAGCTTTTGTAATGTAACCTAAGTTTTGACCTGTAACTGACACATTAAGGTTTTGGCAATACATTTTATTAGCCCATTCTTTTGGCAATGTATATTGAAGTGAGATTTCACGAATTGCCAAGTAGTTTCCTTTGTAAGCAAACAAAGTAGAGCTACGGTTGAAGTTACCAGCACCCAATTGGTCAGCATAGTCATATCTTGGATATTTTGCATTCGGATTAGTTTCAGACCATGTATCAAACACATCAGTTGTAGTGTTATAAGTACCTTGCATACATCCTAAGAACCAAGGAGTTGTTGCATCATAAATCCAATATTTCAAGGCAAAGTCAAAGCGTGCATAAAGCATCAAGTTCTTCCATTTAAGTGATGTATTGAAACCACCAATCCATCTTGGAGTTGTGTTTCCAGCTACGATACGGTCAAAAGCATCAATCTCACCATCACCATTAATATCTGCCCATTTCACATCACCCGGCTTAATTTGGATACCTTTTGATCTTTCAGCATCTGTCAAAGCAGCCCATGCATCAGGACCATATTGATATTTACCTTGAGCATTACCAGTTTTCACGACCAAGTTCCCAGGAATTTCTTCCCATGATTTATAGATACCGTCAGCTTTGTATACAACCAACACACCTGGTTCGTAGCCTTCTTGATATCCGCCTACCCAAACTTTCTCATCACTACCATAACCTTTGTAGATTTGAGATGCACTTTGCATATTGCGTTCCAAACCATTATCAGGCAATGATACTACTATGTTTTTATTGTAAGCAATATTTGCGGACATGTTCCAAGTCCAATCTTTCTTGTCGATGATACGAGCTGAAAGTTCCATTTCTAAACCTCTATTTCTGAACTTACCGTTATTGTTGGTTACAGAAGAGAAACCGGTAGTTGATGGCAAGCTTAAACTAGCATATTTATCAGAAGTTAAACGATCATAGAAAGTAAAATTCGTATTCAAACGATTTTCAATGAAGCTCAAATCCAAACCAACTTCGAATGTGCGTGTTTTTTCCCATCTTAATGAAGGATTAGGCAAAGTACCAATCAAGTAACCCATGTTGCCGTTGTATTGTTGGCCGTTATAAGAACCTTGCAAAGTATAAGCACCAATACCTGAGGCATTACCATTCAAACCGAAGCTAGTACGTAGTTTACCGAAAGAAAGGAAAGGAAGTTTTTCTTTCACAAAACTTTCGTTACCAAAGATCCATCCGGCAGACACACCAGGGAAGTTACCCCAACGGTTTTTGCCAAGAAGAGAAGAGTAACCATCGCGACGAAGCACGAAAGATAATAAGTATTTGTTGTCGTAGTCATAGTTGGCACGACCAAAGAAGGAAAGAATTCTATATCTTGTGTGCCATGAATCAATTGTTCTTTTTCCTTCACCCGGATCAGTCAACCCCAAATCACCAAAGTCATCTGTTGGTGCACCATTACCAGCCGCTTTAAATCCACGTCTGTAGTTATCATAATACTCTAATCCTGCCATGGCAGTAACAGTATGTTTGCCTGCAAATGTTTCATTAAAGTTCAATACCATGTTGTAGGTTTGAGCAAAATCACGGTCATATTCGGCGCTTGTGTTACGAGATGTTACCCATGAGCCAATAGTATTCTCATAATCTTTTGTAAAGCTTTCATAGTAACTCGAAGAGTAGTACCAGTTTGCAGTTGCATTCAACCAAAGGCTTTTCATAAAGTTTACTTGGAATGATTGAATCATTGTAAACTTATCCGATTGGTTGTCAACTTGCCATTGATCAGCTTGATAAGATTGATTACCATCACCTGCATTAGGACCAAGAGTTGCATTGCCATCTTCATCCGTAAAACGCACCGTTGAAGGCAAAGACATGATACGACCGAAATAGTTAGCTTCATTTCCTTGCGAACCAGGCATGTTTCTCCAGTTAGCACGGTTAAAGTTGAAGTTTGAAGTACTTTGCAACCAATCTTGTATTTTGTAGTTTGCATTCAAAACAAAGCTATAACGTTTGTAGAATGTATTGATAGG
>CAMTOV010000111.1 GCA_947074235.1 uncultured Bacteroides sp. | reverse complement strand
CGCGAGTCCAGATATTGGCCTCATACACCTTCTTTCTTGAATAATAAGGCATCACAGCCGAAGGATCTGAATACTTCTTCATAAAGTAATTATTCACCTTAATCATCTGTTTGAGTGTCTCCTTTTGCGGAGGGAGTGTAGTTTGTGCTTTTATGCCCGCAACAGAAGCAATTGCAGCCACAATCAAAATTAGTACCTTCTTCATTTTATTATTGATTTAATTGTTTTACTATTAATTGGATACAAGACAACATCTTGCAGCAAGCCCGAAGGAGCAACCTCCCAATCACCACAAGAGAGTTGTTTGTATTTTGAACTCACGATATTGGCATCTTTAAAGATACGCCATTGCACTCCCTCTCTATCCATTTGAGCCATGCGATTGGCGGGTAGGTTGGTTACACAAATCTCAATCGTGTTATCACCATCGTGAAGCCACTGCCTTACTTGCAACACAAATGGCACTGCCCAAGCGGTAGCTACTTCATGGCCGTTTATCTTCACCTTGGCCGATGCTCTTACATCACCCAAGTCTAATATCCATTCGTCGGCAATAGCCACATCCGAGATGTTGAATATCCCTGTATAACAGCCAGTGCCACAATTCACTTTCAACTCAGGCGATAAGGTGGTCCAGTCGCAAGGTTGAGCAAGCTCAAAACTCTCTTCTACAGTAGGATTAGAAGCTGCGAAAGATAGTGTCCAGTTGTGCCCTTTCACACTCTCGCCTTTATCACCCAGATAGCGGTGTGGCTCTAATGGCTCTTTGGTATCGTAGATAAGTAGCGACTCACCCGAACGAAGTTGCAGATAGACCTCTCTTTTATCGCCTACACTACGAACAGCCGCTTTCGACTTCTGCCCCGTGATGGGATTAAGAAAAGCAACATTATTGGTAGCTACGCCCATCTCTACCCAGCCATCTATCTCTTGACTGCTCAATTGCGATACAAAATAGAGCTTACCATCATCTGTTGTTTTTCGGATAAGGCGTGTTCCTTTAGCTTTGATAGGCTCGCGCAAACCACCTCCTTGTTGCAGCAGCGTTTCCATATTATCACCACGCAAGTAGTTACCATTCGCTATTTTTGAGAATAGTTTCTTTGCTCTCTTGAGGTCTGCCTTATAGTTCTTAAAGCCCGACACATCAGTTGGCTCTCCTTGATATAAAATCACCTTTGCCCCTTGTTCCGAAAGTGCCACTATACGCTCTAGGGTAGCAAGTGGCAACTGTCTACAATTGGGCAATATCAATGCCTTATAGCGAGTGCCTCCCACCGATACTAGCTCGTCCTTGTCTACCGTGAGCGATGCAATATAGGCATCGGATATATAGTCAGCATCATACCCACTATTAATGATGCTATTCATCACCTCTTTCAGGTAAGGCATGGTTTGATCCATCTTGTGAATATCAAACAATAGATAGTTGCGCCCTTCGTTTTGGTTTCGTATATCATCTATCGGAATATAGAGCAGATAATCATTGTCCGGCTTACTTTGTTGAAGCTTACTTTGGCAGCGCTCCATGTACGAGAACAACCCATTAGCATCTTGCCACAAAGGGGCAGTAGGCGACATGTTGATAGAGGCATAAAACAACCATCCGGGGAAAGTAATATCTTTGGGCGAATAGGGTGCACCATGAAAGTATAGGTGATTGATGCCCGAGGTGAAGAAGTTATCAATCTCTGGTTTGCAAAGCGCCAAAGAGGTGTGAAAGTGTTCGGTCAACCAAGTTAGGCTCTCGGCCGAAGTTACGCTTTTGCCGGTAACATGGGTAGCCGAAGAGGCGAGTTTGAAAACAGCAGCATCCGAGTCGTTCTCTTTAGCATCGGGGTTGGGGTGCATCCCTTTTATTCCAAAATCGGTACGTCCAAACGATTCACATTCTGCTATATCTACCTCAGCATATAGGTCGAACAGGTTGGCTGGTGAGCCATGAGCTTGATTTCTCACTCTGCTACCCTTGCTGTTGGCCCAGCTGTGCCACACCTTAGTGAAGTTGTTCATCAGCATTCCTTCGATAGTAGCCCGATAGTCATTGACTACTCGCTTCGATGCAGCAGTACGGCCCTCTTGTGCAAACTCCGGCAGATAATCTTCTAAGCCATAGCCATGATCTTTGCGGAACTGATCAAGAAAACCATCTGTCCAACTAGCGCCATACACCTCATACGAGTCGTTGAAGAAAGTATCGGGATAAGGAGCATTGTGAGCCTCGAAAGCCTCAGCAAAATGGTTTAAATATCGCTTTACAGCCAACGAGTCGTAGTGGTTGAGCACATATCCTTCGCCACCCGGTGCGGCACGCTTCACCTTTTGGAATGTACGACCGGAGTAGAGTGCATATACTTTCCACTCGCCTTTGGGCGCTTTCCAGAGTAGACTATCGTCTTTGATATATTTCATCAATGAGCGACGCTCTTTAGTCTGTACATTCTCGGCTTGTATGGCTTGTATCTTAGCTACAGTTTGTTGCTTCTCATCTTTGGGTAGCATCTTCATGGCAAACAATTCATTGCCATCTACACTATAAGTATCGAGTATATATTTTGCTGCCGCATCGTCTATCGACACCCATGGTCCACCAAAAGGCCAACCGGTGCAGTTGCTCATATCTACTTGCAGCCCTAGTTCGTTGGCTCTATTTACCGTGTAACTATAAAGGTCGAACCATCGTTTAGAAAGGAAAGGTCTATCATTGGCTTCATTGCCTTTTACCCCATAGATGGGAGTTATCTCTACCCCACCAATGCCTTGACGAGCAAACTCACTGAGGTTGTAATCGATGCCTACACTATCTACAGCACTGCCCAGCCACCACCAACGAACGTATGGTTTTGACTCTGGGCGAACAGCAGCCATGGCCGAACAGGCACAAAGGAGACAAACTACAGTTGCTATTATTTTTCTATTTGTTATCATTGTTATCGTTATTTTACTCTGCAAAGGTTATCGTTGGATAGATAGCCCCATCAATCCTATTACTACATCGTTGGAGAGAGTCTCCAGTTCCAAAGATTTCAACTCTTTTCCAGAATCAATCTTCATATCCAATAGCAAACCGGCACCACATTCAATCTCTCTACCATATACACCCTCTATAGAAAGTTCGTTGCCCAAATAGCGGCTCACCAAACCATCTTTGAGGTGAATGCGATAGGGAGGAGTGTGCCCATTTTCAGCCGCAAAAGCACCTTCGTTATAGAATATATCTTGCTCTATAGGCACCCACGTAGTGGGGTTGACTAGCGAGAGAGTATCACAACTACCATCGGTATAATAAACCCTAACTACTCCATTCTCCATGCCATATTGCATGTGGTTGGTAGAGCCTGCCATCATCAAATAAATGTTGCTCCCGTGGCCTGATAGTGGAATATCGACTTTAGCCGGGTAATTATCCCAAAGTGAAGTATAGATAACGTTGTTGCCCTCTTTGCTATTTTTGAAATTGACTTGGAGAGAGGTATTGAGTATGCCATTGTCGTCGATTCTAGCACGCAAACCGCTATCATCTATTTGGGCAGTAAGCTTAGGATGACACCACTCGCCAATGCCTTGCGTAGGAATTTGCAAAGTGGTATAGGGCGAACGTGGAGACAAGTATTTATTCTTGAAGATATCAGCAACGGATGAGTTATAGTGAGTTGATAAATCGACTGTCTGAACGCTAGAAGGGTTTACTTGGTTGAAGCCATTATCAACTACCCACTCTACCACTTGTGGGCGCTCGCTAACTTGCCACCATACAAGATTTCCATCCTTACACTCTGAGAAGGCAATCGGGCCTTCATTGATGGTTTTGCCAGTCATTTTAGGTTTCAACTTACCTCTGGTTTCAACCAATACGGAATAGACTTTATCGCTTCCCAACTCAATATTGATTTGAGGTTGCTCAATGGAATTATCTTCAACACTCCACTTGGCAGCCTTTCCGTTTACCAATACACGTTTAATCTTAGCATCTACTTTAACACAAAGAGTGACAGCTAAAGGAGTGGCAAATCGCTGCTCAATGTGATACGTTATCTTATTGCCTTTTTTATTGAAACTGTAGGCTATATCTTTCATTGAAAGTTCGGCACTATCCCACTCATTAGGGAACCCAGGAGTGATGGTAACCTTACCATGCATGGCATCGGGCTTAATGCCATACAACCCTTCGACCATGGCACGCGACCACACCCCAATAGGATCGCCAAAATCGCGATAACACTCGCCACGAGTTGCATCATAGAAACTGATTTGCCCGAAGTTGAGTGGAGAAGAGCCCAAATACATATTGTCGAGTGCTACACTCTTCATCAAGTTGAAGGCTTTCTCATTGCGACCACTTTGCCAATAGGCCAAAGCAGTATGCATCGCCTCGGCAATGGCTACATTGTTGATGCTCCATGAGTAGGGTTTCCACGAGGTAGTAGAAACAACTGAGTACTTACCAGCCTCAACACCATCGGCCTCCACTGCTATATGTGGTATCTGATTGTCAACATAGCGAGTAGCAGCATAAGCCTGAAAAGGAGTGGCTACCTCAGAATCGATAGCGTGATAGATAGTCCACAATGCCGCATGAGGATGAACACGTTGGTGTCCCATGAAGTCTTTGAACTCTGCCCAGTGCCCTTTATCTTTTAGCCAAAGGGTATTATTCAATGCTTTCAGTATAGCCTCAGCCTCATCGTTATAGGGTTTTGGGTCGATGCCTATAATCGTTGCAATCTCAGCCGCTTTTTTGTTCGCATAGTAATTGTAGGCAGTAGAGTGAGTCACCGCACCACTGTTGTAGTACAAAGCATCGCTTGCCCAAATACAGCAGTAAGCATCATAAAGAGCATCACCATCGGGATCGAAGTTGCGCTTCTCCCACTTTAAGTGGCGATCAATCACAGGAAATATCTCACGTGCATACGCCACATCACCCGTCCAACTAAGATGGCGCAACAGCTCATCAATATAACAGAGGTTCATATCATAGTGCGACATCTCAGACTTCTGTCTGGGACGGCGACAGATATAACCATCGCTATACATTTGTGTGCCCCACACTTTGGCAGCACGAGCTAAGTTTAGTGTTGAGTCTTGAGAAGGATGCGGTTTAACCGCAGGAATATCTTTCACTTGGTTTTCAGCATAAACATTAAAATGTTTTCTGGCTCTATCGTGCCAACCCAAGGCATCGCCAACGTATGCCCCACGCCAACCGCTATAGGGCGAACGCCAACCAACAGCACCATGAAGCCAAACCTCTCCGTTCCAAATGCCATCGGCTGCAAGTGCTAATGCCTCGCCTATAGGAGTGATATATTCATCGGGAGTTTTGATGTATAATGCTTGTGACAACTCATGGCGATACTGTTCAGAAGAAGCAAAATGGTTCGGTAACTGACTAGAAGACATATCCAACTCATTGCTTTGAGGATAGATAGCTATGTATTCGGCATCACCGGGCAGTATCTCAAAACTGGCCTTTAAAGAAGGATAGTCGGTTATCTCAATATGGGTAGTGGGCAGTGTCATGTACAACTTAGCACGTGTTTTGCGACCATAGTCTATAGCCACCTCATTACTATCAACCGTATACACATTATCCTTGCAGTATTCCTCTTTAAAATCGAAGCAGTCGGGCTTATCGACTCCTAAATCTCCTTCGCGATAGAACTTCACATCAGCTACACCGCCAAAGTGTATATCAATCAGTTGTGATCTTCTAGAATTATTCTTGATTTGCCACAAAGCTGCATCTGCGCCCGAACGCATCACTTGTGCTTCGATAGTAAGCCCGTTGTCGAGCATATAAATCATCTTTCCCGCTTCATAGCGAGCAATACAGTTTTGGTAAGAGGTGAGAATCTTTAAGTTGCCGCCCATACGAGGAAGGTACAAACCAAACTCAGGCATATCGCTACACTCCATACGAAAACCACTATTGGCACCATAAAGACCTCTGATAAACTTCTTCTCACCATTCACCACTTCTACTCCATTACCTTCTGGATAGAACCGAAGAGAACGCTGATTGGAAGCTAAATCATTGAATGTATAATCTTCATTAAGTTGCACAACACTCTTGTTCTGCCCCCATAATGAAACAGTGCAAAACAAGAAAAGAGTAATAGCAAGATTCTTCATTTTCTATAATCTATAAATTAAGGCATAGGATTTAAACCTTCCCAACGAACATTCCAGTTACCATCTTTGGGGAAGCCAGGGTTTTCAACTTCGCATCCGTCCCAACCAGCACACATCAATGCCACAGTGGTAAGCAAACCACCATTGCCAGGTAGATAACATCTCAATCGGCCATCTTGGTAGTTGTGTCCATTCACTAGATAGGTATTGGTGCGCTTATCCATCAACAAGGCATTGATAGCTTTGGCAGGCTCACCCAAGCGAACAGCATTCATAGCCGTCATAGGATAATCCCATCCCCACGTTTTACCCCAGTTCCAATTGTCGTAAATCCAATCGAACGTGTTGTGCATATAATCTTCGCGCACCAAGGGCGACTTAGGAAGTATGCCGTATGCACCAAGCACCGCCATGTGATCGGAAGTATATCTAATGTCTTTGTAGGTATCTACAGCATCTTCCGAGGCTAGATACAGACCATCGCTATTGGCAGCCAATGGTGATAGCTTGTCCATCATCTCATCCCATGCCAAGTTGCGTTTCTCGCCCATACGTTCGCGCCACTTTTGAGCCACCGACATACCATAATGCCAATATGAAAGTTCAAAAGGAGGGTTGATTGTTTCGGAGGCACGAAGGGTTTCTTGTGCAGGAATAACCCCTTTTAAAACAAAACGACTCTCTAATTCATCGTATGTAGCAAACGAGTACATAAACTGAGCTGTCTCTTGTATCAAATCATAGTACTCCTTCAAAAACTCATCCGAAGGGTTATTGCGGTAGATCAATTCTGCCAAGTAGATAATATGTGGCTGTTGCCAAATCAAGAAGGAGCCCACTTTAGAAGGAGCTTCCATAGCCGAAGGATCGGTCATCTTCATCCAACGCAAACCATCGAACTGTTGGCGTTTTGCTATCTCGCGAGCTATAGGAGCTGCACTGTGATACCAGTTTAGTGTTTTAGCAAGAAGCTCTTCTCTGCCCCATAGAGCAAACTGAGCTTGATGCCACCAAATCATCTCTAAGTGAAACTTGCCAAACCAAGAGTTGTAGGTCAACCCCGTTTCTTGTGGTGGGTAACTACCAGCACATTGAATAGCTAGTAGGTATTGTGAAAGAACTACACGACGTTCCAATTCTCTAGCGCGAGGATCTTTGCAATCGCCAAAATCGACGATACCGCCATTAGTCCAGAAGCTGTTCCAATAGTTTTCAGATGCTTTTACTACCTCATCATGTTTGAGAGTAACTCTATTTGGCATTTCAGCATAAAAACCACTTTGAATGGAATAATTATCTTGTGTAGGAGTGATTATAAATTCGTTCTTACCTCTTTGTGAGAAATCAGCTCCAGTTAGTTGAATCGCTACATAGTAAGTTGTGTCGTCTAACTTACGTTCAATAAGTGCGTAATCGTTAGTCTGCTCAACAATTGTAGAGGCATGCAGTTCATCCTTCGTCCAATCGCACGCATCATCGCAATGACCACCCGTAGGATATGGAAACTTAACCACAATAGGAAGTTTGGCTTTAGAATCAACATTCACGGATACTAAATCGATAGTAGGATGACAAGTGGTAGTAACGCTAACCTCTTCGCCACCTACATTAAAATTAGAAGAGATAACGCCGTTCCACATATCAAGTGTTTGGTCAATGCCTTCTACTTGTTCGGGTTGCAAACCATCAAAACCAATAATGCCCAAATGAAGACGGTGAGGATTTACTCTAAACCAATTGCCTGCATCTTGCTGTCTGCCCGGTTCGTTAAACTGAACTGCATAAGGTTCAGTTTTACCACGACCAAAATCGTAATCTCTTAATGTTTCATCGTGCTGTAGGTTTTGAGGATTGGGAAAGCTGTGCCATCCCCATTGACTTTGTGTGCCAAGAGGAACTCCCATTTTATATTTTTCTTGAAACGTTTGTAAACCGGTAGCATCCACCGTAAAGGCAAACTCGCCATTGCCCACACTCA
>CAMTOV010000110.1 GCA_947074235.1 uncultured Bacteroides sp. | reverse complement strand
AAGTTGAGCGGTTTATTTGAGTGGTATCAAAAAGACACAAAAGGTATGCTTGCTCCGGGTATGCAATTGCCAGGTGTAGTAGGTGCAACAGCTCCTTACCAAAACACAGCTGATATGCGCACTAGAGGTTGGGATGTTAGCTTAAACTGGAGAGATAGAATTGGTAAAGTAGGATATAGAATTGGTTTCAATCTTTCTGACTACTCTTCTGAAATCACAAAATATAACAGCAACGAAAACAAGCTTATCAACAACTTCTACGAAGGCATGAAGCTTGGTGAAATCTGGGGTTATGTTTATGATGGCTTCTATACTATTGATGATTTTGAAAACACATCTACTTGGACACTAAAGGAAGGCGTAACAAAAATCAATGGTTACAATCCTCGTCCTGGTGATGTTAAATTCAAAAACCTTCGCGACGATGCTCAAGGAGAAAACTTGATTTATGCTGGTGACGGTACTTTGGCAAATCCTGGTGACCGTAAAATCATTGGTAATGCACTACCTCGTTACCTATATGGTATCAACCTAGGTGCAAACTTTGCAGGATTTGACTTGAACGTTGTACTACAAGGTACTGGTAAACGTGATGCATGGTTGGACAACAACTTAACATTCCCATTGTATTCTGACTATAAATTCGTAGCACTTTACTCGGGCACCGAAAACTACTGGAAACCAGTAGATGAAGCAAATGGCGACTTTACCAATGCTAATCCAGATGCTAAGTTCCCACGTATTTATGGTAACTATGGTAATATTGGTTCTAACTACCGTCAATCAGACCGCTATTTGTCTAACGCATCATATTTCCGTATCAAGAATGTTACTTTATCTTACAACTTCCCAAGACAATGGTTGGATAAAGTTTATCTAAAACAACTTCGTGCATTTGTTAGTGCAGAAAACTTAGCAACATTCTCATCATTACCAAAAGGTATCGACCCTGAGACTTTAGGCTGGAACTATCCATCGTTCCGTACTTTCTCTTTCGGTATCAACTTTACACTATAAACCAAATAAATAGTTTTATTAATGAAAAAAATAATTCTTAGCCTAGCTATATTATCTGGTGTTGCACTTACCGGATGTAATGACAGCTATTTAGATAAAGCTCCGGTAACCGGACTTACAGAAGAAAATGCATTCAAATCATACGAGAACTTCCAGTCATTCATGTGGCCTTGTTATCCTATGTTTACTAACAATACAATTGGTCAAGCCATTACAGGTTTTGGTCAAGATGGCTTTTATCAAGGAGATATTAGAGCAGGATATTTTGAGTCTAAATATGTAAATGGATTCAATCAGTTCGCATATCAAACAGTAGGTAATGCTTCTACTGGTAATGGTTGGGACTTCTCTTCTTACATCCGTCGTATCAATATCATGCTTGCTAACATTGATGGTTCTGACATGAATGATGCAGAAAAAGATCATTGGCGTGCAGTAGGTTACTTCTTCCACTCATACTGGTATATGGAGTTAATCGACCGTTTCGGCGATGTGCCTTGGATTGCTAGACCATTAAACGAGACTTCAGAAGAAGTTTACGCTCCACGCGATAGCCGCGATGTAGTTGCAGCAAATATTCTTGACCGTCTTAAATGGGCTGAAGAAAACATCGGTGATTTTGAAAGCAAAGATGGTGCAAATACTATCAATGTACACTGTGTGCGTGCCGCTCTTTCTCGTTTCACTTTGCGTGAAGGTACTTGGAGAAAATATCATGGTTTAGGTGATCATGAAAGATATTTGAACGAATGTATCCGTGTTTCTAAAGTGTTAATGAACAGCTTCCCTACTCTATTTACAGGTGCTGGTGTTGATGCTAATCAACCTGCAGCAGGTTATGGCCAACTTTGGAATACAGACGAGCTTAAAGGTGTACCAGGTGTGATTCTTTACAAAGAATATACTAGTGCTTATGCAGGTAACCAATGTTATGTAGAGCATACATCTTCTCATTATGTTGAGATGAATCAAAAAACAGTTGATTTATACTTGATGAACAACGGTAAACCAATCTTGAATAATCAATCTGAGTATCATGGAAATGCTACTATGTATGATGTGTTTAGAAATAGAGACCCACGTTTGTATCAAGTAGTAATGCCTCCTTATAAAGTAACTGCTAATGGCGCTAATAAACCAGAAGGAAATAGCAAAGCATCATGGGGATATACTAATGATCCAGCTGATAGAGAATACATCGACCTAATGGGTGCTAACGTAACTTGTAGCAATCCTGGTGAAGGTATGAAACGTCTTCCTGGTCAAAACTGGTCGGCTTCTTTAGTGCCAACTATCCCTCGCTTGGGTACAGGTGCTTTCGTAACTTGTCGTTCGGGTTATTATGTATGGAAGAACTGGAACAACTGGGAAAGCAACTTCAACAATGGTGCTAGAAACACTGCTGACAAACCAATCTTCAAAGTGGAAGAAGCTATGTTGAACTATGCAGAAGCTATGTTCGAAATGGATCAATTCACTCAAGGCGTTGCTGACGAAACTATCAACAAACTACGCGAGCGTGTAGGTATTGCTAAAATGGTTGTTTCTGAAATCAACGACAGCTTCGATCCAAATAGAGGTTCTTACTATCCAAAAGATAACGTTACTGGTATTAAAGTAGATCCAGTATTGTGGGAAATCCGTCGTGAGAGAATCATCGAATTGATGGGTGAAGGTTATGGCTTCTATGATATCCGTAGATGGAGAATGGCTCCATGGTTCTTGAACCAAACAGCTACTGGTATGTGGGCAACTAAATCATTTGCTACAGCAAACAGCATGACTCTTTACAATCCTACAACAGGTCTATCTGATGGAACAAACGGTAGTATGACTGAAGGTTACTTGTATCTATTCAACAGCCCAATATCTGAAGGCAAAGGTTGGTTAGAAAAATATTATTTATATCAAGTGCCTACTACAGAAATCGTTCTTAATCCGAACTTAACTCAAAACCCTGGTTGGTAATCGAGTAAAACAACATAATAAAGGGGATGTGCAGAATAAATACTCACATCCCCTTTTTTTAAAATCTAAAAAACACTGATTAACTACAATCAATAATATCAAAAAATGAAATCTAAACTATTGTTATGCCTTACTAGCCCTGCACTTTTAAGTTTGGCATCTTGCAAAAATGCTCCCGAGAGTGAAGCTCCAATGAATGTGATTTATATCCTTGCCGACGACTTAGGTTATGGTGATTTAGGATGTTATGGTCAAGAAAAGATTATAACTCCAAACATTGACAAGATGGCATCAGAGGGTATGAAGTTTACACAACACTACGCAGGTTGTACTGTAAGCGCCCCTTCCAGATGCTCGTTGATGACTGGGCTTCATACTGGACACAGCCAAATTCGTGGTAACAGAGAAATTGCACCAGAGGGCCAACAACCAATGGAAGACGGTACATTCACAATTGGCAAACTCATGAAATCGGCTGGATATAACACTGGTATATTTGGCAAATGGGGATTGGGATATCCAGGTTCGGTATCTACACCAAACAATATGGGCTTTGACGAATTCTTTGGTTACAACTGCCAACGCGAAGCACATACATATTATCCTGGCCATCTTTGGCATAATGATACTAAAGTAGAATATCCAGAGAACGTAAACCCAGGTCGCACAACCTACTCACAAGATATCATTCACGATAAAGCATTATCCTTTATTCGCGAAAACAAGGATAAACCCTTCTTCGCAATGCTTACCTACACATTGCCTCATGCTGAGTTGAACTTGCCTCACGATTCAATTTATCAGATGTACGAAAACTCATTTGAGGAAGTTCCTTTCGTTTACAGAGGTGGTTATGCTGCTTCAGAAAAACCAAAAGCATCGTTTGCTGCTATGGTTACTCGCCTTGACATGTATGTAGGCGAAGTAATTGCTGAGCTTAAGGAACTAGGTATTGATCAAAATACATTGATTATTCTTACCAGCGATAATGGCCCTCATCGCGAAGGTGGAGCAGATCCAGACTTCTTTAAAAGTTATGGCCCATTGCGTGGTGTAAAACGCGATCTTTACGAAGGTGGTGTGCGTGTGCCAATGATTGCATGGAGCCCGGGCAAAGTAAAAGCGGGTGTAGAAAACAATCACATCAGTGCATTCTGGGACATGATGCCTACACTTGCAGAATTGACTGGAGCTAATGTTACATCTGATAGTGATGGGGTATCTTTCTTACCTACTCTATTCTCAAAAGATGGTCAAAAACAACACGACTATCTATACTGGGAATTCCACGAGATGAATGGTAGAGAAGCATTGCGTAGCGGTAAATGGAAGTTGATTCGTCAACCAATCGTAGGTGAAACCATTCTTGAACTTTATAACTTGGATGAGGATATTCATGAAGATAATAATCTTGCTAGTGTATATCCTGAAAAAGTAGAAGAACTTACTGTGGTGCTTGACAATGCAAGAACTGAATCGGAACTTTTCAACTTCGGAAGAAGAAACTAAGCATCAACTTATGCATATATTCAAGGAGGAGAATAGAAATATTCATCCTCCTTTTTTTTGTGCCAACTCATAATTATTGATTAATTACAACTGCGCACAAGCAGCATTTATGCCCTTCATTTAATCGTTTTTAAAACCTACACATTCCACAAACTAATTCTTTACATTTAACAGATAGAATGTTTAGATTTACAAGGTAAAATCAATCATTTATAATCGGCCATTATTATAGCAATAATTTCAAGTCAATTTATAGATAGAATTGTTTCTAAACTTACACTTAAAAAGCTGTTATTTCAAAAGTTCTTAATGAGTGTCGTATAACAAATATCTTCCAATTAGTAGCATTTGTATAGTAGTAAATACAACAACAAACATTGTGTTCGTGCACAAACGTAGCATCATTGTAATATTTGCCACAATTCATTCATTTTTTCAATTATTCTTTCTACATTTGTGCTCTATAACACAGTTTTGCAGCACTTATGGTAAAAAAAAATCTGGCAGACATAGATATCTCGGAACAGATTCCTGATATGTGGAGCTCTCTTAATGAAGAACAAAGAGAGTTCTTAGCTAATAATTTTACCTTACAGAATTATAAGAAGAATGAAATTATTTATTGCGAAGGAGAGTCTCCATCGCATTTAATGTGTCTTCTTAGTGGTAAAGTCAAAATATACAAAGATGGTGTAGGTGGTAGAAGCCAAATCATTAGAATGATTAAGCCTACTGAATATTTCGCTTATCGCGCCTTCTTTGCTAAAGAAGATTTTGTAACTACCGCAGCTGCCTTCGAACCTTCAGTTATCGGTTTAATACCTATGAGCGCCGTTACAACGCTTATCTCACAAAATAATAACCTCGCTTTATTTTTCATTAAACAACTTTCTATCGATTTGGGTATTGCCGATGAAAGAACTGTAAACTTAACTCAAAAACATATTCGTGGTCGTTTGTCAGAGTCCTTACTTTTCTTAAAAGAGAGCTATGGATTGGAAGAAGATGGATCGACGCTAAGTATTTATTTATCAAGAGAAGACTTGGCTAATTTATCAAATATGACTACTTCAAATGCAATTCGTACACTTTCAAATTTTGCAGCTGAACGATTGATTACTATTGACGGACGAAAAATCAAGATTATTGATGAGGAAAAGCTAAAGAAGATCAGCAAAATAGGATAACCTTTTCTATTTGCTATTTATAAACTTAACACACATTTTTACCATGAAAAAAGGACTTTATCTCTTCCTTTTATCTCTTTTGTTCATCTCCCCCGGATGTAAAGAGAAAAAAGAAAAGGCTAATGAGTACAATGTTATTCCGCGGCCCAATCAGCTGATTCCTCAAGAAGGAAGGTTCACTCTAAACAATCAAGTTAAAGTTATAACAACCGGATGCAACCCAGAGGTTGTAGAAATTGCTGATAGCTTTATCAATCAGATAACCCTTACATCGGGTATCACTCTCGAGCACGTTCAAAACGAAAACTCGTCAAACCCTCCATTTATTATATTCCAAAACAACGAGAATATTCCTAGCGAAGGATATGAACTATCTATCACTAGCGAAAACGTTACTATATCTGCATCACAACCCAGTGGATTCTTTTATGGCGTACAAACAATCTATCAATTGCTTCCCCCAGCAGTTTATGGTGACAAGCTAAACAAGAAAGCCGACTGGTCTCTACCAGCAGTAGAAATTGTTGATGCTCCTCGTTTCTCGTATCGTGGTATGATGCTTGATGTTTGTCGTAACTTCTCATCGGTAGAATATGTGAAGAAGTTTATCGACATGCTTGCTATGCACAAAATGAATACATTCCACTGGCATTTAACCGATGATCAGGGGTGGAGAATTGAGATAAAAAAATATCCTGAGCTCACCAATATTGGTGCAAACCGCAAAGAAACGCTGATAGATTATTACTATACAAACTACCCTCAAATATATGATGGGCAACCAACAGGCGGATATTATACTCAAGAAGAAATTAAAGACATTGTAGCATATGCTGCCAGCAAATACATTACGGTAATTCCCGAAATAGAAATGCCCGGGCATGCGTTGGCTGCTATTGCTTCTTACCCTCACCTATCTTGTACGCCCGATTCTATATATGATGTACCTGGCACATGGGGTATCTTTGAAGAGGTATATTGCCCTAAAGAAGAAACTTTTGAGTTTCTACAAGGTGTAATTGATGAAGTGGTTGAATTATTCCCTAGCCCATATATTCATGTAGGTGGTGATGAGTGCTATAAAACGGCTTGGAAAAGCTGTAGCGAATGTCAAGCTCTTATCAAAAAACTAGGTTTAAAGGATGATACAACTCCTAATCCTGTAGATGGTAAACTTCACTCGAAAGAAGAGAAGTTGCAAAGCTATGTGATTACTCGCATGGAGAAATACATCAACACCAAAGGGAAGAACATCATTGGTTGGGACGAAATACTCGAAGGAGGACTTGCCCCTAACGCTACTGTTATGTCTTGGCAAGGAGTTGAAGGTGGTATGAATGCTGCCAAACAAGGACATAATGCAATTATGACTCCTAGTCCATATATGTATTTGGACTATTATCAAGAAGACCCAGAAACAGCTCCTATCACTATTGGAGGATATGTTACTTTGAAGATGACTTACAACTACAACCCCGTAGAAGACAGTGCAGATGAACTTGTGAAAAAACACATCATAGGTGTGCAAGGTAATGTTTGGACTGAGTATATGCAAACTGAAGACCGCCGCGATTATCAAATATTCCCTAAACTGACAGCCATTTCGGAAACAGCTTGGACAGAGGATAAGAACAAGAACTGGACCGATTACTGTAAGCGCTTAGAAGAAGAGTATGCACGTATGGATATCTTAGGAGTAAATGCATGCCGCAACTACTTTGATGTAAATGTCAACACAAAAGTATTAGACAACGAGTTGATGGTTATTCTTGATTGCTTTAACCCTACTGCAGAGGTGCGCTACACAATTGACGGAAGCACTCCTACTGCTCAGTCTATGTTATATTCAGAGCCTTTTGTACTGAATGGGAATATCAATTTGAAAGCTGCAGCATTCAAAGATGGCAAGCGCATTGGTGAAGTGAGACACAAGCCCTTATATGGCAACTTAATATCAGGCAAACCTTTCACTACAAATATCGAAATTGGTTGGGCTAAGGGTGACATCCTTGGTGAAAACGACTTTATTTATGGCGATACAGTTACCATGGGATTGACCAATGGCAAACGAGGTAACAATGCATCATACATTCCTTGGACATTCTTCGAAATGGATGATAACAATAAAGAGCTGGTATTTACGGTAAAACTAGATGAAGTAAGCTCAGTTAGCAAGGTAGTATTTGGGTCATTATACAATCCCGCATTCCGCATGATGCCTGTTGGAGCAGTTACAGTTGAAGTTTCAGAAGATGGCGAAAACTTTATTAAAGTTGCTCAAGAAGTATTTGAACGCCAATACCCAGAAAAAGGGAGAAAAGCTTATACCGACGTGATAACTTTTGAACCAAGAGAAGCGCTGTTTGTGAGACTTGTATTTGCCAATGGAGGCACTCTTCGCAATGGTATTGATTGTCGTCGCGATACTCCCGGAGAAATATTACAAGCCGACCTTTGCATGGACGGTATTGAGATATACTAATCTATCAAACTAAATAATCATTGAAACGGATATTCCAATTAAAGGAGTATCCGTTTTCTTT
>CAMTOV010000109.1 GCA_947074235.1 uncultured Bacteroides sp. | reverse complement strand
CAGTGTCGCCAATTTCGAAACCTTCGATACCTACCAATGCACAGATATCACCCGATGACACCTCAGTAGTTTTTACACGACCAAGACCCTCGAACACGTGCACCTCTTTTACTTTAGACTTAGTGATAGTACCATCACGTTTAGCAAGAGATACATTCATACCCTCTTTGATAGTACCACGGTGCACACGACCCACAGCGATACGACCTGTATAAGATGAGTAGTCGAGCGAAGTAACCAACATTTGTGGAGTACCCTCTAGCATTTCGGGAGCAGGGATGTTTTCGATGATACAATCCAACAGTGGAGTGATATTATCGGTTGGCTTTTGCCAGTCGGTGCTCATCCAGCCATTCTTAGCCGAACCATATATAGTTGGGAAATCCAATTGCTCTTCGGTTGCATCAAGCGCAAACATCAAGTCGAATACCATTTCGTGTACTTCATCAGGACGGCAGTTTGGTTTGTCTACCTTGTTTACTACCACGATAGGCTTCAAACCAATCTCCAATGCTTTTTGCAATACGAAGCGAGTTTGAGGCATAGGTCCTTCGAAGGCATCCACTAATAGAATAACTCCATCGGCCATGTTCAATACGCGCTCTACCTCACCACCAAAGTCACTGTGACCCGGAGTGTCGATAATATTGATTTTTGTACCGTTATAATTGATGGAAACGTTTTTAGAGAGAATAGTGATACCACGCTCGCGCTCTAAGTCATTGTTATCCAAGATCAATTCGCCACTCGTTTGGTTATCGCGGAACAAATGTCCGGCCAACAACATCTTGTCAACCAGCGTTGTTTTCCCATGGTCAACATGGGCAATAATTGCAATGTTTCTAATATTTTGCATATAATACCTATTAATTGGCCGCAAAGGTACGAAATAAAGAAAGAAAAAAATCATATAGAATGAAAATATTTCTTGCAAATCATTGTGTGATACGTAGATAATATCTATCTTTGCAGCCTCAATAAGAGAAATTATACATTTTTAAAACCAAATCTTATGTATTTAGAAGCTGCTAAAAAGCAAGAAATCTTTGAAAAGTACGGAAAGTCTAACACTGATACTGGATCATCTGAGTCGCAGATAGCATTGTTTTCATACCGTATTTCTCACCTGACTGAGCACATGAAGCTCAACAGAAAAGATTATAGTACAGAAAGAGCTTTGACAACTTTGGTAGCAAAACGTCGTCGTTTGTTAAACTACCTAAAAGCAACTGATATCACTAGATATCGTGCTATCGTTAAAACTCTTGGATTACGTCGCTAATCCGAAGCAAAATCATTTTAAAAGAGCCGCACTTCGAAAGAAGTTGCGGCTCTTTTTTGTTTCTAGTTCTTTTGTGTCTATCTTTGAAGCAGTGCTACTAACTCATTAACTGGCAAGACGTAGTCGGTAAACCACACATACACCATCAACTATACACCTGGTTATGATGATATTGAGCACACCGACCTTGAAATAAAATAATGATTTGTATGAGACGCAAAACGTTTTTCCTATTTGCAGTATTGTTTATAACAACTACCCTTACATCGTGCTACAACGAAAATGATGACAATGAATTAATTATTGAACCACCCTTATGGAATACCCAACTAGTTGTTAGTGAAAAAAAGACCAAAACAGATGGTTCGTTGTCAACAGCCTATTCAGAAGTATACAACTACACGCATTTTATAAGGTTGAATAGCTGTAGTACGAAGAATGCTTCGGGCGTACACACCTCTACCAACAATTATATAATTGGTGAAGAATATGGTTCGAACACCCGCACCTATACAGACGATCAGGGAGATGAATGGGAGTACAACACCAGTGAGTTGAATGGCTTGGCGAAGCAGGCTACTTATCGTAGCGGTGGACAGGTGCGTACCTATCAGTTTGACTATGACAGCAATCAGCAGTTAAAATCCGTGATAGAGTATATTGATGGCAACCAATTTTCGTCCATAAAATTCAACTACAATGGAAACACTGGCACTACAATGACAATCACCATGCATGGCTATACCGATGTGGCAAATATTCGTTATACAGACGATGTGAAATGGAATACATTTCCTAACTATTTCTTGATGGAGATTCATCCACTAAGTATACACCGAGTAGCTTTCTATGATGGTCTATTGGGCATCAACCATCGAGTAATAGCCAGTATGCAATATGAAGGATCGGACGAAGTGACCACTTTTGAATACAATTTAGACCTGTCCAGCACTGATATCATGCCCCAATATTGCACACAAACCATAACAGGAGATGGCTATTCTTTCACGCGTTCAGTAAATTATTCGTTCGATAATCTCTACACAAAGTGACAATTTTAAAGTGAAAAGACGTTTTGTGCTCTATTTTATAGGTAAACTTGCACTAATTATAAAGATTTTACTATTTTTGCACGCATACTTTATATAATTACAACTCAAAACGTTGCACTTTAAAATCTAGACAGAATGGATACAACCAAAATTGTAGGAGAGAAGATTAAAGCTCTCCGCCAAGAGAAAAATATCACAATTGAAGACCTAGCCGAACGCTCGGGATTGGCCATCGAACAAATTGAACGAATTGAAAACAATATAGACCTACCTTCGCTTGCTCCACTTATCAAAATAGCTCGTGTGTTGGGAGTTCGCCTAGGCACTTTCCTCGACGATCAAGACGAGACTGGACCTGTAGTTTGTCGCAAAAAAGAGGCATCAGACACCATCAGCTTTTCAAACAATGCTATTCATTCGCGTCGTCATATGGAGTATCACTCTTTGTCGAAATCGAAGGCCGACAGACACATGGAGCCTTTCATCATCGATGTGCAGCCAACTGAAGAATCGAGCGATTTTGTCTTGTCATCTCACGAAGGTGAAGAGTTTATTATGGTAATGGAAGGAGTAATGGAAATCAGCTACGGCAAACATACCTATTTGCTCGAAGAGGGAGATAGCATCTATTACGATTCAATAGTACCTCATCATGTTCATGCCTACGAAGGCAAAGCTGCTAAGATATTGGCTGTAATCTACACACCGGTATAACATGATGATTTTCTAATCAACCACTCAAGAAAAAAACATGCAATTATATGATAGAACACTCGGTCAGTGGCTAGAACACTGGGCTGAGCATACACCCGATAAGGAATATATGGTGTATTCCGACCGCAATTTACGTTTCACCTGGAAGCAGTTTAATCAACGTGTAGACGATATGGCCAAAGGACTTATAGCCATTGGCGTAGGACGAGACACACACGTGGGCATCTGGGCAGCCAATGTGCCCGATTGGTTGACTCTGCTTTATGCCTGTGCTAAGATTGGCGCGGTGTATGTGACGGTAAATACCAACTACAAACAATCGGAGCTAGAATACTTGGTAGAAAACTCGGACATGCACACGCTTTGTATTGTGAATGGCGAGAAAGACAGCGACTTTGTGGAAATGACTTACAACATGCTGCCCGAACTGAAAACCTGCCAACGTGGTCATCTTAAAAGTGAACGCTTCCCTTATATGAAAAACGTGATTTACGTGGGACAAGAGAAGCATCGTGGGATGTACAATACGGCCGAAGTGCTGCTTCTAGGTAAATCGACAGAAGATGATCATTTAAATGAGCTAAAGAGCCAAGTGAGTTGCCACGATGTGGTGAACATGCAATATACATCGGGTACAACGGGTTTCCCAAAAGGGGTGATGCTTTCGCACCACAACATTGCCAACAACGGCTACTTAACGGGCGAACACATGAAGTTCACAGCCGACGATAAACTTTGTTGCTGTGTCCCCTTGTTTCACTGCTTCGGTGTGGTGCTTGCCACTATGAACTGCTTGACGCACGGCTGCACACAAGTGATGGTAGAACGTTTTGACCCATTGGTGGTACTAGCCTCTATCCACAAAGAGCGATGCACTGCTGTTTATGGTGTGCCTACCATGTTCATTGCCGAACTACATCATCCGATGTTCGACATGTTCGATATGTCTAGTCTTCGCACTGGCATCATGGCCGGTTCGCTTTGCCCTATTGAACTAATGAAGCAAGTGCAAGAGAAGATGTTTATGAGAGTGACGAGCGTGTATGGACTCACAGAGACATCACCCGGTATGACGGCTACACGCATTGACGATTCCTTTGAAGTGCGCTGCACCACTGTAGGCCGCGATTTCGAGTTCACTGAAGTGAAGGTACTCGATCCAGAAACAGGTGAAGAATGTCCTATTGGTGTGCAAGGCGAGATGTGCAACCGTGGTTATAACAATATGAAGGGTTACTACAAAAACCCACAAGCCACAGCCGAGGTGATTGATAAGAACGGCTTCTTGCATTCGGGCGACTTAGGCATCAAAGATGAAGATGGCAACTATCGCATCACTGGCCGCATCAAAGATATGATAATACGTGGAGGAGAGAATATTTATCCACGCGAAATTGAAGAGTTTCTTTACAAGCTTGAAGGTGTAAAGGATGTGCAAGTAGCTGGTATCCCCTCGGAGAGATATGGCGAAGCAGTTGGTGCATTCATCATACTTCACCCCGATGTAGAGATGCATGAATCGGACGTACGCGACTTCTGCAAAAATAAGATATCGCGTCACAAAATACCGAAGTATGTATTCTTTATTGAAGAGTTCCCCATGACGGGCAGCGGTAAAATTCAGAAGTTCAAACTCAAAGAGTTAGGTTTGAAGCTTTGCAAAGAGCAAGGAATAGAAATAATATAGCAGAATAGAGGCCATCCAAGTAAAACCCGGATGGCCTCTATTGCAATACCAACCTATGAAAACAATGTTTGTTAATAAGGCTCTCGTTCGTTTTGTTCGATAATGTATATAATAGTTGTAGCCACAGCATAAAATACTAATGCCGACACAGCTACTAAACTAGCACTCGATGGAGACATAGCTTCACCTCTAAACGAAGAAGCAACTACCGACACAATGATAAATCCCCAGAAAAGCAAACCAGCCCTTCGTTTAAAACCGTGCACTGCAAGGGCATACCACACCGCACCAATCACATAGATACCTACCTCTATCACTACAGCCCATGTGGGATAGTTCCACAGCCCTAGACCAATCTTCATGGTGTTGCCCCACACTGGCAAATCGGGTCGATGTGAAAGAAAATCGAGCAACCAATGCGAGAACACAGCTGCACCTATCCACCAAGCAACCTCCTTGTGTTTACGACAGTAAGGCAAAAAAGAGAGCAAACCTACTATCACTAAGCTATAACACAAGGTAGAAATCAACCCATGCGAATAAGGCATATAACTCAAATCGAGCGGATTGGAGATAAGAGTAGAATCAATATTTGCTTTTTCAACTCCAAGTAAAATAAGTATTCCCCATATAATATCGGGCACTTGCACTGCAATAAACAATCCCCACAACGGTACTCTCTTATCAATCGCCTTAATGATAAAGGCAGGTCCATAATGTCCTATCAACATATTTTTTGGTGACGAAGATAGGCAATTGACGACCTAGCAATATGACACATTTGTGTCAATATCAGGTTTGCAACAATTTTTTACGAATGCGAGTGAGAGTTTGGCGCTCGATACCCAAGTAAGAACTAAGCTGAGAGAGAGTAAGCCGTTTAAAGAGAGAAGGATTTTCTTCGATGAAAGTTAAATAGCGTTCTTCGGCAGAATTAAATATGAAGCTATCAATACGTTGTTGTTTTCTGTTAAGTTCTTTTTCGAGAAGTAAGCGCAGGTAATGTTCAATATCAGCAAACTTCTCACAACAGATACGGGTATGATCTAATGGAATATTAATAAGAATGGTAGGTTCAATGCATTGAAAGTAGTATTTGCTAGGCTGGTTGCTTACAGCAGCACCATAATGAATAACATGTTCGCCTTCTTTAGTAAAAGTCACATTATTCTCGTTACCTTTATCATCAATGTAATATACACGTACTAAACCCTTTACAATATATCCCGATTGCACTTGAATATCGCCCCGTTTTACATAATAATCACGTGTGCGAAGATAAGAAACACTAAGTCTTTCACGATAATAGGCGATGGCTTCATCGGTTATCCTGGGGCATATTTCTCTTATACAATGAATATATTTTTCTATTTCAATAGATTGACTCATTACGAAAAAAGCGAATATAGTTATTATAGCATGACTTGACTAGCATTGATAGGTAGCGTAAAATAAAAGGTTGAGCCTTTGCTTAACTTTGATTGTACCCATATTTGTCCGCCCATTCTTTCTACAAGCATGCGACAAATAGGCAACCCCAAACCACTACCTTGCACAAATTTATCACCTTTATCAAATCGTAAAAATATAGAAGCAGATCGTTTAGGACTTATACCTATGCCTGTATCGTGCACATAAAACTGAATCATGTCACGCTTTTTAGTAAAACCCAAGTTGATGGCACCTTGTGAAGTGAACTTAACTGCATTGGAAAGTAAATGATTGCCTATTTGTAGAATACGCTTTAAATCACTCTCCATGCATTGAGTCTCATCCATGGAATCGAGTATCAATTCTACATGAGGCTGAGTACTGTCTTTAAATTGGTTATACAACTGATCGAGCACATCATGTACACGAATCGTGCTGACATCTAAGTCGAAAGTACCCGTTTCTAGTGCAGAAAGATCGAGTATATCATTAAAGAGATTAAGTAATACAGTTGAGTTCTTATCGATAATGTCGGCATATTGATTCTGTTCCGATTTCAATTCAGAGTCAACCATCAAGCGAGAGAAGCCTACAATAGCATTGAGAGGAGTACGAATTTCATGCGTCATATTTGACAAGAAAGCAGATTTCAGCCTATCCGATTCTTCGGCTTTGATGCGCGAAGTAATAAGCTCTTTCTTCATCTGCATAATGTCAGTCATATCCCATGACATACCAATAATATAAGGATGACCTTCGCTAGATTTCACCACACTTTTTACAGTTTTTGTCATGCGTTCTTCACCGTTTTTAGTTATATATTCTTCGGTAAATTCAACACGCCCCATTTTCAGCACATGCAAATCATCTCTATGAAAACGCTCTACATCAGTAGCATCCGGAAATATCTCAAAATCATTGCGCCCTATAGCACTTTCGGGAGTAATGCCCGAATAGTCGGCAAAGGTTTTATTAAAATATACATACCTAAAATCATTCTTGGCATCTTTCATAAAAAGATACACAGGCACATTATTGAGCACCACATTGAGTAACAGATTGATACGACGAAGCTCTTCTATTTCGGACAACGGATTATCTGACGTGGCATTGAGGTAAAGTGTGTCATAAGAAAACGAGGGGGTATCAGCAATTTCTTCTTCGTAAGTTAAGATTCTTTCATATTGAACGCTGCGCAAAATATCAGCGTTGCCTTCAACCGTTTTTTTTGCAGCTTTTTTGATATTGCGTTCTATAGTAAGATGAGAAGATAATTGCTCTACCTGCTTCTCAAGCTGATTAATAATATCAATTAATTCCTTCTTCGTTTTCGATTCATAGAGTTCCATAGTTATCCTATTTGAGTTAGAAGTATTAGCACAGTCATGTATAAATGTATCTACAAAACTACAGAATATTTCTTAAAAAATCATTCCAGTTTGCTGTTATTATTGATTAAAATAGCGCAACCTTTTGCCTTGCTGTTTATAATATTCTATCTTTGCATCACTTTTATTATTAAACATTTACAATATGTCTACAGAATTATTCTCTACATTGCCCTATAAAGTGGCAGACATTACACTTGCTGATTTTGGACGCAAGGAAATCGAGTTGGCAGAAAAAGAGATGCCCGGCCTAATGGCTCTTCGCGAAAAATATGGAGAATCGAAGCCTTTGAAAGGTGCCCGCGTGATGGGTTCGCTTCACATGACTATTCAAACGGCAGTGCTTATCGAAACATTAGTTGCTCTTGGTGCTGAGGTTCGTTGGTGCTCGTGCAATATATATTCTACTCAAGACCACGCTGCTGCGGCTATTGCTGCTGCGGGTGTACCGGTATTTGCTTGGAAAGGCGAAACTCTTGCTGAGTACTGGTGGTGTACGCTTCAAGCGTTGAACTTCGAAGGTGGCAAAGGCCCTACTTTGATTGTTGATGATGGTGGTGACGCTACTATCATGATTCACTTGGGATATGATGCAGAGAATGACGCTACAACTCTTGACAAAGAGGTGCACGCTGAAGATGAGAAAGAGTTATTCGCCATCTTGAAAGATGTGCTTGCT
>CAMTOV010000108.1 GCA_947074235.1 uncultured Bacteroides sp. | reverse complement strand
TTCGAGTCTCTCTTTTGGTTTGGATAAGGATTGATTCATGGTATTAGTTAGGATTCTTATAAATGCTGCGATTATCATAGTCATCGAAAAGCAAAGTTAATGATATAATTATTGGGTTACAAACTTTGAGGAGAAAAGACTGAACTTCTGAGTTGCAAATTCAGTTTATTATTACCAAAAAAAAGAATAAGAGTTGTTTAGGTAGTATTTGTTTATAAAGACAAAAAACCTTGCCATCAACGTTCCAATAAAAGTATTTACTGAAAAGATTGACGGCAAGGTAAGTTATAGCTTCTTGTAAAGGTAATTAATAGAGAGCTATATGAAAATAGACGTACTTAATAATAAGCCTACTCTTTATTTGAAACATATTTTTCGAGCCAAGCATCTTCTTCATAAAGCAAATGAAGGATGTTTTCTTTGGCTGAATAACCATGACTTTCATAAGGCAAAACCACGTAGCGAGCTGTTCCTCCATGCCCTTTGATGGCACTATACAAACGCTCACTTTGAATGGGGAACGTACCGGTGTTATTATCCATTTCACCATGAACTATCAGCAAAGCGCCACTCATTTGATTGGCAAAGCTAAAGGGCGACATGTTGTAGTATACCTCAGGAGCTTCCCAATAGGTGCGAGTCTCAGCTTGAAAGCCGAAAGGGGTAAGTGTGCGATTGTAAGCACCACTACGAGCAATACCTGCTTTAAACAGCTTAGTGTGAGCCAGCAAGTTGGCTGTCATAAACCCACCGTAAGAGTGTCCGCCTACAGCTACTCTATCGGGGTCGCCTACTCCCATATCTGAAATCACTTTCACGGCAGCCTCGGCATCCATAATGAGCTGCTCTACATAGGTATCGTTGGGTTCTTGATCTTCGCTACCTACAATAGGCATTTCCACATTAGCCATCACGCAGTAGCCGCGTGTTACCCAAAATATAGGAGAACCATAATTGATAACAGAGAAGGTGTGCTCGGAACCCCTCACTTGTGAGGCATCTTGCATTGAGCGGTATTCGCGTGGATAAGCCCACATCAACACCGGTAGCGGTCCGTCTTTCTCCTTATCATATCCGGCAGGAAGATAAACAGTGGCGGTAAGCCCCAACCCATCGGCTCTTTTGTAGTTAATCAATTGTTTGGTCACCCCTTCCATCATGGGATAAGGATTTTGAATATCGGTGATAGCTGTCAGTTTCTTTCTTTTTAAATCGCGAACAAAGTAGTTGACAGGCTCCGTTTTAGATTGACGAGTAGTAAGCATCACCAGCTTTTCGGGATTGAGTACCTCGCTGATGTTTTCGTAGTAAGGAGCTTGACTTCTCCACAATATCTGGTTTTTTCCATCGGCAAGGGTGTATTTGCTTAAATACGGTCTATCGCCTTCGGGAGATGCACCATTGCTTCTCATCAATAAAAAGGAGTGTTTCTTATCAGTATATATCACATACTTGTCATACTCATTTCTAGTTAGCACAGGTGTACCTTTATCGTTGTAAAGGTCGTTGGTGCTTAGCTCGAATATCACTTGAGGCTCTTTGCTGCCACTAGGCGAAAAAGATGAAGTGCGACGCATACGCTTAGCTTGAGACATCTCTGTAGCAAGAGCAAAGTCATCATCGCACCACGTCACACGACCCAAACGCCATGGAGTTCTTAGTATTTCTACCTTGTCGGCACTAAAAGGAGCCTCCTGTTGATACATGATATCCGAATACTCCACTTTATTCTTGCGAGGATTACCCTCATCTTGAGCTTCAATCCAAGTAAGAGTTGCAGGCTTGTCAGCTCTCCAGCTATATTGGCGAGGATAAGGAGAGGTAGTATCATATCCCATAGCATTTACCACAGTAGGAGTATTTGAAATCTCTTTGATAAGTGCGCCATTCATATCAGTAACCACTGTTTTGGTTGGGAAACTATACATGGGTACTACATAAGAATAAGGGCGCTCAATAGTTGATAAAAGCAGCATCTCTTTATTGGGAGATACACTAAGCGAACGATAAATCTGTGGTTCATTAATCTCTCTCACTCCTTCTGGAGATACTTCGACTAGCTGAGAGGTAAAATAATAATTAAACAAATCTTCATCGTGCTTATTCTTCAACAAATCTTGATAGGTGCGTGCAGCAACTACCTTTCCATTGTTTTCTTGTATCACCGGGCCTGTAGGTACGGGGTTTTTCACGGGTACTTCTCTATCTGTGCTTGGCACCGCATAAAACAGGAAGCTATCATCGGTTGTAGAAATTAGGTTAATGCCATTGGTAGCATTTACCTTGTAATCGGTCAATTTGTGTGCCTTAAAATCATTAGTAGATACTTCATACAGATAGACACCATCACTCTCTTTCACACCCATGATTACCTTATCAGAAAAGGTCAACCAAGAGGCCGATAAGATAACAGCATTTTCGGGTAGGTTGGTTACCTCAAACTCTTTTTTATCTTTCAATAAAATCAAAGTTATGCCATCAAAACCTTTTTGTCGTGAAGTGCTAAAAGTATTGGGTTGTATACGTTGTCCGGCCAGCTTCAGTTCGGGCTGTGCCAGCTCTTCAATAGAGTAGTAAGGAGCTTCACTTAGCTTGAACGCCCAATCTTGCGTTTTGTTAACTCTAACAACAGTAGAAAAAGCAGCCAGTGCCATGTCTTCTATAACCTTAGGTGGTTTTTGATAAGGTATATCTTGTGCGTTTGTAGTAAGGGCCATCACCATTGTGAGACCAAATAGTAAATATTTCTTTAGCATAATAGTAGATACAATTGAAGTAGTTTTTACTAGAATCGTTTGTCGTTATAAATAAGCATAAAAGGGCTGTCTGATAACCAAACAGCCCTTTGTTATGTAAAACTTAAAGTGGGTTTTGAACCATCAATGGGTTAGAGTTCATTTCTTGCTGTGGGATAGCCCATTGCCATCTCTTATCATCAGCAGGAACTTCCAATACCGTGCAAGTAGCTACATCAAAGTTTGAGTTTGTTCTATTAATAGGCAATCCCAATCGTTTGTGATCGAGCCAGTTGAAACCTTCACCCCATAACTCAACATAGCGGCTATTCATGATTTCAGCAATCAAAGCATCACCTGTGTTGCCTTTTGAAACATAATCAGGATCGCGAGTTATTTGAAACTTAGTAAAGGTTGTTTGCGCTTCAGTAGCTTTGTTATCTCTAGCTAAAGCCTCAGCCTTCATTAAGTACAACTCAGCCAAACGCATAAATGCATAATCACCTACAGCATCGCCCGAGCTACGAGCAGTAAACTTACGATGTTGGTAAGCTCTTTTAGTAAAGCTAGTAGTTGGAACAGACATTTTTCCGGTTGGATCCCACCAGCCACGACGAAGGTCAGTTTCTGACATTGTTTCGTATAGGTTTGAATTGATACATCTTACCGCTTGACGAATAATAGATGCGCTATAGTTCCACGACATATTTGCATAGAAAGAGTAAAAATAAACGGTTTGATCATCTTGAGTCATGGCCGCCCATATTGCTTCACCTGTATTTGTAATGTTTGCAAAGATAGGTGTTGTAGGACAAGATTCTACTTGAGCAGGAGTCAACAATGAAGCACCTTTATTGCTTTCGGCATATTTGATGGCTTTGTCAGAGTAATCGGCAGCAATGCTATACTCTTGCATAGCAAGGGCAATACGTGCTTTAATACCACACATCGTTCCGTAGTTAAAGTGATTTACATTATCCACAGCAGGTTTTACGCCATCCATCAACTTGATAGCAAGATCGATATCTTCGTTGATCAGATCATACACCTCGGCAACGGTATTTCTTGCCATGGCATCGGTAGTTGGCTCTAGGCGATAAGGAATACCCAAATCACTATTGGCAGCCCCTTTTACATAACGCTTAGCATGACGTTGCACAAGCATAAAGTGATTGATAGCTCTAAAAGTTAGCGCTTCTGCTTTTACTTGTTTGTACAAATCGCCACCGGTAGATTCGAAGTTATCAACACTATTAAGAATAAGATTTGCATTCAATATACGCATGTAGTACACTCTCCAAGGCACATTGATGTACGATGATGAAGGATCTGATTGCGCAGTCCAGCGTTGCAACACTCTATGCCATCCATTTACAGCCGAGTTAAACTCTAAATCGTCTGATTGTGTATCCAAGCTATGACCAAAACCTGGTTCACCCCCTTGTCCTTGCGAGCTACCATCTTGCGATACATACTTACGGTGTATACCATTGATAGCCAGATATAAGTTTTCAATCGATGCAGATACAGTAGCATCAGAAGTTTGATCCGTGGGCGCTGTCTCCATAAAATCATTATCACAGCTAGAGAATGATAATGCTAGTGATAAGAATGCTGCCGATATAATATATTTTCTTTTCATACCTTTTTTGAATTATAATATAAACACTGTTTTAGAATGAAACATTTAGACCGAATGTAAATGATCTTGAAGGATAATACACATTGCTTGTAGTACCACTGAATGTACTTTGTGCGTCAAGACCCTTCATTGTATTCCATTGGAAGATGTTTTCACCGGTGAATGACAATCTACAAGATTGAAGACCGATACCTATTTTGTTTAAGAATGTTTTAGGAACAACATATCCAAGAGCAATAGAACGGAATGAGAAATAATCGCCTTTCATCAACCATCTTGTAGAGGTAGAGGCATTATTGTTGGTTGTATTGCTTGAATCCAAACGAGGTACGTTTGTGATATCACCCGGTTGTTTCCATGCATTTAGCATATCAGGATGCCATGCATCTCCAAAAGTAGAGCTCATTAAACCTGCATAAGATGAGTTGTAGATTTTAGAACCCAAGCTGTATGAGAATACTGTTGAGAACTCAAATCCTTTGTACATTACATTTAGGTTGATACCCCCTTGCATTTTAGGAATTGCACTACCAGAGTAGTCATACAATGCTTTAGCTACATTTGAAGTATATTTCACACCATCCAATTCGTAGCAATCGTCTCCCCATGTTTGAGCTTCTTCATCAAAAAGGTATACAGGATCACCATTGTCAGGGTTTACACCACAATATTGTTTCAACCAGAAATCGTATACTGAGCGTCCTTCCATGTATTTTTTAGTACCACTAATAATCTCTTGTTGATCATCTGGAAGCTTCTTAATCTTATTTTTCAAGAATGTAGCATTAGCGCCTAGTCTTATTTCAAGGTCTTTGTTGTTTACAATCAAGTAGCTAAGGTCTATTTCTACCCCTTTATTGCTGATTTTACCAATGTTAGCATCGATAGATGATACACCTGTAGAATAAGGTGTAGGCACAGAGAACAACAAGTCTTTAGAGTCTTTGATAAAATACTCAACAGAAGCGTTGAATCTATCAAACAACATAAACTCTACAGCAAAGTCGGTTGATACTTGAGTTTCCCATTTTAGATTAGGGTTACCATAAGAGCTGAAGTAAACACCCGCTTCATTACCATTATTAATACCCGAGTTGTAAAGTGTTTGATATAGATAGTAAGAACCTAGGTTGTCATTACCTGTTTCACCATGAGATGCACGGATACGCAATGATGTTAACCAATCTTTAGTAGATTCCATGAATTTCTCTTGGTCAATTCTCCAGCTTGCACCTACCGACCAGAAGTTACCCCAACGAGTATCTTTAGAGAACTTAGAAGAACCGTCTCTACGGTAAGATCCCGAAATGTAGTATTTATCATCATAGCTATAGTTACCACGGAACAACCAGCCTTCTTTTGTATACTTATCGGTATATGAAGATAGTGAGCTAATATTTACCATGTTTGCAAATTCATACACATCGCTCATAATCTCAGTATTCTTCATAGCATATAGGTAGTTGTACTCATAGCTATAACTTTCGTGACCGGCCAATAAGTCAACTTGGTGTTTACCAAACTGTCTGTTGTATTTCAACAACTGGTTGAAAGTAACATTGGTAGCGCGAGTAGATGTTTTGCTCAAACGACCTGATGGAGCACCATCACCTACCTTTGTATTGTTGTAGCTGCTCGCTCTATAATCATTCCAAGAAATATTGGCGTTGATAGAAGCAGTAAAGCCTTTGAATAAGTAGAAATCAGCATATACATTTCCTAATAAAGCATTACGATTAAACTCTGGTTTATTCCAGTAAGCTTCTGCCAAAGCATCACGACCAGATGAGAAGATACGCGATCCGTCATAATCGTATTGTTTGCTTCCGCTAGCATCAAGGATATAATCACCCGTAGTTAAATCGTGCTTGTGCACAGGATAGATAGTAGGCACATAACGCACCCAACGAGATAAGTTAACATAGCTGCTTGATGAGTCGCTATTAGAAGAGTTGGTAGTAGAATTTACTTTTGTACCATTCAAGCTTACACCCCCTTTAAACCAAGATACAGGGTAAACATTCAAATTTACACGACCTGAGAAACGTTGGTAATCGGTATTGACCTGAGAACCCAACTCTGAAACATAACCAAATGAAGCATAACCATCACTTTTGTCTGTTTTAGTAGAATAAGACACATTGTAGTCTTGTCTAACACCTGTTCTATAAACAGCGTCTTCCCAGTCGTTATCATCACCCCACTTTAGTGTAGTAGCCAATGGATTCCATGAACCATCTGCTCTTACAAGATCGTTATTGTCGATGCCAAGGAAGGCATTGTATCCACCAAACGTACTGATAAGATTGTCGGTAGCCATTTGAGAAGCAGTAGCAAGATCTTTACCACTACCATTCATGTAGTTGTTTTTAAGCATTTCCCATCCTACAAGATAGGTATCCTTTTCGTTTACTTTATCATACTCTTTGATACCTCTGCCTGAGAAACCAACCTTTGCGTCAAAAGTTACAGAAGAACGATTAGATCCTGATGCGCTTTTTGTAGTAATCAACACGACACCATTACCTGCCGACGATCCATAAAGAGCTGTAGATGCAGCATCTTTCAATACAGTCATCGATTCAATATCATTAGGATTTAGATTGCCAATGGCACCTGTGTAAACAGAACCGTCTACCACGTAAAGAGGAGCCGAACTACCATTGATTGTACCAAAACCACGGATGCGAACTGATGGCGAGCTACCTGGTTGACCAGAAGCTGAAGTAACTTGTACCCCTGGTGCATTTCCTTCGAGTGCCGACATCACATTGGTCAAGGCTCTTTTTTGAAGTGATTTTGAGTTTACAACAGAAGCCGACCCAGTGAATGAGCTCTTTTTGGCAGTACCATAAGCTACCACAATCACTTCGTCAAGAAGCTCACTATCCGATTTCAAACGAATTTTCATTTGAGGAGAGATTGTAGCTTCTTCTTGCTGCATACCCACATAAGTTACAACGATGGTTTTGGCTGATTCAGGAATATTGTTTAGTACAAACTTTCCATCAAAGTCTGTAACCGTACCCTGATTTGTGCCTTTGATTATTATTGAAGCACCAATAATCGGTTCACCGTCTTCGAAGGAAGTAACAATACCTGAAGCTTGTTTTGTTTGTGCCACAACTGTACATAAAACAAGAAAAATGTACATTGTCATTAACAACAATCTTTTTTTCATAATTTACCTTTTTTGTATTCGTTTGATTTAAACTTAAAATTCCGTATAAAACAATTCGAGTTTTGTGAGTGATTATATATTTATTTACCTATTTGAAATGATTTAAATATTGATTATTAAAATAGTTATTCACATTGTGTTTTATTAATAAAGAAGAAAAACCGAAACATATCGTGTTTTATTACTTTATCAACTTTAGTATTATCATTGCATAATCCAATGATTGAAAGTGGATAGTATTGATTCTTCAAAAGAGACGCATAACTGCGTTATTGGATGTTAATAAATCAAAGAACTCATTATAATACAAAGACATATATCAATTATCTTTTTTACATTTAAAACGAATAATTAATGTCATTATGATGCAAATATAGACATATTAACAATATTACAAAACATTTTATTAAAATATTTATTGATTATTGCTAAACCGCTTACACAACGGTACAATGTTAACAACTTGTTTTATCTCTATTTGTATTGTGAATTTTTGTTTAAAACACATACAACCAGAGTTTTAGATATTTAGTTTATTAAAACAAAGTTGCCATTGGTATGATTGGTGATATTTTTCCAAATCAAGATGATATAAATAGAAAAGAGAAGCAAATATCCTTTGCTTCTCTTTTCTATTTAGTAGTGTTGATTACAATACAATGTAAGCATCCGAGAATAGTATAAAACTAATCTCCCCAGTCATGGTTTAGAC
>CAMTOV010000107.1 GCA_947074235.1 uncultured Bacteroides sp. | reverse complement strand
AATTCTTATGTTAAATAACTAGTAATTTCCACATAACAGATGACTTTTGCGAATCATCGCCTACGCCTTGAAACAAAGTAACCATGAATAGAGAATATGCTTTTTCTTTTGTTTCAATCAAGAATACGGGCTGAAGATTGATTTGATTAGGGTCGTTTGCCGAACAAACTACAACACCACCTACATTTGGTCGGAATTTATTTCCAATAATCAATTTGGTAAACTCTGCTCTGATGAGACTTTGAATATAAAAACCTTCTTCATGACTGTATTTGCCTTCTGCATCTGTTGCACATGAACTGTCGTGATAGTGTTTTGCCGATTCTAAATCAAGTTCAGGATCGGCTTCCAAGCTGGTGATGTATTTAGCAATATCAGTTGAAACAAAACTTTCAAAATCGCTTATGCCATAGCCCACTATAGTAGCCTTTACATCGGGTGCCATAAAGATTACAGGATTGCCCGAACCATTCCATTCGCCTGCACTATTTTTGCTATAAGCATAGTCGTTGCAAAACATCAAATCATAAGGAAATTCGTTGACTGATGTCTCTGTCATATACAATACATCCAATTCGCTGCTTCCTTCGTGAAGCAAATCCATGCCAAATCCATTTCTTATTAGCGTAGGATGCCTTTCTATTTTGTACTCACGTGTTTCCCACACATCGTCCGAATATTCTGGACCTTTTACAGTAATGTCATTGCTACATGCTGCAACTATTATCAATAGGAAGATAAAGGCTGCCCAATTAAATAAATTCTTTTTCATAATGATTTGTTATTAAAATTAGTCGATATATTAAAATGAGATAACGGTATCTATAAAAACTAATGCTTTGCTACCATTTCTTGATATTCTGATTCGCTGAGGTTGTATTTGTAAAATAGCCTATAAAAATCGATGATCTTGGCTTGAGTTGTTTCAGCAGACTGATTTTTGAATAGTTGTCCAAACCAAATTAAACCACACAGTCTGTTTATAGAAGGGGGCATGTCAAACCATATAAAGGGGTCGGAGGGGATATTGTAAACCCTGTTTTTTTTGAAAGCTGATAGGTTGTTCCAAACTTTTTTGTCTGCAATTGACCTATATGGATTTCCATTACCCTTTCCCATACAAAAAATATAATCGGGATTTGCAGCCATCAGTTGCTCAATCGATATTATCGAAAATCCTTTAGCATCCATAGGAGCTTTAATAGCATTTTTCAATCCCATGATTTCGAAGATTTGTGCATGTATGCTACCCATAGGGGCAGTGCGCAACCCGCTTTCTGAGTTTGCAATATATACCGAAGAAGAAGTGGTTGAAGTAGGGTAGGATGCTATATCGGTATAAACAGACTGAATGAACTGTGAACAGCGTGATGATTGAGATTCTAAACCAAGCAATTTGCCAAGAAAATCATAAGTTTTATCTAAATTCATAATCTCTAAATCAACAATGACCAATGGCTTATTTATTTTGTTTGCAAACTTTACATATCTGCTTACTTCACTCTTGGTGTTTTTGTTGATAAAGGTTCCTACAATAATGATATCAGGGTTTAGTCGAAGCACCTCTTCGGCATTTTTTAAGTCGACTTCCTTCATGGAAGAATACTCCTTCGAGATATAACGCATGTTAGTGTTCTCGCCTGCCCAAGCTTTGGCAATCATCATTTTGCCTGCTATGGGATAGAGGAGCATATTTGTTTTATTATCATATGGGATAACAGACTGAATATTATCGGGCACATTTACTTTGCGTCCAGCCATATCAATGATTTCTGCACTTCTCACGAAGCTACATCCCATTATGAGAATAAATAATACAGTTATTATTCTTCTCTCTTTCATAATTACCTTTTAAAAACAATACCTTATTGAACTAGATCTCTTGCTTATTTTTGTTATACCAATCAAAGAAAAGCTTTTGCATATCTATTTTGTCTTGACAAATATCCTGAGAATAAATATAGTCCCATCCAAGCCAATTTAATTTCATAGAATCAGCCTGATTATTGATTGGGAACCCTACTGATAGCATCAGGTTTATCATTTCATCGCTCATTATATAATCTACAATCTCTTTGTTGTTATCGTAAGTGCCTTTTTTTACCAACATTTGCACAGGACTTACTATAGCTCCTTCTTCGGGCCATATCAGTTTAAAGCGCTCTTTGTCTTTTATGTTTTTATAAAATGTATAGGGCATCACATAGAGTGATATGTCGCCCGTGTTATTGCTGTTCATCATCTTTGCCATTTGTGATGGATGCAATCCTACACCTGTATTTTGAGCCAACTGTATAAGCGATTCCATTCCGTAGTTTTTTACGATGGGGAAAAAAACAGCATTGCAAAAAAAATCTTTATCTCCTCTAAGTGCTATCCTTCCTCTCCATTGCTTATGCAACAAGTCTTTCCATTTTGCAGGTGTTTGTGTTTTTTCTATCTTTTCTGTATCGCCTACTATTACAAGCACATTAGATGGAAGCATTACAAACAAGCCTTCGGGATGGTTATATCCAACTTGTTTATACGAACTATTTAAATTAATCTGAAAAGACTCAAAATAGGATGTATTGAGGTATTTACTTAAAAAACCTTTGTGATAGAATGAGTTAATATCTGAAGTAATAAGAATATCGGGCAGCTCATTAAGATTGTCCATTTGCTCTATACTATCATAAAAAGTCTTTTCGTAATTTAGATTGCCATCTATTATGAGTTTTTCAGACTCACCAATATCATTAACATATTCGGTGAACTTACTGTAAAGTGCCGACTTGAATGGATTGCGCAAACCGCAAGGCAGTAAGGCTAATAGTGTTGGTGTTGGCATATAAAAATTGTATAAGCGTTATATAATATTGTTAATCAATTATTATGCCAAAAGTTTAAGTTGTTGATTGTTAGATTGTTGGTGCGTTTGTTTAACTTTAATAATGATACATAAATGTAGGATTATAGGATGAATAATACATGAAAGTAGTATTTATTCATTCTTTCTTATCGAACTAATATGTCAGAAGATTTGCTGTTATTTTTTAGATGTTTAGTTATTCATTGTTATTTTAACGTTCATTATTTCAAACAAAACGATGCTCCTAGCGTTATTTTGTGATATATTTGCAGGCTGTATTTTAACTTAAACAATTTTATAGAATGAAAAAATTAATTTTTAGTATGCTTGTAACTGGTCTTGTTGTAGTTATGAGCTCATGTAAAACTTCAAAAGAAGAGGCTCCTCTTTCAACGTTGAATGGTGAGTGGAGAATTATAGAAATAGATAATACCACATTTAAGGCAAACCCTGAGCAAGAAGCTCCATTTATTGGCTTTGATATTAAAACAGGTAGAATGTTTGGTTTTACTGGTTGTAATAGAGTAATGGCATCATTCGATATCAATACAAAGCCTGGTATCTTAGATTTAAGCTCTGTTGGTGCTACTCGCATGGCATGTCCTGATTTAACTTTAGAGCATAGTATTTTATCAGCTTTGTCTGATGTGAAGAAATTTGAAGAAAAGGATACTCGTGTAGCTCTTTGCAATGAAGATGGTAAAGCTTTATTGTTATTAGAAAAAATACCTCCTTTCACTGTCGCAGAATTGCAAGGCAAATGGTCTATTACTGAGGTAGACAATGAATCTGTACCAACCGATATGGAAAATCAACCATTTATTGAGTTCGATCTTAAAACGAAGAGAATTCATGGCAATGCTGGATGCAACATTATGAATGGAGATTTTGAAACTAGTGAAACTGATCCTTCAGTTATTTCATTCCCTGGCGTTATCACTACAATGATGTCTTGCCCTGATATGGAAATTGAAGGCAAAATCTTAGCTGCTGTCAACAGTGTTAAAACTTTTGCTAAAGTTCATGGCGGTGTAGGTTTATACAATGGCGAAGGTCAGTTAGTACTTACTATCGAGAAGTTTAAATAAGACTGTTTTATTCAACAGAAACTGTTGTTTTATGCAACATAAAACAATGTTTTTTGTGTGATGAAACTAAGTGAAACAAATAAAATGCCCAGTTGCTTATTATAGTTAATAAGCTTCTGGGCTTTATTTTATCCTTTATTCTTAATTATAATCCAAATGATAATTGGGGCGCCGAATAGTGAAGTAACGGCATTGATAGGAAGTGTGCCTTGAAAACCTGGCATTTGTGATATGAAATCGCATATTAATAAAATGATAGCACCACACAAAATACTAGAAGGAATGATAATACGATGATTGGATGTCCGAAATAATCCGCGGGCAATATGTGGCATTGTGATGCCTATGAAGGCTATTGGGCCAGTAAAAGCAGTAGAAACACCTGCCAGCAAAGCGGTTGCAATGATAATCCAAATGCGAAGCTTGAAAATTGACACGCCTAGTCCGTTGGCATAGTTTTTACCAAGCAACAATATATTTAAAGGTTTTTGCAATAGAAATGCCAAAATCATTCCGCAACCCACTATAGGTGCCATTACAGCCATTTGTTGCCAACCCACTGCAGCCAAACTACCAAATGTCCAAGTGATGAATAGTTTCAATGTGTCTGGATTACTACTACTTTGCAATATACTTACTACTGCTCCTGCAAAATAACCAAACATCATACCTATTATTAATAAGGAAGTGGTTTGCGGAATACGAATAGCCACCACCACTACCAGCAATAAGATGAGTGCAGCTCCAATACTTGCCGCTATCACTTGTCCCCAGCTAGACACTAGCCATAAAGGCAAAGTAGCACTACCTAGGGTGAGTAATGCAACTCCTAAGCTAGAACCAGAAGTCACACCCAACACATCAGGGCCAGCCAATGGGTTGTGAAACAATGTTTGCATCAGTACACCTGCTACCGACAAAGAGGCGCCTGCAAGAATTGCAGTAAGTGCCTTGGGCAATCGATGGTTGAGAATGATTTCTTCATATATTATATTGTCGCTATTGCCGGTGAGCACTTTACCTATCTCACTTAGAGGTAAGCTGGCACTCCCTATCATAATATCTAAAACAAATGCTATGACTAATAGAGCAATTAATATAACAAATAGTATACGAGTTCTCATTCTTATTTTAATTTATCGATATATGTCAGTTCATATTCAGTTAATAATTCCGGATGGCATACCTTGATCATATCTTTTAATAATAAATCGGGTCTCATCACAGCACTTTCCCAATAATCATTGCCACCATTGCTGTTTATGCGCTTATTCATATTATAAACATTGCCATCTTTGAAAGCTTTAAATAATTTGTATTTGTTATTGTTTTCAGCCAATGCAGCCAAAGATGCTTCCTGAGTGCCAATCCAAATATCGTTTTCGCTAAAATTAATTAAAGCTTGCTCAATAGTACTAGGTATGCTGGTAGACGTACTATCGTTTTCGTAATAATAAGAAGCGTTAGCGTCTCTAAAAAGTTGTGCTGTAAAACTTTTGCCTCCTGCAAACGACCAAGTGCCTCTATAATCTTGTCCAGAGAAAATAGTAGGTCGCTGATTTGCTTGTTGTGCAATTAGTTTTGCCTCCATATATTTCTGTTCTACATCATTAAATAAACTATCGGCCACGGCAGATTTATCTACAAAAGCTCCGATAAATTTTATCCATTCAGCTCTACCTAAAATTGATGGTTCTTGCCACTCTATATTATAGATGATGTTCAACCCTGTTTGCTTCATTCGCTTACTATTTGCATCATCAGCATTATATGCAGTAGTCATGATAGCTTGCGCATTAAGTAATAATAAGTTCTCAATATCTAGGTTGTATGAGTCGCCTATGTCTTGAATATTGCCATTGGCTACTTGGTGCAATATAGTTGGATTATAAATATAATTTGCATTGCATACTCCCTTTACTTTGTCCAGTTCATCAAGCATTTCAAGCGAACCAAGGTAGGTAGCAGAGTTAATCATTAAGCTCTCTATTGGAATCTTGATCTTATATCCATCACTAGGAGTAGAGGTTGTAAATTCTTTTACGAGATAATATTTTTCATATACTTCTCCATTTTTCCAAGGGTTGTTTACTGTGACAATAGTAAAACTGTCAGTTTGTGCAATTTGAAACCCAGTGGCATGCGATAAAGGTACTATTTCTCCGTCAGTGATTAGTGTTGATTGTGATGCCTTATTGCAGCTCATTAATAAGCTGACACAAAGGGTGAAAAGATAGAAATACTTCATTTAATATGCGATGAACGTTAAATAATATTGTGACAAAGATAAGAATTTATTTTCCTATTGAACCAGAGGCCATTGTATTTGTTTTATTATGCGATTGGGCATCGATAAATAGATAAAAAATGTCATTATTTGCTTAGATTCTGTCTTTTTGTCAGATAAGATGTCAGTTATTTGAGGGATTTTCTTTTGGCATACGTTTTGCTTTTTTAGTAAATGTCTGTGCAGAAGTCTTTCTAAATGTAATAAACGAAATGCTTTGAGTGAGACAAAATAAATGTTGAATTTAAAAATTATATAAAGAATAAGAACATGGGAAAAATTATTGGTATTGACTTAGGAACTACAAACTCATGCGTTGCCGTTTATGAAGGTAACGAACCTGTAGTTATTGCAAACAGTGAAGGTAAACGCACAACTCCTTCTGTAGTAGCATTTGTTGATGGTGGTGAACGTAAAGTAGGTGATCCTGCAAAACGTCAGGCTATTACAAACCCTACACGTACTATCTTTTCGATTAAACGTTTCATGGGTGAAACATTTGAACAAGTACAAAAAGAAATTGAACGTGTACCTTATAAAGTAGTAAAAGGTAAAAATGACACTCCTTGTGTTGATATTGATGGTCGTCATTATACTCCACAAGAAATCTCTGCAATGATTCTTCAAAAAATGAAGAAAACTGCTGAAGATTATTTAGGACAAGAAATTACAGAAGCGGTTATTACTGTTCCTGCTTATTTCTCAGACTCTCAACGTCAAGCAACCAAAGAAGCTGGACAAATTGCTGGTTTGGATGTAAAACGTATCGTTAACGAACCAACTGCTGCTGCTTTGGCTTATGGTCTTGATAAGGCTCACAAAGATATGAAGATCGCTGTATTCGACCTTGGTGGTGGTACATTCGATATCTCTATTCTTGAATTCGGTGGTGGTGTATTCGAAGTACTTTCTACTAATGGTGATACTCACCTTGGTGGTGACGACTTTGACCAAGTAATCATCAACTGGTTGGTTGAAGAATTTAAAAATGACGAAGGTGCTGATTTGAGCAAAGACCCAATGGCATTGCAACGTTTGAAAGAAGCTGCTGAAAAAGCGAAGATTGAATTGTCTTCTACAACTTCTACTGAAATCAATTTGCCTTATATCATGCCAGTTGACGGTGTGCCTAAGCACTTAGTAAAAACTTTGACTCGTGCTAAATTCGAATCATTGGCTCACGGTTTGATTCAAGCTTGTCTTGAACCATGTAAGAAAGCAATGAGTGATGCTGGTTTGAGTAACTCAGATATTGATGAAGTATTGTTGGTAGGTGGATCTACTCGTATCCCAGCCGTACAAACTTTAGTTCAAGATTTCTTTGGTAAAGCTCCTTCTAAGGGTGTAAATCCTGACGAAGTAGTAGCAATTGGTGCTGCTGTACAAGGTGCTGTATTGACTGACGAAATTAAAGGTGTAGTATTATTGGATGTTACTCCATTGTCTATGGGTATTGAAACTATGGGTGGTGTAATGACTAAATTGATTGATGCTAATACTACTATCCCAGTACGTAAGAGTGAAACATTCTCTACTGCTGCAGATAATCAATCGGAAGTAACAATCCATGTATTGCAAGGTGAACGTCCAATGGCATCTCAAAATAAATCAATTGGTCAATTCAATCTTGCTGGTATCGCTCCAGCTCCACGTGGTGTACCTCAAATTGAAGTTACATTCGATATCGATGCTAATGGTATCTTGAAGGTATCTGCTAAAGATAAAGCAACAGGTAAGGAACAAACAATCCGCATCGAAGCTTCAACAGGTTTGAGCAAAGAAGAAATTGAACGCATGAAGGCTGAAGCTGAAGCAAATGCTGATGCAGATAAGCAAGAACGCGAAAAGATTGACAAGTTGAATCAAGCTGACAGTATGATTTTCACTACTGAAAAACAATTGACTGAACTTGGTGATAAACTTCCTGCTGATAAGAAACCAGCTATCGAAGCTGCATTGCAAAAACTTAAAGATGCACACAAAGCTCAAGATTTGCCAGCTATTGATACTGCTATGGCAGAATTGAATACTGCATTCCAAGCTGCAAGTGCCGAAATGTATCAAAATGCAGGTGCACAAGGTGGTGCTCAAGCTGGTCCTGATATGGGTGGCGAACAACCTAACCAAGGTGGACAAGATGAACATATTCAAGATGCAGATTTTGAAGAAGTGAAATAAGATAGCAAAAGCTATAGGCTGAGCTATAATTTAAAA
>CAMTOV010000106.1 GCA_947074235.1 uncultured Bacteroides sp. | reverse complement strand
AGGATTTGAAATCAAAGACACGAAAGATGGCTTTGAGTGGCGCTTAAATAAATAAGAGTACAATCTGTAATGCATATAACGAGGTGAAAGGTTTTGACTACAAGCTGTAGATACAATCTTTCACCTTTTCTTTTTTAATCTAATAGAAAGCAATATCAATATGACTGCACAAGAGTTTTTTGAACATGATTTGTTTGCCAAAGAGAATGGCATAGAGTTGATAGAAGTACGCAAAGGATACAGTAAAGCGAAACTTGAGATAAAAAAAGAACACCTCAATGCGGGCAATCGCACGCAAGGAGGCGCTATATTTACACTAGCTGACCTGGCTTTGGCCGCAGCTGCCAACTCACATGGGCAGTTAGCCTTTTCGCTTTCATCACATATCACCTTTGTGAGGGGTAGTGGCGAGGGAGATACGCTTTATGCCGTAGCCAGTGAAAGATATATCGGAAAAACCACCGGCTGCTATCAAGTAGACATCACCAATCAAGATGATAAGCTGATCGCTACTTTCGAGTCGAGCGTGTTTCGTATGGAGCAACCTGTGCCTTTTACTCTCTAACAATAGAAGTGAGTGGGTGGCGGTTGCCCTCTATATTTTTCAAGAAAGCCTTAGCTGACCCAAAGTTTAAGAAGAAATCCATGCGAACGGGAATGTGATTCTCATCGTCTGTAATAAAGAACTTAACAACCTCTTTGCTTTGATTTTGCTGAGAGCCTTCGGTTACTTCACCATGCTCAACAAAGGTAAACACAATGCAACGATACACCGTTCCATCATCACCTTTTATATTCTCTTTCCCTTGATATACCAAGGTAACCTTAGCCACCTTTTTACCGGTTGTCATCTCAAAAGATAAATCTTGGCCTACTTTATATTGGCTTATATCATAAGACCGGGCTTGAACCAAGATACTTAACATATCGAATATGCACGATGAACTAGAACTATGCGTTTCTACGGTGCTACCATCTTTGTAGGTTCTTTTTTGATCTACAATGCTTAATCCATCTTTATAAGAGAACCAAGCTTGATCTACAGAGTAATGCTTGCCCTCAAGCGCCCCTTTACGATAGTATTTAGGAACCAACTGTTCGGTAACAACACTGGTTAGCGTATCGCGCATTTTAAAAAAGAAGTCTACTCGTTTGCTACTCACACAAAGAAGCTCAGTGTTATAGCAAGGTTCGCCATCATAAACTACGCTAGTAGTAGAAAGCGTAGCCCCTCCAGCCCTCAACCACACAAATTTCCAATTAAAGAAAAGATCATATGTTACCCTCTCACCTGACTTAAAAGCAGTATTAGTCATTTCACATTGCGATTGTGCCACACATGGGGCAGTCCAGCCAATTATCATTGCTGCAAACAAGGCAAAAAAGATAGAATATCTCTTATCTTTTGTTATTCTCCCTTGTTTCGTTTTTGCTACGTTTTTTCTCTTCATCAGGTTTTTGTTTTTTTAGTTCATCAAGTTTCTGTTTATCTAGTGGCAATGCACGTACATTCCAATCTTGACTTAAATCCCAATTTGCTTTAGGTTCAAGGAACTGAGGATAATAAAATACCTCCTCAGGCTGCCGTTTTTCTTCATAAAGTCCAGTATCCCACACACCATTTCCATTGGTATCATTAATCAATCGAGCCGAATACTTACCGGGGCTGAGGAAGTAGAAATCGGCGGCTCCATTACGTACCGTCACCGTTCTCACTACTTTGTCTTGACCATCAAGCAACTCTACAAAAGCCTTTGGAGCGGCTCCTGATACATTAAAAAAGATGTTACAATAATCTTCTTCTGATTTTATTTTGAAGTTCTGCTTTATCTTATCATTATGTAAACCATATATGCCATACATCGAAGCAGAATCGACCGTCAACTCAAATTCTTGTTGGAAGTCCCAATTATACAACAAATTATATTTACGTAAGTTCATAGAATCTTGCTCAAATGTAAAGGAAACTTCTTGCCATAAGGTATCAACCTTCATATTAAGATGTATAGCCGATACATCGATAGTTTCTACCGGCTCGGGAAATATAAATGAAACATAGTCGTAAACATTCATACTAGAGGAGGCCTTGGTTTGAACATCCATAAACACAGTTTGAATAGAGTCGGTTTCTTCTGTTTTACCCTTCTTGCCTTTCTTTGATTGTGGTTGTTTCTTCGCATTTCTCGTTACCAAGCGCAGCGTATCTGTGCGTGGAACAAGTTGATTGAGTGTGTCTGTATATAGATATTTAATACTTAGAGCGAGTGTATCTTGCTTATATAACAAAGAATCTTTCACCCAATAATGAATGGTATCATTGCGAGGATTCTTTTCTACAATCAGTGCGTCTTTCTCATCAAAGTTTAATCCCACTAATTCAGGAACCGAATCTGCCTTTGCTGCAAAGTAGAAAGTGAATTTCTCTTGCTCTAGCCGTTCGCTCTTAATCAAATATTGGGCATTGAGTTCTTCTTCAAAAGCTCGAAGTATCAAATCATCGGGCAGATAATGAGTATATTGATGTGGAAAAATCGTGTCGATAGTTAAAGAATCTCTCCAGATTGTATCCATGTGAGTACGTTCTTCCCAAGTTGGAATAACTAAAGAGTCATTAAAAGCTATCATTTCACTCTTTTGAGTAAAGGCGAAGTTTTGGTCGGCATCTTGCAAACCATAGATGCGATACGAACCAGGAGCGATACCTTTGATGGTAAATTGACCACGACTATCTGTGCGGGCTACACGGTCTAAAGGCATGGTAGTAAAAGCTGAATCTTCGAGATTGGAATGCAAGCCTACCATCATGCCTTTGATAGGCTCTAGGTTGGACGCATTGAGCAATGTTCCTCTAACCTCCATCGTGTCAATCACATCGCCCGTAGAAAAAGTAAACGTAAAGTTGCCCAAAGGATTACCTTCATTATTATCAACAATGGCATCTGAGAAATCTATCGTATAGGTAGTATTATCCTTTAAAGAATCTAGCAGAGTGGTTTGCACTCGTCTGCCAACAGCTCTAATTTCAGGTTGCTGTACTTGAGGAGGAGAGATTGTAATCTTTTCATTCGCCTTCTCCAACTTTATATACTCGTCAAACTCAAGAGTAAGTTTTTTCTTATTGAAGTTGACTTCACCCATTGCAGGAGTGCTACCAATAAAGCGCGGTGGTATCTCGTCATAAATACCACCATCGGGGCGACCAATGCTGGCACATGAGTACAATACAACAATAGCAAAAAGAATACCTATTAATTTATGGAGAGAACTTTTCATATCACTTTTAATTCCATTATCATGCAAAAATAACGGATATCATAATATATATACCACGTTTTTAACTAATTATTTAAAAACAGGTAAACAAACCTTTCATATATATAGATAAAATAAGGGTAGCAGTTTGACTTGCTACCCTTATTTATTGAGATTCACTAACATTTACTAGCGTTATTCCTTATCGTATTTAGAAATCTCTTCGCTTGAAAGCTTTTCAGCCTTCTTATCTTCTTTGTCGATAACTTTATCAAGCACCTCTATAGCATCAAAAGTATTCATAATAGATGCTACATTGCTTTCGATAACCGCTAGCAGATTGTCTTTTGCTCCGAAAAGAGATTTCAAATGAGGTTTCAAACCTTTTTCGTCTTTTTTCATATTCTCGCGAACATATTCGATGCGAGTTGCAAAATCCTTTAAAACCATTTTAAGATCTTGTTCTTTCATATTGAGTACAATTTTAATTTGTTATACTTACTATAAATGAATAAGAGGCTAAAATGTTCAGTTAGAGATAGGCAATTATTTATTATTAGCCGATTGATTTATACTTAAAAAGAATGCAATTAGCTTATTCGCCAACAAACTCCAAGCTACCGAAATGGTCGGGGCGATGAAAATCGGGTTTGGCAATAGGTATTGGATTCCACGATAAGAAGTGTGGTGTTTTCAGTTCGTCGCCGCATTTATAGAAGTTGGCAGGAATGGTTTTTCCTTCGAGCGAGGTGATTTGATGCAAGAAGAAAGCTTGATAAGGTATCATTAAAGCAACTTCCCAAGCAATACCTTCTACCTTTTCTTCGAAGGGTTGATTGCCAAGTGTAGACCAGCGTTGCACCAAGTGAGTGATATCTTCGTTGGCACGAACACGGTTTTCACGCTCTGCGCCAGCGCCTATCAGGATAGTACCGATGCAGTTGCACTCTATATTATAATAGATATCGTCGCCACCGGGCACAGAGAAGAACTCCACGCACGAGTCTGTCCATACCGAACCGTTGTCTTTGCCATACACGGCACGCACGCTCTCTTCTTTTACCTTGAAGTGCAGCAATATGCAACTATCGGTATAGGCGATGCGAAACGCTACTTCTGGGCAATATGGAAATTCTGACCAGTTTACGTGGTTGATAGGTTGAAAGGCGATGCCTTCTTTATCGAGCAATGAAGGAACTAAATTAGCATTAGCAGGGGTTGAGGTTAGTTTCTTAACTTTCATAAATGAGTTGTTCAAAGGGTTAATCAAATTGTCGGTTTACTATATGTGCGAGCAAATATAGCAATATGACGCTTGTTTAACCAAACAAACTAGCAAAAGAACTCGAAAATAAAAAGAAATTACTTCCCGCCTTCACGCTTAGTGCGGTCAATATCTTTGTCTTTGATATGAAAATAATCGTTGTACATCTTGATGCCAAAGATGATAGCGCTCAACGTGAAAGTGATAATGTTGGTAAGTAGCAATGGAAGATTGCCCAACAAGAAGCCTTGCAGACCAAAGAAAAACCCACCAATACCCATCAACAAGAAGGTGCCAAGGGCAATATCATCGGTTTTGCGAGTACGAATGGTGTGAATGGTTTGTGGTAAATAGCCAAATACCATACAGATTGAAGCGATATAACCAATAATGTCAGACGTTTCCATATTCTATTAATCTTTTATGAAGTTGCATATAAAGTATATAACACACAGAGAGCCCATTAGTTGGACAATCGGAAAGATAAAAATACAAAAAGATAGACACACAGATCGATTTCTCCTCGATTATTTACTGTTTGCTCACTAGAATCAATACTTTTGCAGAAATAAACGTTCGATATGACACACTCAAAGTTACCTATCTCGCTAGCGCCGCTGCAAGGATATACCGAAGCGGCCTATCGCAATGCGCATCAAATAACATTTGGAGGCATTACCGAATATTACACACCCTTTGTGCGTTACGAGAAAGGAGGCTTTCGCAATAAGGACGTACGAGACATCTCGCCTAGCCACAACAGTACCTCCCAGCTTGTACCCCAACTGCTGGCTAGTGATTTAAGTAAAGCGGAGTCTATTTTAGCCCTTTTCATCGACAATAATTATAAGCGAGTAGATATCAACCTAGGATGTCCATTTCCTATGATAGCCAAGAAACACAACGGCTCGGGCATACTTCCTTACCCCGATGAGGTGAAAGATTTGCTTCGTGTGGTGACCAATCACCCCGAGATAGAGTTTTCGGTGAAGATGCGCCTTGGATGGGAAAATCCTGATGAATGTATTGCACTTGCTCCCATACTCAATGATATCCAATTGAAGCATATCACTATGCATCCTCGCTTGGGCAAGCAGCAATATAAAGGAACGGTAGACTTGGAAGGACTTAAAGCATTTGCTGATATCTGCCGACATCCGCTGATTTATAATGGTGATATAGAGACAATCGACGATATTGACCGCATTCATCGCATGTTTCCACAACTTGCAGGCATGATGATAGGTAGAGGATTGCTAGCCAATCCGGCATTGGCGTTGGAATATAAGACCGATATTATCCTTACCGAAAAAGAGAAGATAGAGCGAGTGAAGCAGCTTCACAAAGCAGTATATCAGCAATATGAAGTTCAGATAGAGGGTGGCGATGCGCAATTGCTCAATAAGATGAAAACGTTTTGGGAGTACCTCACACCGCTCATTGGCAGTAAGTGTGCTAAGCGAATAAAGAAGGCTAATAAGATAGAATTATACCTTTCGGAAATCAACCATATAGGGCTAGTGTGAAAACATCCCCATGTTCTGATATAAAACATCCCCATGTTTTTTTCTGCTAACCTAGGCCAATCACTAAGTAAGACTTAGTGATCCAGCTCATTAGGTAGTATTCTTTAGCGATTTCGTCAGCAGGGTTCAGAAATGTTATTCGGTATTGCGTATTTGTTGGGCAAATTGTGGCGATACGGAGTTGTTGAAACTCTTGCAAGCCTCAGCCGAAAACTCGATGCCGTAGGCGATAATCTTGTCCCACCACTTCTCATCCAATTGATTCAAATCGCGATGGCGGATGTCATACTTCAACAATCCATAGATGATGCCAGCATTGAAGTTGTCGCCAGCTCCAATGGTGCTCACCGTTTTGATGGGAGCTATGGGATAATGCTTGGTAGCATTGGCAGTATATAGAGCCACCTCTTTGCTGCCTGCCGTGCAGATGAAGTTGGGACAATAGAACTTAATCTTGTCTTTATAGATTTTATCCACATCTTCCATGCCATACATATAGTAGAAGTCTTCGTTTGACCCACGCACGATGTCGGCATACTCCAGGTTTTCGATGATGGTAGGCGCTAACTTCATCGCTTCGTCCTTGTGCGAACTGCGAAAGTTGGGGTCATAGTAAACAATCGCTTTCTTTTCGCGAGCCATCTCTAGCAGTTCCACAATCTTGTCGCGCAGCACGGGGTTGAGCGCATAATAAGAGCCAATCACCACAATATCATCTTCCTCAATGCGAGGAAAAAGCACGTCGAGTCGCTGCTTAGGATAGTCTTTGTAAAACATATACTCAGCATCGCTCTTATCGTTGAGAAAAGCCAATGAAACGGGCGATTTACCATCAGGGAATACATTCACATAGTCAGTGCTCATGCCATTGTCGGCCATGAACTGCAAGATGGTATTTCCCACACGATCGTTGCCGGTTTCGCTGATAAACGACACATCCATCCCTACTCTAGCCAACGACACCATGCCATTAAACACAGAACCTCCGGGCACTGCAGCCGAAGGTTGTCCGTTTTCGAATATTATGTCGTAGATAGTCTCACCTATTCCGATTACTTTTCGCATAATGATCTTGATTTTTCGCCTAAGTAGCCACCATGGTGACGTTTAGAATATTCTTCCATTGTAAACTGAGTCTTCTTCATGGTTTGCACTACCAAGATATCGCCTATCACTGTCATGGCCGTAGTCGATGTGGTAGGTGTCATGCCTAATGTACATACCTCAGCCGGCTTGCCGGTGCTCAAGCATACATCCGATTCATCGGCCAATGGACTATCGGGATTGCCGGTGATAACGATGAACTTCAGGTTCTTATCCAAGTTGTGCGCCAATCTAGTTAACTCCACAATCTCGCGTGTCTTGCCAGAGTTGGATATCAGAAGCAACAAATCATTCTCTTGCAACACCCCAAGGTCGCCATGTTGAGCTTCGCTAGGATGAAGAAACACAGACGGCACACCCGTTGAGCAAAAAGTAGTAGCAATGTTCATGGCAATCTGCCCCGCTTTACCCATGCCACTCGTCACAAGTTTACCTTTCTTTTGGTGTATCTGTTCTACAATAAGGTCTACAGCCTTTTCGTATGCATCCGTTACGGGGATGTTCATCACGGCTTGCGCTTCCTTTTGCAATAGTTCTTTTATTGATTCAATCATATCCTTATTATTTCTTTTAGTTGTTCAAGTGAGTCTACCACATCGAAGTAGGTAGATAGCGAGTGGCGAATAAAACCTTTATCCGACATCTCTTCAATGGCCTTTATCAGTGTATCGTAAAAGCCATCGATATTGAATAGTATTACTTTCTTTTGGTGATATCCGATAGAAGCGGCTGCTACTACGTGGAATATTTCGTCGAGTGTACCTACTCCGCCTGGCAGAGCTACCAGATAATCTGAATGAGCTACCAGCTCATCTTTGCGGTCGCTCAAGGTGCGTGTATTGATTATTTCATCGGGCAATGTACTAACCCTTCCTCGTTCTTCGAGTTTGTCGGGCACAATGGCTAGTATCCCTCCTCCACTCTCTTTTACAGCCTTGGCAATGCACTCCATCAAGCCCAAATCTGCCCCGCCATATACTAAAGTGTTACCATTTTCGCCTATCCAATGTCCTACCTCGGTAGCACAATCAAAATAAGAAGCATCTATCTCCTCGGAAGCTGCACAAAATATTCCAATCTTTATCATACACGTTATCAAGCTGTAATAGTGCACAAATATCTGCAATTTTAGATTAACCACAATAAGTTTTATTGTATTTTTGCTCCTTCATCAAAAGAATGTGCAGAGAATGAAAGCTTTAACAACAGACCCGGTGCAACACACCCTACCCAACGGATTGAGGGTAATATATAGACCCTTGCAAACCGATGTTACTTATTGTGGTTTTGCAGTAGATGCCGGAACGC
>CAMTOV010000105.1 GCA_947074235.1 uncultured Bacteroides sp. | reverse complement strand
AGAGCATCTAAAAAATATAATCAGTTTTTTAGCTAATAGCAACCGCCAAGAGGGGGAGATATGATAACCTTATCACCCTTCTTGGCGGTTTGTTTTTTGTAGTTATAAAGTGCTGATAATCAATTGTAAATTACGTTGCGCTAAAACTGTTACATTTTACCTTGTATTTCTCAACATTCTACAGATAGAATGAATCATTTAAGCTGCAAAAATGATATAGTTAATAAACTGAATAATAATAAACTCGATTACTCATAACCAACTTGCGTGGCTATGAGTAATTATATTAACGTTTTTTTTCGTCGCTATACTGTTTTTGTTATTTTTGCATGACATATCTTCTTATGTACAAAGACAAAATTATAACTATGCATCGATTTACATCATCATTACTACTATATACACTAGTTATTTTATCTCTTTTTTCATCTTGTATCAACAAAAAAGAGAAACAAACTCTATCTTCTATTCAAAGCGAAGAAAACTCGTTGGCTATTAATGATACGATACCAGCCGATACGCTTCATGCCGATACCATTGTTGCTGAAGTAAGAAAGCCTATCACCAAACCTCAAAAACCTACAGAGGTAGTTAAGATAGAAGATTATGGCGAGTTTGCTGCAGAGAATAGAGGTATGCTGCCATTTTATCGAGCATTAAGCAATAGTCATAATTTAGATAGACCAGTGCGCATTGCTTTCTTGGGTGACTCGTTTATCGAGGGCGATATCTTAACGGCAGATTTTCGTGCTGTGCTTCAAAAACAGTTTGGTGGTTGCGGGGTTGGTTTTATTCCTATTACTTCCGAAACAAATGGGTTCCGCCCAACTGTGACCCACAATTTTGATGGTTGGAACACTTTCTCGTATACAGATAAAGATAAAAGTGGTCAGGATAAAAGAAAGATTGGTTTAACCGGATCTTACTTTGAACCAACTACCAATGCATCAATACAACTACGAGGAGTGAAAAAATATGCCTCGCGACTCGATACTTGCGATCAAGTGACCTTTTTTCTCAAAAATCAATCGCCTATTGAACTAGGTGTGAAAATCAATGGTGGTAGCGAAGCTGATATTCAATTGGCTCAATCTAGCAGACTGCAAGCAAAGAGTGTTAACGGGAGGATAGGAAAATTTGATTTAGAGGTTGAAAAAAGTGATTCTACCACTACTTTCTATGGCGTGGCTATGGATGGTAAAGATGGAATAGTGGTAGATAACTACTCAATGAGGGGGGCAACCGGGCTATTCTTATGCACAGTTCCCTTTAGTTTTATGGAAGAGTTTAATGCAGTACGACCCTATGATTTGATAGTATTGCAATATGGTTTGAATGTACTTTCAAATAATTCAACCAATTATAAAGCCTACGAGCAAAAGATGATAACTGCTGTAGAGCGTTTAAAAAAAGGCTTTCCGCAAGCTGGTATATTGGTGATGAGCATTGGAGATAGGGCGTTTAAAGATCAGAATACACAACAGATGTTTACTGCAGCCGAAAGTATCAATGCGCTACTACAGTCGCAACGCAATATAGCCAAGTCCTCCGGTGTTGCCTTTTGGAATGTGTTTGAAGTAATGGGAGGAGATGGTGGTATTGATAATATGGTAAATAGCACTCCCGCCTTGGCCAACAAAGACTATACTCATATCAACTTCATTGGTGGCCGATTTTTAGCCAAGCAACTATACAATGCGCTTATCGATGGAATGTATCAGTCAAATTTATAATCCATGAATAATTACCTCTCTTCCGTATTAAAACTACTATGGGTGGTGATGGGTGCGTTGCTTCTCCTATCATTTATGCCTCATATTGACTCACTAAAAAAAGTGAGTCTGTTTGCCGATATACAACACTCAGATTCTCTGGAGGTAGTTTTTCAAGATGATGGAGTAATGGATGCACTAAACAAAGAATTGGAAATGCTCGAATCGGAAGAATTTGATTTTTGGGATGAGGCTGAAAATTCTTCTAATAATAATGAAGAAGAAGATGCATCAAATCATCCAAAATATTAATATAAACATAGAAATGAATAATCTAAATAGATATATAAAACGCTTACTGATTACTCTTATTTTGCTACCCGTCTGTGGGGTGCTGTTTGCAATGCCCAAGGATAGTTGCACAATAGCAACAATAGATACATGCATGATAGATAGTTTACACGCCAATAAAGTGATACTCCCTTTCGCTGAATATCCATTTGAAATAACCGACAATATTATTCAGAATGATTCGTCTAACATGGCCATGTGGAGAAAATTGATAGACAGGTCTACGGGTGAAAATAATGAAACCTTTCGCATTATGCACATTGGTGATAGCCATGTAAAGGGTGGCACATTTGCCGAAACCGTAGGACTTTTACTGAAAGATTCTATTCCAGGAGTAGATTATCAGGTGTTTGGCATCAATGGTGCCAGCTATCACTCTTTTGCTACTAAGGTAGATTTAAGCAGAATATACAACTATAAACCCGATTTATTGATTATTTCATTTGGTACCAATGAGAGTCATGCCCGAAATTATAATTCTCTATTCTTTCATCAGCAAATCGATAGGCTAATCAGGCAACTTCAATTTAGGTTGCCTCGCACAACTATCTTGTTGACTACTCCTCCGGGCTCGTTTCTATCTTCACAACCCAAGGGTCAGAAAAAAAGATATGCGATAAATAACAATACAGTAAAAGCTGCACAAACTATTAAACTATATGCCGACAAGCAACATCTGATGGTATGGGATTTATATAATGCAGTAGGAGGTGTGAGCAACGCCTGTAAAAACTGGTTAAACTCAGGTCTAATATATAAAGACTATTTACACTACATTGCCAAAGGTTACGAACTGCAAGGTCAGTTGTTGTATGAAGCTATTATGAAAACTTATAATAACTATGTCGATGAGCAGTATTGATTGGGGTAAACTAGGAGAATTGCTTACCTACAATCCAGTTTCGCCTATCATATTTAGTAGTGGGTTGTTTTTATGGTTATTTGCTATTTTTATGGTTGTATATGTAGCTCTACAAAATAAATATACGGCCCGTGTTATCTTTGTTACTCTCTTTTCTTATTACTTTTATTATAAAAGTAGTGGCAATTACTTCTTTCTGCTAGCTATTGTTACCTGTGCCGATTTCTATCTAGCTCGCTACATGAGTGGTGTAGAGTGCAAAAAGAAACGGAAGTGGCTTGTAGCGCTTAGTGTATCAATCAATTTGGGTTTACTGTGTTATTTTAAGTATACCAACTTCTTTAGCGGCACCATTGCTGCACTAATGAGTCGTGAGTTCACTTCATGGGAGATATTCTTACCGGTTGGAATTTCGTTTTTCACTTTCCAATCAATGAGTTACACCATCGATATTTATCGTCGTCAACTCAAACCGCTAGGTAGTCTTTTAGATTATGCTTTTTATGTGTCGTTCTTTCCTCAGTTGGTGGCCGGACCTATTGTGCGAGCCAGAGATTTTATTCCTCAAATGCACCAACCGCTTTGTGTTACACAAGAGATGTTTGGGCGAGGCATCTTTCTCATTATTGGTGGGGTATTTAAAAAGTGCGTCATCTCCGATTATATCAGCATCAACTTTGTAGACCGTATTTTTGATAATCCTACTCTCTATTCAGGAGTAGAAAATCTGTTGGGGGTATATGGTTATGCCATGCAAATCTATTGCGACTTCTCGGGGTATAGTGATATGGCTATTGGTATTGCTTTGCTGCTGGGTTTTAAGTTTAATATGAACTTTAACTCGCCCTACAAGTCGGCTTCTATAACTGAATTTTGGCGCAGGTGGCATATATCGCTATCCAATTGGTTGCGCGATTACTTATACATATCCTTAGGAGGCAACAGACATGGCAAAGCACGTCAATATCTCAACCTCATCATTACGATGTTCTTGGGTGGATTGTGGCATGGTGCATCTGCCAACTTTATTGTTTGGGGCATGTTGCATGGTTGTGGGTTGGCAGCACACAAGGCATGGATGTCATTCACAGGCAAAGCAAAAGATGCACAATCGCATGGATGGCGCAGGTTTTGGGGTGTACTTATCACTTTCCATTTTGTTTGCTTCTGTTGGATATTCTTCCGTACAGCCGATTTTGGTCATGGACTAGATATGCTAGGACAAATATTTACTGATTTCCGTCCTGCACTATTCTTTCAGCTGATATCAGGTTACAAGCTAGTCTTCTTCTTGATTGCTGTAGGCTATCTGTTGCATTGGTTGCCCGACAATTGGGAAAATAAAGCTTGCCAACAAGTTATCTCTATGCCCTTTTATGGCAAAGCGTTGTTGATGGTTGCAGTAATCTATTTGGTGGTTCAAATGAAAAGTGCCGAAGTGCAACCGTTCATCTATTTCCAGTTTTAATAACCCTTTACTCTCCTGTTATTTCTTCTTATAGCCTATCTCATGATGAGAAAGGTGAGAATCTTGTTGTCTTAATATATTTTAATAAAAGTATATATGATAAACTATAATACCTTATTGATGTTATTTTTTTACATGTAAATATCAATATGATTATCAATATACTTAACTTAAATAGTTAAACAAAATGGAAGATTTAAACTTTAGAAATGGAGATGCTAAAACAGATGTTTATGGTTCGAACTCTATGTTGCAACCTGCACCAGTAGATAGAATACCTGATGGTCCTACCACTCCTGAGATTGCTTATCAGATGGTAAAAGACGAGACTTTCGCTCAAACTCAACCTCGATTGAATTTAGCAACATTCGTTACTACCTACATGGACGATTATGCTACCAAATTGATGAATGATGCTATCAACATTAATTACATTGACGAAACAGAATACCCACGTATTGCTGTGATGAATGGTAAATGTATTAACATTATTGCCAATTTATGGAATAGCCCAGAAGAAGCTAAATGGAAAACAGGTGCTTTGGCTATTGGTTCAAGTGAGGCTTGTATGCTGGGCGGTGTGGCTGCTTGGCTACGTTGGCGCAAAAAACGCCAAGCCGAAGGTAAGCCTTTTGATAAACCCAACTTTGTAATCTCTTCTGCCTTCCAAGTTGTATGGGAAAAGTTTGCTCAATTGTGGCAAATAGAAATGCGGCAAGTGCCTTTGACTCTCGATAAAACAACGCTAGATCCTGAAGAGGCTTTGAAGGTATGTGATGAAAATACGATTTGTATAGTGCCAATTCTTGGCGTTACCTGGACTGGCTTGAATGATGATGTGCAGGCTCTTGACACTGCTCTTGATGCTTATAATGCAAAAACCGGTTTCGATATTCCTATTCATGTAGATGCTGCTAGTGGTGGTTTTATTCTACCATTCCTGCAACCAGATTTAAAATGGGATTTCCGTTTGAAGTGGGTTCTTTCCATCAGTACATCTGGGCATAAGTTCGGGCTTGTATATCCAGGTTTGGGATGGGTATGTTGGAAAGATAAGAAATATCTACCCGAAGAAATGTCGTTTAGTGTAAACTACTTGGGTGCAGAGATTACACAAGTTGGTTTAAATTTCTCTCGCCCTGCAGCTCAAATTCTTGGTCAATACTATCAATTCATTCGCTTAGGGTTTCAAGGATACAAAGAGATTCAACACAACTCGATGGAGATAACCAAGTATGTACATGCAGAAATTGCAAAGATCCCTCAGTTCAAGAATTATTCTACAGAAGTAGTCAACCCATTGTTTATATGGTATATGGAGCCTAGTTATGATAAAAATGCAAAGTGGACACTATATGACCTTCAAGATAAACTAGCTCAAAGTGGTTGGATGGTTCCTGCTTATACACTTCCCGATCAGCTAGAAAGCTTTGTTGTGATGCGTGTTGTTGCTCGTATGGGTTTCAATCGCGATATGGCAGATATGCTTTTGGGTGATATAAAGAATGCGGTAGCAGCTTTGGATAAATTAGAATATCCAACACCAACTCGTATTGCAATAAACAAGAGTGAAAAAGTAGAACCTACTAAGTTCAATCATAATGGTCGCCGCACATTAAAAAAGAAATAATATAATAAATAATATAGGGCGACTTTCTTAAGTTGCCTTATATTTTATATATTGCGTATCAATTATGAGTATCAATATTTCAATATCGCAGATTAAAGAAGTAACTCATCAAGCCTATGAGGAGTTTAAAACCAATACCGTTGGCAAGAATGCAGATTACATTCCTTTTCTTGCTAATGTTGATAAAAACTTATTTGGCATCAGCATTTGTCTGCTCAATGGCCAAACGATAACAGTTGGTGACACTGATTACTCTTTTGGTATCGAATCTGTATCAAAAGTGCATACTGCTATTTTGGTATTACAGCAATATGGAGCTGAAGAAATATTAGAAATGATTGGTGCTGATGCAACCGGTTTACCCTTTAATTCTATATTTGCCTTATTGCTCGAAACCGATCATCCTTCAACACCATTGGTTAATGCAGGTGCAATAGCAGCTTGTTCGATGGTTTTGCCTAAGGGTAAGGCTGATGAAAAGTGGAATGCCATTTTAAATAACATCACTGCACTATGCGGCTCTGCACCACATTTGCTTGATGAGTTATATAAATCGGAGTCTGAAACCAATTTTAATAACCGCTCTATTGCTTGGTTATTGAAAAACTTCAATCGTATATATGATGACCCACCGATGGCGCTCGATTTGTATACTCGTCAATGTTCACTGGGAGTTACCTCTACTCAATTGGCTATAACTGCTGCCACTATTGCTAACGGTGGTTTCAATCCTGTTACCAAAAAACAAGTTTTCAATAGTGAGCTGGCTGCACCAATCACTTCATTAATCGCTACCGTTGGATTTTACGAACGAACTGGAGATTGGATGTATAAATCGGGCATTCCGGCTAAAACAGGAGTTGGTGGTGGTATTATGGGGTTAATGCCAGGTATAATGGGAATATCAGCTTTTGCACCCCCAATAGACAAGTCGGGCAATTCAGTGAAAGCTCAATTGGCGATTAAATATATTATGAATAAGCTGGGATTAAATGTTTTCAGTGGAAAACAAATTAATATAGTTGAATAAAAGTTTTGCTTTCGAACCTTGAGAGGGGATATGTTTTAAGGAATTAAGATACATCCCCTTTCTTTATTGTACATTATTGTCGGCCGTTGTGGAATTTTGAACTACTGTTGCTTCATCTTTTGTAAATTCAGGTTTAGAACTATTCTTACTCTGTTCATTGTTAGAAGAATCTGCATCCGAAGCTAACTCTTGGCTTTTATACATAAGACTTTTCTTCTTATTGGCTTTTTGTACTGTATCGGTGATGTATACTGTAAATATAGGAAACATCATCATACCCAATGCAGCCAGCAATACTGCCAATATCCGCCCTGTTATGGTCATAGCAGTAATATTCGATCCAACAGTTGTTACATCCATACATGCCCACCAAAGTGCATCTCCATATCCATTGACAAGTGGATTGACCTTATGCTCGAGTACATAAAATACCAAACTAGCAAAATAGATGGTAGCAAAAAGCATGGTTGTATAAGAAATAAAAAGACTTGATGCTTTATTGTAAGTGAGCCATCCTATAACAATAGCCAAAGCATATCCTCCACGCACCAATGGTATGAAGCGAATAAGATAAGTAGTCTCCGGCGAGAAAGTCCATCCAAAATAGTTGATAATATTGATGTAGGGAATGGATATCAAGAAAAATACAAAATGAGAAAGGAGGTATTGCCATCTTCGTTCAGTCAAAATCAGTTCTAAGAAGAAACTAAATAGAAACCAAATGCATATCCACAACTGCACCTTCATATAAGATGATTGCAAATAAAATTGAGTTCCCCTATATGTATCTATTGAGATGCTTAAGATAAGAAACAGCGAAAGAATCAAAATTATGATATGCAATATGCGAAAGATTCCTTTGTTATGTAATGTTATGGTTGACCAATTTAGTTTCATAATTATGTTTTTAAGTCAGGTATAGGTGTATGATTTTTTTAAAACAAGAATGATATATGCTTTGTTTATTAGCACTTTCATAAGTTTACGGTTATACGATTCAGGTATTCATTTCGATTATAAACAGTATAGAGTTTAACTAAAATATCTAACAAATATATATATCTAAAACATGGTAGGATGATGTGTTAAAAGCTAAATAATCTATTAAATTGAACCTTTTTACAATATTTGTATCCATTTCAGTTGGAAATTTAAAATAAAGCTCTTACATTTGCACCCGCTAATAAGAACGGTACCATAGCTCAGTTGGTAGAGCAAAGGACTGAAAATCCTTGTGTCCCCGGTTCGATTCCTGGTGGTACCACTTAAATAGAGAGAGAAATTAATCCCTGACTTCATCTGAGGTTCAGGGATTTTTCTTTAATGGCCTTTAAGCATTAATTCATCTTCAAATAGGCCGAAAGCTAATTATTCCAATCTTCATCATCTTCTTCTTTTTATGGATCATACCGAAATCCTGAGGGATTGCCAATACTAAGCATAAATTTTAGATAAT
>CAMTOV010000104.1 GCA_947074235.1 uncultured Bacteroides sp. | reverse complement strand
AATCAAACACTGGATATTGAATTTGCTATTTCCAATTATTTAGAAAGCAATTGGGCCGAACCACTGCAATGGACGCTGACTACCGATGATGGAAAGTGGACGAAGAGTGGTGTGTTGCAGGCCAATGCACCGCAAGGAAATGTATCAAAAATAGGCCGAATTGATGTGCCGTTGCTAGATATCACAACACCCGCTAGGTTGACATTGAACCTCGCTACGGGCGATTACAAAAACTATTATCATCTTTGGGTATATCCACAAACGGAAGAAGCTGTAGAGGATATATATGTAGCAACTTCATTGGATGACAATTTGAAAAAGCAATTGGCCGATGGTGCTTCCGTTTTGTTAATCCCCAACCATGCCGATATTGAAGCGCAAAGCGTAGGTGGCATGTTTACCCCCGATTATTGGAATTATGCCATGTTCAAAACAATCTCCGAGAATGCTGGTCGTGAGGTTTCGCCGGGTACGCTTTCTATTTTGACCGATCCCAATCATCCGCTGTTTCAGAATTTTCCTACCGAAAATCATAGCAACTGGCAGTGGTGGAGTATCAACCGCAATGCTCGTCCCATGATTCTTGATGCTACAGCTGCCGATTATAAGCCTTTGGTGCAAGTGATTGACAATATTGAAAGAAATCATAAGCTGGGATTAATCTACGAATATTCTGTGGGCAATGGTAAGTTGCTGGTATGTATGGCCAACCTAGAGGCAATAGCCGATACCCCCGAAGGGAAACAATTCAGCAATGCCATATTGCAATATATGAAGTCGGCAGAATTTAATCCAAAACATAATCTTTCTTGGGAAGAGTTGGTAACACTATTTACAACCAACGTATCTCAAAGAGCGATAGAGGGAGTAAAGAATGAATCTGACTATGATGTAAAGTAGAAGCAACTAGCTGTATTCAATAACTTGCATCAATGCATTTTGTTTCACCACGGTGAAACTTTTGTTTCATCAAAGCGAAACTTTAGTTTCATCGTGGCGAAACAAAAGTTTCATCGGTATGAAACTCCGTGAAACGCACCATCTAATAAAATAAACCCACTATTTCTTCGTTTTTTGTTGGCTCAATCTATATCTTTGCTTCAATCAATATTGACTACTATGCAAAGATTCATTCTTATATATCTATTTGTTTTTATCGCATGCTTTGAGTCTTCGGCTCAAAATAGTTCTACCTCTGCTGCCAATGCTGCGTGGGGTGTAGTAAACGTATCTGTATGTAGCATGCGAAAAGAAGGTAAATTCACTTCGGGCATGGAGACCCAAGGCTTGTTGGGCATGCCGGTAAAAGTACTGCAATTTAAGGGTTGGTACGAAATACAAACCCCCGACGACTATACCGGATGGGTGCATCGCAAGGTGATAACTCCTATGACCGAGCAGCAACTGAAAGCATGGAACGAAGCCGAAAAAGTAGTGGTGACTGCTCCATATGGCATGGCTTACACACTGCCTAGCAAGGCCTCTCAGCCCGTTTCGGATATCGTTGCTGGCAATCGTTTGAAGTGGCTCGATACGGTGGATGATTATTATAAGGTGTCTTATCCTGATGGGCGTATTGCATATGTTTCGCAAAAAGATGGAATGCTACAAGCTGCGTGGCGTGCCACCATCAATCAAGATGCCGATAGCATATTGAAAACGGCTTACTCGTTGATGGGCATCCCTTATCTGTGGGCAGGCACATCTACCAAGGGGGTAGACTGTAGCGGATATGTGCGCACGGTGCTTTTCATGCACGACGTTATTATACCTCGCGATGCTTGGCAACAGGCTTTGGTGGGCAAACGCATAGAGATAGCTCCCAATTGTGCTAATCTATTGCCCGGCGATTTGGTATTTTTTGGCACAAGAGCTACCGATGGCGGTCGCGATCGTGTGTCGCATGTTGCTTTCTATGTAGGCAATCAGCGGTTTATTCACTCAATGGGCGATGTGCATGTGGGGAGTTTCAATCCAAACGACCCTCTTTACGATGCTTACAACAAAGGTCGCTTACTCTACGCCAATCGCATTCTTCCTTATATTAATAAGGAGAAAGAAATTAATACCACGCTAACAAACTCATATTATAAATAACACTTGCCTCGAAGCAAGCAATTGTCTAATCTTATTTGAAGAATCGGAAAATGCAAAATAGAAGAGATTTCCTTAAAACAGCGGCATTGGCTGCGGCGGGTGCAACCGTTGGTTTGCCTTCGCTTTTTGCTGCCAACAATTATATGACTCCTGCCAATATCAATAAACTGGGTAAAGGTGCAAAAATGAAAATGACATTCTTTCCTTACGAGCTTCATTTGAAGCATGTGTTTACGGTGGCTACTTACTCTCGCAAAACTACACCCGATGTGCAGGTTGAGATAGACTATGATGGGGTAGTGGGCTATGGAGAAGCTTCAATGCCTCCTTATCTGGGCGAATCAATCGAATCGGTGATGGCATTTTTGCAGAAAGTCGATTTAGAACAGTTTGACGATCCCACGCAACTTGATGATATACTTTGCTATGTAGATGGCATAGCTCCCGGCAACACGGCGGCAAAAGCGGCAGTCGATATCGCCTTGCACGACTTGGTAGGCAAACTTCTCGATGCTCCATGGCATCAGATATGGGGATTGAACAAAGAGAAAACGCCTTCAACTACCTTTACTATTGGCATTGATACGCCCGATGTGGTGCGCGAAAAAACGCTCGAAGTGGCCGGACAGTTTAATATACTGAAGGTAAAAGTGGGGGGCGCTAATGATAAAGAGATGATTGAAACCATTCGCTCGGTGAGTGATTTGCCCATTGCGGTAGATGCCAATCAAGGATGGAAAGATAAGTATCAAGCGCTCGATATGATTAATTGGCTTCACGCTCAAGGGGTAGTGATGGTAGAGCAACCCATGCCAAAAACTCAACTCGATGATATAGCTTGGGTTACTCAACAAAGCCCTTTGCCTACGTTTGCCGATGAGTCGTTGCAGCGATTGGGTGATATATTGCCATTGCAAGGAGCATTTACGGGCATCAATATCAAGCTGATGAAGTGCACTGGCATGCGTGAGGCATGGAAGATGCTAAATATGGCAAAGGCTCTTGATATGAAGGTGATGATAGGGTGCATGACGGAGACGTCCTGTGCGGTTTCGGCGGCTGCCCAACTGGCTCCGGCGGTAGACTTTGCCGACTTGGATGGCAATCTTCTTATCTCAAACGATCGCTTCAATGGAATGGCTGTAGTTAACGGAAAGATAACTTTAAATTCGCTTCCAGGGGTGGGTTTGATGAAGATTTAATACGTTTTCGTTTTATAATATATAAGATGTGTATATTCTTTTGACTGTCTCTTTGTAAATGAGGTGCTAATTGTTTACTACTTTTGTCATGAAATAAATGTGAATATGACAGTTTTTGCCGTTAATCGCTGTTAAGTAAGTAGTATTCACTGTTAAAAGTGGACAAAAAAAAGTGACAAGCATGATAAGTGAATGATATTTGTTTTTAATTTAACGTCATAAGGTTAAAAGAAAACGGAATATTAACAGTTTTAATTAATAAAGCGTATGAGACAAACTATTAAAAAAGTAGTAGGTGTGAGTGCTATTGTATTGCTTAGTGCGGGTGTAGCTGGAATTACTACTTATAAGTTGATTCAAGCAAACGAGGTTAATCAAACAGTAGCGTTTAATGATGTGTTTCAACAAAACCCAAATGTAGTACCTGTATCGCTTGCTGCTACCGGACAGCCGGTGGACTTAACACAAGCTGCCGAAAACTCGCTTCATGCTGTGGTGCATATACAGGCTACTCAGCAAGCAAGAGCGCAATCGCAACAGGCTCCTACCGATATATTTGAATTCTTTTTTGGTAATAGAGGTCGCGGACAGCAACAACAAATGCAACCGCGTGTAGGTTTTGGTTCGGGTGTTATCATCTCTAAAGATGGATACATCGTAACCAACAATCACGTGATTGACGGAGCTGATGAAATAACTGTGAAGTTGAATGATAATCGTGAGTTTAAAGGTCGGCTAATTGGTGCAGACCCAAGCACAGACTTGGCATTAGTAAAGGTAGAGTCTACTGACGATTTGCCTACTTTGCCTATTGGTAACTCTGATAACTTGAAAGTAGGTGAGTGGGTGCTTGCAGTGGGCAATCCTTTCAACCTAAACTCTACTGTTACTGCGGGTATCGTAAGTGCCAAAGCTCGTTCTTTGGGTATTTATAATGGTGGTATCGAATCGTTTATTCAAACAGATGCTGCCATCAATCAAGGTAATAGTGGTGGTGCATTAGTCAATGCCAAAGGCGAATTGGTGGGTATCAACTCGGTACTTTCTTCTCCAACGGGTGCTTATGCAGGTTATGGTTTTGCCATTCCTACTACTATCATGACGAAAGTAGTGGGCGACTTGAAAGAATTTGGAACCGTGCAACGTGCTTTGTTGGGCATCAAAGGGGCATCGCTTGGTGGCAACTTGATGGAAGATCAACAAAAGATTGACAATGCGGGCACAACACTTCGCGATAAAGCCAAAGAGTTTGGTGTAAACGGTGGTGTATGGGTGCGCGAGATTGTAGAAGGTGGCTCGGCTGCTGAGGCTGATATTAAAGAGGATGACGTGATTGTAGGAATCGATGGCAAAAAAGTAAATAGCTTTGCCGATTTACAAGAAGCGTTGGCTCAACATCGCCCTGGCGATAAAGTGTCTGTAAAACTAGTTCGTGATAAAAAAGAGAAATCGGTTTCACTTGTATTGAAAAACGAACAAGGCAACACGAAAGTGGTGAAAGATGCTGGAATGGAATTGCTTGGAGCTGCATTCAAGGAGTTGCCCGATGAATTGAAGAAACAATTGAATTTGGGATACGGATTGCAGGTGACAGGTGTGAGCAGTGGCAAAATGGCTGAAGCAGGTATTACTAAAGGATTCATCATTTTGAAAGCCAATGAGCAACCAATGCGCACTGTGGCCGATCTTGAAAATGTAATGAAAGCAGCAGTGAAATCTCCTAATCAAGTATTGTTCTTGACAGGTGTATTCCCATCAGGAAAACGTGGATACTACGCTGTAGATTTAACACAAGAGTAGGGTGGAAGCCGCCAAAAGCGAGATTAATATTTTATCACATAATATGATGAAGTGTAATTTTAGCTAACAAAATAGAAAAAGGGCATTGACGCACAACTTGTTGATGCTCTTTTTGTTTTGTAAGTCTTATAATAATGAATAAAAAGTTACGTTAGAATAGTAAGTTAACAAATTATTTGTACTAACTTTGCACTCCAAATCTGTTTTAGAAGAATGAGACAACTTAAGATTACTAAAAGTATCACTAACAGAGAGAGCGCTTCTCTAGACAAGTATCTACAAGAAATCGGTCGTGAAGACCTTATTACTGTCGAAGAAGAGGTAGAGCTAGCTCAACGTATTCGCAAGGGCGACCGTATTGCATTAGAAAAACTAACACGTGCCAACCTTCGTTTCGTAGTATCTGTTGCTAAGCAGTATCAAAATCAGGGGCTGAGTTTGCCCGACCTTATCAATGAAGGTAATTTAGGATTGATCAAAGCAGCAGAGAAGTTTGACGAAACACGTGGTTTCAAGTTTATCAGTTATGCCGTATGGTGGATTCGCCAATCTATTCTGCAAGCATTAGCAGAACAGTCGCGTATTGTTCGTCTTCCTCTCAATCAAGTAGGTTCGCTAAACAAAATTAGCAAAGCCTTCTCTAAGTTTGAGCAAGAAAATGAACGTCGTCCTTCACCCGAAGAATTGGCCGATGAATTAGAAATTCCGGTTGATAAAATTTCGGATACATTGAAAGTGTCTGGTAGACATATTTCGGTGGATGCTCCATTTGTGGAAGGCGAAGACAACAGCTTGCTCGATGTATTGGTGAACGATGATTCGCCAATGGCTGACCGCTCTTTAGTGAACGAGTCTCTTGCGAGGGAAATTGACAGAGCACTTTCTACGTTAACCGATAGGGAAAAAGAAATCATACAGATGTTTTTCGGTATCGGCCAACAAGAAATGACATTAGAAGAAATCGGCGATAAGTTTGGACTCACACGTGAGCGCGTTCGTCAGATTAAAGAAAAAGCAATCAGAAGATTAAGACAAAGTAATCGTAGCAAATTGCTCAAATCGTACTTGGGATAAGACGATAATGTTAGTTTTCGACAAAAAATGAAATAAAAAACCGACTCTGTCCTATAGGATAGGGTCGGTTTTTTGTTAACTTTGCCTCCATATAAATTTATACAAGATATGAAATACGTTAAAATACTATTCGCTGTGGCGCTTGTTTTTACTATGTGCTCGGCTTTTTCGCTTAAAAAGAAAGCAGGTACTAAGCCTGTTTATGCATTTGGAGTTTCTGCTTCATTTACCGATACGGTAATCTATTACACCAATATACAAATGCTAGATAGTGTCTTTCTTGACAAAGATGGTTTTCTTCCCAATCGTGAGCTGTATAGCTATCAGCTCAAAAACTACTTGGAATATAATATGAGTCAGCCTAATCGTACTTGCATGATTTATTTCTCTGAAAATAAAAAGAAAATAGATAAAGAATATGCTAAGCTTTTGGCTAAGTATAAAAAGAATTCGGCTGTATCGGTAGAGTTACTTCCTGAAGATAAGTTTCGTTTTACTAAACCGGAGTTGGAATAGTCAATTAAAAATTACTGCATGAATAAAGTTTCTTCGATACTTGTTGCTTGTTTTATCGTAATCTTTGTTTCGAGCTGTCGCGAAAAACCAGAGGATAAAGAACCCGAAGTAGCTAAGCGCACAGTTCTTATGTATCTGATAGCTGATAATAATATCGGCGTAGATATTTACAGAAATATTGCTTCTGTTGAAGAGGGATTGAAACATGCAACTTCGCCAGGCACATTTGTTATTTATTGGGATGGAGGAAGTAGATATGCAAGTGTCTTTCCTACGCCGACTTTATTTAAATATGAAGTTGATAAGGAGGGAAATGTGAGTCCGCGTGAGGTGATTCAAACATATCCGGAACAAAATTCGTGCTCTCCTGGAGTTATAACGAAGGTAATCAATGACGTAAAGAATTTATGTAAGGCAAACAGTTATGGGTTGATATTTGGTTCTCATGCTACTGGTTGGTTGCCTGCCAATACAAGCAAATCTCGCTCGCTGGGAGATGATGGTGGATATAAAATTGAAATACCCGAATTGAATGGTGCAATACTAGATTCTGGTATTCATTTTGATTATATATTGATGGATGCTTGCTTAATGTCGCAAGTGGAAGTGGCTTATGAATTACGCCACACTGCCGATTATCTAATTTTATCTCCGGCTGAAGTAATGGCTGCTGGGTTTCCATATAAAGATATCGTTAAGTATCTATTGGCTACTGATAATAATGAAGCGAATGCTATATCGGCAGCTCGCCAATATGTTGATTATTATAGAAGCGCAGAGTATAAATGGGCCACAATTGCCGTAGTGAAAACGGTTGAAATGGATGCCTTGGCTTCTGCCATGCGCAACATTTTAAATCAATATCATGATAATCTAAGCAAATTTAATTCTACTTTAATATCAAGTTTTCAACGCAATTATGGTTTTGCAAGATATAGCTTGGCAAATTCATCTTATGATGTTAGGGCTTTTGTGAAAGAGATGTCTGATAATAATATCCCTTCTTCTTGGGAAGAACAACTCAATAGGGCTGTTGTGTTCAGTGATTATGTTAATGAGTTTGTTATAGTAAATATCGATCCGGATATTTATTCGGGCATCGGTTGTTATATTCCTTACTCTTCTTATACAAAATGGAATGCATATTATCAAACATTACAATGGTATACTGCTGCCGGATGGGATCAATACTGGAATTATTAAAATAAATATTATACAATTAGAGCTGTTCTTTGCAAAAAGAGCAGCTTTTTTTGTGGTATTTATTTTGGTTTGCGTATTGCTTTTGAATTGATTCCACCTGTTTTTATCTTTTTAGGCATATAGATTTACTCAAAGTGGTATGTTTTATTTCATCAGTAGACTATAAAATGCAATTTGTTTTTGCCTATATATATATTATAAGGTGGGATTTTTAATATACGTTCCTTAACTAATGATAAAAGATAAAGATTACATCTTTGCATATCAATGCTTTAAAAGTTAATTGCAATATTTCTAAGAAAAAAGTACAGAATATGTTTGGTGTGTGAGGGTAATTCGTCTACTTTTGCATCCGCTTAGCAAGAGAAGCTAAGTTCTGAAATTGACTTCTTGAAAATGAAAATGGTTACGAGAAAATATTTTCAAAAAAACTTCTGATTTAATTTGGAAGTTAACAATGAAATGCTTTATCTTTGTATCCGCTTTCACTTTTAAAACAAGAAAAGCATTTAAGAAATCGTTCTTTGAAAGTTTGATAAACAATACAAGTAGTACAAGTTAAAATATTAAGACCGTCATTTTAAGATTAGAGTCAATAAATTTAACGGAGTCCTGAAAGAGTCAAAACTCATTTGTATTTTATGAATTGTACATTGTACATTTGTAAATTGTAAATGAAAAAAATATTATTACAATGAA
>CAMTOV010000103.1 GCA_947074235.1 uncultured Bacteroides sp. | reverse complement strand
CTGGAGATGACCATGTGTCAACGTCAACGCTTGTGATTTGTTTGTTGAAAGTTTCATTTACAACACCAGCTTCAGCTTCAAATTCTTTAGCAATTTTCATCTCTTCAGGACGAATGTTGTATTGATTGATCAAGAACATAAGTCTTTGTTCATATTGTTCTTTTACAATACGTTGGAAAGCATCTTCACCAACAGCAGGATTAGCGCTACCGATAGTTACGCTTACCAATTCTGAAGTTGAGATAACACCATCTGCAATTTTTACAGCAGGAATAGCTACAGACTTTTTACCAACTTTAGCTTTGAACTCAAGATATAATTCTGATTGAGCCATTTCAGGAACATAATCAAATACAGTCTTCATTGTGAAGCTACCACCAGTTTTGTAGCTGATAGTTTGATCGTTACCTTCTACTTTTTCGCCTTGGAATTCAGCTGATTGACCTACGGCTTGACCGCCATTCCATTTCAATACAGGAGTTACTTCAACAACTGCTTTCTTTTTGAAGTACTTTTCAGGGAATTTACCATTGATGGTAACAGGAACTTGGCCAGCTACTGCTTCCAATACTTGCGGACTTGTCGTAAAGTAATCTGACGACAATTCGCCTAACTTTTTGTTGCACGATGAAAAAACAACAACCAATGCAGCCATTAATAATGGCAAATACAGTTTCTTAGTCATTTTGTTAAATATAAATTAAACATTTGTAATTGAAATATTTTCAAGCTACGACTTTTTGTAATTTTTTATAAACAAAAAGTAACGCAAATATATTAATTATTTAGTATATTGCTACATTTAATTAATTAATTTTTTAACTTTTAAGAAGTTTGCTTCCTTTTTTCTAATCGATTCTTGATGCTGCGAGGATGATGTTCTATGATTTCACTGCGAAGCATGCTTTTATCGATATGTGTGTAAATCTCGGTCGTGACTACCGATTCATGACCAAGCATACATTGGATAACTCTTAAATTGGCACCACCCTCTAGTAGATGCGTAGCAAAAGAATGACGAAAAGTATGTGGACTTATGTTTTTGTTAACTCCAGCTTTTTTCGCTAAATCTTTTATTAATTGAAACACTTGAATGCGAGAAATGTTTTTACCCCACCGTGCTAAGAATAAAAAATCTTCATATTCAGGCTTAATTCTTCCCATATTTCTATCCATCATATAGAGTTTTATCTCTTTGATGGCTCGTGGAGATATAGGAACCAATCTTTGCTTACTTCCCTTGCCTGTAACCTTTATAAACTCTTCATCAAGATATAAATCGGAAAGTTTTAAGTTGGTAAGTTCCGAAACACGTAGGCCGCAGCTATATAATGTTTCAAGAATAGCACGATTACGTTGTCCTTCATTTTTACTGCAGTCTACTGCTGCAATTATGGCATCTATCTCAGATATGGCAAGCACTTCGGGAAGTTTTATCCCTATCTTCGGACCTTCTATCAACTCGCTGGGGTCAATCTCAATGCGGTTGCTCATAATGAGAAAATTGAAAAAAGACTTAATACCCGATAAAATGCGTGCTTGAGAGCGAGGATGAATGCCGATGTCGCGTAATCCTGCCAGGAAGGTTTCTAAGTCTTCCATTGTTACATCTAATAGATCAATTTTCTCTATCATTAAGAATGTAAGTAGCTTGTCGAGATCGCACATATATGCCTCGTAGGTGTTAGAAGATAAAGATTTTTCTAACCTTAGATATTGTTGATACTTCTTAATAATAGTATGTAACTCTTCCTTCTTAGTTGTTTTATTCTCTATATTCATTTCTTTTTGCTAACTTTGCAGCGCAAATTGCGATTAGTTTAAGGACAAAGGTATTAATTTAAACAAGATTGTGTTATGAGGATACAAATTATTAATGGTCCGAATATTAATTTGTTGGGCAAGCGTGAACCTTCTATTTATGGTGGTGTTTCTTTTGAAGACTACTTAATTACTTTGCGCAATATGTTCCCAAATGTCGAATTACACTATTTCCAATCTAATATAGAGGGCGAACTAATCGACTGCATTCAGCAAGTCGGTTTTGATTACGATGGTATTGTACTAAATGCAGGTGCCTATACGCACACTTCCATCGCTATACAAGATGCAATTCGCGCTGTTACCGCTCCAGTAGTCGAAACCCATATTTCTAATGTTCATAGCCGCGAATCATTTCGTCATGTTTCACTCATAGCTTCGGCTTGTAAGGGTGTTATATGTGGGTTTGGGCTTAAATCTTATCAGCTTGCCGTAGAGGCGTTGCTTGACTATAATAATAAAGGATAATCATTTTAAAAGAAAGAATATTTATGTTGTTGAAACAAACAAAAATTGTAGCTTCCATTTCAGACAGACGTTGTGAAGTCGAATTTATCAAACAATTGTATGATGCAGGAATGAACGTGGTGCGTATGAACACCGCTCATGCCACTCGTGAAGGTTTTGAAACTTTGATTGCTAATGTGCGCACAGTTTCAAATCGTATTGCTATTTTAATGGATACTAAAGGTCCTGAAGTACGTACTACAATTTGTGCCAACGATGAACCAATTCCTTTTTCAATTGGCGAGAAAGTAAAGATTGTAGGCAATCCAGATATTGAAACTACACATGAATGTATCGCTGTTTCTTATTCCAACTTTGTAAACGACCTAAGCGTAGACGGTACAGTGTTGTTTGATGATGGCGATCTTGAAGTGCGTGTAATTGAGAAAACTGCCGATTACTTACTTTGTGAAGTGCAAAACGAAGCTACTCTTGGTAGCCGCAAAAGTGTGAATGTGCCAGGTGTACGCATCAATCTTCCTTCACTTACTGAGAAAGACCGCAACAATATCCTTTATGCAATTGAGAAAGATATTGATTTCATCGCTCACTCTTTTGTGCGCAACGCACAAGATGTGCTTGATATTAAAGAGATTCTAGATGCTCACAATAGCGACATCCGTATCATTGCTAAAATCGAAAACCAAGAAGGCGTTGACAACATCGACGAAATTCTTGAAGTGGCTGATGGCGTGATGGTAGCACGTGGTGACCTAGGTATTGAAGTTCCACAAGAACGCATCCCAGGTATTCAACGTGTGTTGATTCGCAAATGTATCTTGGCTAAAAAGCCGGTTATCGTAGCTACTCAAATGCTTCATACGATGATCAACAATCCTCGTCCTACTCGTGCCGAAGTTACTGATATTGCTAATGCTATCTATTACCGCACCGATGCGTTGATGCTAAGTGGTGAAACTGCTTATGGTAAGTATCCTGTGGAAGCTGTGAAGACAATGGCTAAGATTGCTGCACAAGCAGAGAAAGACAAACTTGGTGAAAACGATATTCGCATTCCATTGGATGAAAATAGCAACGATGTAACTGCATTCTTGGCTAAACAAGCAGTGAAGGCTACTTCTAAGTTGAAGATTCGTGCCATCATTACCGATAGCTATAGCGGACGTACAGCTCGCAACTTGGCTGCTTTCCGTGGCAAATTCCCTGTATTGGCCATCTGCTACAAAGAGAAGACTATGCGTCACTTAGCTCTTTCTTACGGTGTAGAAGCTATTTATATGCCTGAGTTGGCAAACGGACAAGAGTATTACTTCTCTGGTCTTCGCCGCTTGTTGAAGGAAGGCCGCTTGCAACCAACCGACTTGGTAGGTTACCTAAGTAGTGGTAAGGCAGGTACACAAACTTCATTCCTCGAAATCAATGTGGTTGAAGATGTATTGACACATGCCGAAGACTTTGTATTGCCAAACAGCAATCGCTATCTTTAATCGGATATAAATAATAAAAGCATATTAAGAGGTAGAGTAGATGAATTGTAATCTCCTCTACCTCTTTCTTTTTATCTCAAACACTTCTTGTTTATGAAAGAATCAGAATCACTCGACCAGTACATATTAAACCATATAGATGCCGAGAGCGACTACTTGAAGGCGCTTTATCGTGATACGCATGTCAAACTGCTTCGTCCGCGCATGGCATCAGGGCACTTGCAAGGGCGCTTGCTTAAGATGTTTGTAGAGATGATTCGCCCCATGCAGATACTGGAGATAGGTACATATAGTGGCTACTCGGCTCTTTGCTTGGCCGAAGGATTGCCCGAAGGTGGTATGCTGCACACCTTTGAGATAAATGATGAACAAGAAGACTTTACCCGTCCATGGCTCGAGAACTCTCCCTTTGCCGATAAGATTAAGTTCTATATTGGCGATGCTATGAAGATGGTTCCACAGTTGGGCATCACGTTCGATTTAGCATTTGTTGATGGCGATAAGCGCACCTATATTGAGTGCTACGAAATGGTGCTAAGCTGCCTGCGCCCCGGTGGGTTTATTATAGCCGACAATACCCTGTGGGATGGGCATGTGGTAGAGACACCTGCTGCCAACGACTATCAAACACGAGGCATCATGGCATTCAACGACCTGGTAGCTGCCGATGATCGTGTAGAAAAAGTGATACTTCCCCTGCGCGATGGCTTGACGCTTATACGCAAAAAATAGTAACTCCCTATACTTTACTTCTCTTGCTGTAGATGAAGAATGGCTTATCATGCTCTTTCTCATCCCTCTGCACCTATTCCCAATCAATAAATGAAACTAAAAATAGGTGTGATTTATTAACTGAACCAACTATTTCTTTTAACTTTGTATGCCTTGTTGTTGTTTATGATAATATAGAGAATGTGATGATGAAAATATAAGCAACTAGGTATAACGATAATAAAACAAAAAACAACTGTATGGAAACAACTCGTCAAAGTAAAATATCTCGCTTGTTACAAAAAGAATTAAGCGAAATCTTCTTGCTACAAACCAAAGGCATGCCCGGTGTACTTATCTCGGTAAGCGCTGTGCGCATCAGCCCCGACTTGAGCATTGCTCGTGTATATCTTAGCGTATTCCCTTCTGAAAGAGGCGAAGAGATAGTGAAGAATGTAAACGATAACATGAAGTCTATCCGCTATGAGCTGGGTACACGTGTGCGTCATCAACTTCGCATCATCCCCGAATTGAAGTTCTTTGTAGACGACTCACTTGATTATATCGAAAAGATAGACTCGCTACTTAAGTGAATCTGCCCTTCTACATAGCCAAGCGTTACCTGTTTTCGAAGAAGAAGCACAACGCCATCAACATCATCTCCGGCATATCGGTGTGTGGGGTGGCGCTTGCTACCATGGCTTTGGTGTGCACGCTCTCCGTGTTCAATGGTTTTCAAGATATGGTGGCTACGCTTTTTACGGCGTTCGACCCCGAACTGAAAATCACCGTGCGCGAGGGTAAAGTGTTTGATGGCCAAGATGAGCGTATCCTTGCCATTCGAGGCATGGCCGAAGTGGATGTGTTTACTGAAGTGCTCGAAGAAAACGCCATGGTGCAATACAAAGAGCGCCAAACGATGGCTACCCTCAAGGGTGTAGAAGATAATTTTGAACAACTCACTGCCATAGACAGCATTCTATATGGTGCAGGTCAGTTTATGTTGGCCGACGAAGTGGTGGATTATGGCGTGATGGGTGTTGAACTGGTATCTACGCTCGGCACAGGTCTCCAGTTTGTCTACCCACTGCAAGTGTACATGCCCAAGCGTAGCGGACGTGTCAATATGAGCAACCCCGCAGCTTCGTTCAATATGGATTACCTCTACTCACCCGGCGTGGTGTTTGCGGTAAACCAGCAAAAATACGACTCACAATACATCCTCACCTCTATCGATTATGTACGCCGCCTGCTCGATTACACCACCGAGGTATCGGCCATCGAGCTTAAGCTGCAACCCAATACAAATATCAATAGCTTCAAGTCAAAATTGCAAACCCTGCTGGGAGACGAGTTTGTGGTGAAAAACCGCTACGAACAGCAAGCCGATGTGTTTCGCATCATGGAGATTGAAAAGCTGATATCCTATCTTTTTCTCACCTTTATATTGCTAATAGCCTGCTTCAATGTCATTGGCTCACTATCTATGCTGATAATAGACAAAAAAGATGATGTGCTCACCTTACGCAATCTGGGCGCTAGCGATAAGCTTATATCCCGCATTTTCCTTTTTGAGGGACGCATGATTACTCTTTCTGGTGCAGTTGTAGGTATTGTACTGGGGTTAGCCCTCTGCTTAGTGCAGCAGCACTTCGGTATTATCACGCTGGGGGGTGGCGGCAACAGCTTTATTGTAGATGCTTATCCTGTTAGTGTGCATTGGACTGATATTGTGCTTGTTTTTGCAACAGTAGTAATAGTCGGTTTTCTTTCTGTTTGGTATCCAGTACGATACCTCACCCGTCGCTTGCTTTAATTCACTCTTTTTTAGGCACTGGCTTATGGTGTATTACGCAGTGTCTTATTGCTTTTTAGCCACTGCCTTGTTACTCATTGCGCACTGCCTTGCTGAGTAGCACTTGCCAGCAAGCGGACAAGCCTTTGCTACTATGCGCAATATATCAATGTTTTAAATAATAAAAAAACCTTGGTGAATAAACTCCTTATCAATAGATTTAAAGAGTTCTTCACCAAGGTTTGTAGTTTATGATAACTAACAACTATACAGTTGTTCTTGTAGTTGTTATATTATTGAGCAGCAGTTCCGCGGATAGCTTCAGCATCTTTTTGAGCCTTTTGAGCTTTTTCTAGCGCTTTTTCAGCCTTTCTAGCAGCAGCTTCCGAGTTCTTTTGAGTTTTGATAGCTGTATCTAGAGTTTTCTTTTTGCCCTTCAATTCAGTCAATTCTGCCTTTTTTGCTGCCATTTCAGATTGAAGTTCTACATTTGTTTTGTCAGCTTTCAATTTGATTTTAAGAGTTTTGATTTCAGAGTCCAAAACTTTGATTTCTTGGCCATATTTTTGGCTTACCATTTCGTTGCTAAGGTTTACCTCTTGGGCATTGATTGTTCCAAAAGCAGTAGACAATGCTACAGCTACTAGTAATAATACTTTTTTCATCTTGATTTTGTCTATAATTTGTTAATGTATTGTCTTTTTATTCCTAATGAGAGAATAATAATTAACAAAGGTATAATAAATTTTAAAAGTAAAGTATTAAAAGAATGATTATTTTAAGTTGATATGCCTATGAGAATATCTACGATGGCATATGTATCACGTACGATAATCCTCACAGTGTTAGTCTATTCACTGTCATTGCTGCAATAATCAGATACTAAAAATGCCCGAATCGTGGTTAATGATTCGGGCATTTTAGTAATTAGCAGAATGTTAAGCTTTCTTTTTTCTTCTGAAATAACTCACTCCATAATATACAACCCCTAGTAGCAATAATATATAACCAATATAGGCAATAGTATCCGTGAGGTATATACTTCTTGGGTCGAATTTCATCTCAATTGTATGTTTACCGGCTGGCACATACATGGCACGAAGGATGTAGTCGGCACAAGCCACTTCAGCCTGTTGGCCATCTATTGTTGCTTCCCAGTCGGGGTAGTATATTTCAGAGAATACCACTACACCATCTTTGGCAGCATTTACCTCATATATAATATGGTTTGGTGTATAAGATTTTACCTCGATTGTACTTTCGCCTTGGGGTTGTTGGCAGGTGGTTACATCTCTTAATGCTGATTTGTAGCGATTGTCAACTACGGCTGTGTAGTAAGGATCAATTTGTCCGGTGCGATCAATTTCTTGATTGGCATTGGCCACATACTCTATATTGTCTACAAACCAAGCGTTGCCATAAGCGTATGGATTCATCACCGGAATGGTTTGCCCCTGCTGATTGATAGGCACGATGAAGTAGCGCGTATTCAACATATTCAATACACGAAATTTAGCAGCATCTACACTATCCATATCACCCTGATTGTTTGCCACTTCGCTGTAGGCTTGTTGCATCTGAGGAGCAATGTAGTGTTCTATCATATCTTGATAACGACGCAGTTTGGCTGCATGATATCCACCAATGCTACGATGATAGTATGACGTGTTGTTTTCGTTGAATGTGTTGCTGGCGAAGTTTAGCACCCGATATCCTGGATCCTTGTCTTGCAAGATAGCCTCATCGGTGGGTGTTTTAGTGAATTCTTTTTGCATTTGCATGCTGCGTGGTTGAAACATATCATCGTGCAAGTAGCGTTTGTTTACACCCCACATCTCTACCAAGCAAAGCAGCGCAATAGCTCCGATAGAAATACTCATGTTTAGCTTGCCTCGCATATACAGTGCCAATATGGCGAATCCACATCCAATTACTAAGAAGCTCTTCAATGCATCGGCAGTCACCATGTTTTGACGCATGGCTGTAATGTTCTGGATAACTGGCATTAGTTGGTCGGCAGGGATGCCTTGTTGCAAAGCATACATCTCTTGTTGTGGAACATAATTGGGCACTAGTATCTGAGGCGCTATTACCAGTAACATTGCCACACCACCTGTTAACAAAAAGCTTATAATCACCCCACGCTGATTTTCTTTTAATACCTGTGGTCGAGTAAATATCTCTTTTAAGGCAAGAATAGCCAATAGGGGGATAGTGAACTCAGCAATCACTAGGATAGACGAAACGGCACGGAACTTATTGTACATGGGCACGTAGTCGATAAAGAAATCGGTAAGTGGCATGAAATTCTTACCCCACGATAGTAGTATAGAGAAGATGGTTGCTCCGAGCAAAGCCCATTTCATAGGCCCTTTTACAATGAA
>CAMTOV010000102.1 GCA_947074235.1 uncultured Bacteroides sp. | reverse complement strand
CAGTTCTTGACCGTACAAAAGAACCAGGTGCAACTGGCGAACCATTGTACTTAGACGTTAAAGACTGTTTCTATGGTAAGGAAAATGCTCCTGTGATCGTAGGTGGTCGTTATGGTTTAGGTTCTAAAGATACTACTCCAGCTCAAATCCTTTCAGTATTCGAAAACTTGGCATTGCCAATGCCTAAAAACCAATTCACTGTTGGTATAGTAGACGACGTTACATTCACTTCTCTTCCTATGAAAGAAGAAATCGCTCTTGGCGGTGAAGGTATGTTCGAAGCTAAATTCTTCGGTTTGGGTGCTGACGGTACTGTAGGTGCTAACAAAAACTCGGTAAAAATCATCGGTGACAACACTGACAAATATTGTCAAGCATACTTCTCTTATGACTCTAAGAAATCGGGTGGTTTCACTTGTTCTCACCTTCGTTTCGGTGACGAACCTATCCGTTCTACATATTTGGTAAACACACCAAACTTCGTAGCATGTCACGTACAAGCATACCTTCAAATGTATGATGTAACTCGTGGTTTGCGTGAAAACGGTACTTTCCTTTTGAACACTATCTGGGAAGGTGAAGAGTTGGCTAATAACTTGCCAGTACGTGTTAAGAAATATCTTGCACAAAAAAATATCAGCGTTTACTACATCAACGCTACTCAAATTGCTCAAGAAATTGGTTTGGGTAACCGTACTAATACTATTCTTCAATCTGCATTCTTCCGTATCACTGGCGTTATTCCAGTAGATCAAGCTGTAGAACAAATGAAGAAATTCATCCAAAAATCTTATGGTAAGAAGGGTGAAGATGTAGTTAACAAAAACTACGCAGCGGTTGACCGTGGTGGTGAATACAAACAATTGACTGTTGATCCTTCATGGGCTAACTTGGCTGATGAAGCTAAAGCTGCAAACAACGATCCTGCATTCATCAACGAAGTAGTTCGTCCTATCAATGCTCAAGATGGTGACTTGTTGCCAGTTTCTGCATTCAAAGGCATCGAAGATGGTACATGGCAACAAGGTACTGCTAAGTACGAAAAACGTGGTGTAGCTGCATTCGTTCCAGAGTGGATTGCTGATAACTGTATCCAATGTAACAAATGTGCTTATGTTTGTCCTCACGCTTGTATCCGTCCATTCGTATTGGATGCTAACGAACAAGCTGGTGCTAACTTTACTTCTATCAAAGCAGTAGGTAAAGCATTCGACGGTATGACATTCCGCATGCAAGTTGGTGTAATGGACTGTTTGGGTTGCGGTAACTGTGTTGACGTATGTCCAGGTAATCCTAAGAAAGGTGGCCGTGCTCTTGAAATGGTTCACTTGGAAGGTCAATTGGCTGAAGCAGCTAACTGGGATTGGTGTGTAGACAACGTGAAGACTAAACAAAACTTAGTTGATACTAAAGCTAACGTTAAGAATTCTCAGTTTGCTACTCCATTGTTCGAGTTCTCTGGTGCTTGTTCTGGTTGTGGTGAAACTCCATACGTAAAATTAATCACTCAATTGTTTGGTGAACGTGAAATGGTAGCTAACGCTACTGGTTGTTCTTCAATCTACTCAGGTTCTGTACCAGCTACTCCTTATACTACAAACGAAGATGGTCACGGTCCAGCTTGGGCAAACTCATTGTTCGAAGACTTCTGTGAATTCGGTTTGGGTATGGAATTGGCTAACGAGAAAATGCGTGAGCGTCTTGTTAAGGTAATGAACGAAGCTATCGCTTCTGAATGCTGCCCAGCAGAATACAAAGAAGTATTTGCAGAATGGATCAACAACATGCTTGATGCAGACAAAACTAAGGAATTGGCTGAAAAGATTATTCCTATGGTTGAAGCTTGCAAAGACAAGTGTGACCACTGCAAACAAATCTTTGACTTGAAACAATACCTAGTGAAACGTAGCCAATGGATTATTGGTGGTGACGGTGCTTCTTACGATATCGGTTACGGTGGTCTTGACCACGTGATTGCTTCTGGTAAAGATGTAAACATCCTAGTACTTGATACTGAGATTTACTCTAACACAGGTGGTCAATCATCAAAAGCAACTCCTGTTGGTGCAATCGCTAAGTTTGCTGCTGCTGGTAAGCGTATCCGTAAAAAAGACCTTGGTTTGATGGCTACTACTTACGGTTATGTATATGTAGCACAAATCGCAATGGGTGCTGATCAAGCTCAAACATTGAAAGCAATCCGTGAAGCTGAAGCTTATCCTGGACCATCATTGATCATTGCTTACTCACCATGTATTAGCCACGGTTTGAAGGCTGGTATGGGCAAAGCTCAAGAAGAGCAAGCTAAGGCTGTAGCATGTGGTTACTGGCACCTATACCGTTACAACCCAGCGTTGGAAGCGGAAGGCAAGAACCCATTCCAATTGGATAGCAAAGAGCCTAACTGGTCTGAATTCCAAAACTTCTTGAAAGGTGAAGTTCGTTACGCTTCAGTAATGAAACAATACCCAACAGAATGTGCGGAACTATTCCAAGCTGCTGAAGACAATGCTAAATGGCGTTACAATAGCTACAAGCGTCTTTCTTTGAGCAACTGGGGTGCTGAAATCAAAGAATAATATATTTATTCTAATATAACAGAGAGCGGGAATCCGAAAGGGTTTCCGCTTTTTTTATACATGACTGTTATCATCTTTACATCATACCAAAAGCTAAAAACAAATAAAAATAAGCAGCCTCATCCAACCCTATCGGCATAGCAACATTACCATTAATAAAAACAGACTATTCAACAACTACAAGGAGCTTCTCGGTAAAACATATTTTAAATATGGCTTAAGCATCAACAACTATCTATTTCTTTTGTTATTCATCATATATATTGCATATGTGATGTTTTTTTGAAATATTATGCTCTATGAAGATTAAAACCGGACAAGGAACTATACCTTTATTAACCTTATTGGCTATATGGTCAATTTCGGCCATCACTTCACTGCCGGGTTTAGCAGTGACCCCTATTTTAGGCGATTTAGACAAGATCTTTTCACATGTATCGGATGAAGAGATACAGATGCTTTCGGCAATGCCTAATTTACTGATTATTCCCTTTGTATTACTATCAGGTAAGATTTGTGAGAGTAAAGGCAAAATAGTAATTCTTGTAGCAGGCATGTCTATTTTCTTGGCAAGCGGCATACTCTATTTCTTTGCAAAAAGCATGATGGCACTTATTCTTATCAGTTGCCTCCTTGGTATTGGTGCAGGTATGATTATTCCCCTTTCAACAGGTCTTATAGCTGACGCCTTTTCAGGTAATTATCGTACAAAGCAGTTAGGATATAGTTCTTCTATTCAAAACCTAATATTGGTATTTGCCACATTTTTTACAGGCTGGTTGGCTAATATAAACTGGCACATGCCGTTTTTGGTTTATATGCTACCCGCGGTAGGCATTGTACTCGCCAACTTTCTTCGCCCGAAATATATGATAAACAATGCAGATAAAATAAATAATGCCACGGTAGAAGTAAATAATGCCACGTCCAATCTAATCAAACCCGATAAACAAATGAATATGAAATTATTATTCGGGTTAATGATCATCTATTTCTTCTCATCTTATCTAGGTTTGTTTGTCTCTTTCAACGTACCTTTTGTGATACAAGATTATAATATGAGCAGCGATGTTTCAGGTATTATAATAGCAATTTTGTTTTTGGCCATAATGCTTCCCGGCATGTTCATCACACATATAATAAAGTGGTTCAATAATTATATCATCTTTGTCAGCTTTATCTTGATAGCCATCGGATTACTTTTCATCGTATTTTTCAAGAGTATCATATTGATAGGAGTAGGTACATTCCTTGTAGGATTCGGCTATGGCATAGTGCAACCACTTATGTATGCCAAAACCGTATTGGTGGCTCGCCCTAAGAAAGCCATCATGGCATTAGCACTTCTGATGGCTATGAATTATATTGCCATTGTATTAATTCCAATAGGCGTAAATTTCTTCAATACAATATTTCATCAAAAAGAAGATGTTCTATTTCCATTTATTGTAAATGTTATAATAGCTGGAATAATTACTTTGATAGGTTTAATTTGGCATAAAGATTTTATCTTTTCGGGAGAAGGTTCGGTGAGTTAAAAGAGATGATAAAGATAAATTGATTATCACCTTCCCATACTTGCTTCACGTCACTAGTTCCATTATCATCATAGCTTACTCGAGTTTTATCAATCAATAGCTCCGAATCAATAATTGTTGGACAAACCAAAATATTTTCTTCTTTATTATCAATAATATATACCTTTGCTAATAAATAAAATATAGACAATATGGAAAATAAACTACCCGATTGGGCTAAAGGCATGAACTGTGCAGTCACAGTATGTAATATACAAGGCGAAATTATATATATGAACGATAAAGCTTGTGAGACGTTCGCCAAGTATGGCAACTTGATAGGAAAGAACTTATTTGATTGCCATAACTCACAATCGCAAGAGAAGATTAAAGAGTTGCTTGCAACGGGTGGCAGTAACTGCTATACAATAGAAAAGAAAGGAATAAAGAAAATGATCTACCAAACCGCTTGGAAAGAAAATGAGAAAGTTAGCGGTTTGGTAGAGATTTCTATGATTTTACCGGAAGTATTACCAAATCATGTTCGGGATTAACTGCGAGATATCTGCAACCCTGTGCCGGATAAAGTCATATCTACAAATCGGGCACGTGGGTTAGGCGGACATTCAGTCAATATCTTACGAATCATCACGGCTGCCTGTGGATCTTTGGCTACCATATATAGATATCCTCCCCCACCCGCTCCGGGTAGTTTGTATCCTAATGTATAGTCTTTAATACGCTCTATAATCTCTTCTACAGGAGGTGGATTCGTTCCACGATCCAAAGCCTTATTTTGCTCCCATGACTTACCAACTAAGCGACCAAACTCTTGAAAGTTACCTCGCTGAATGGCTTCATTCAAATCAAGAGCATGCATTTTCATCTCGCCCAGTAGCGACAAGTGTTTCTGCGAGTTGAGGAACATAGATTGAACAATCTCTTCTAAAATGCCTTTAGCCACACGAGTGATTCCTGTATAGTAGAGTAAATGACAATCGCGATACTCAGGCTGAGTAAAGAGCTGTTCGGGCAACCAGCGCACCTGTGGAGTTTGATTGAATCCAGGTTCGGTTTGCAATAGTTTAATGCCGGAGAATACACCACCGTATTGATCTTGCCAACCGCCACCGGTAGTGAGCAATTGTTCAAGAACCAAAGTATAGCGACAAATATCGTTCTTATCCCAAGCCAATCCACAAAAATCGTTGATAGCGCCCAGCACGGTTGATGCAAGGATAGAACTAGTACCCAAACCCGAACCAGCAGGAATAGCTGCTAGCAAGGTAACTTCAATACCAGAACCAAAATCTTCAAGCTGTTCACAAAGCGATCCATAACTCCTTGCAGCAAATTCCGGAGCGAATCCAGCTAAAGACAGCGCCGCTTTAGGGATAGAGAATGGCGAACCCACCTTCATGTAATCTTGCAACTGCTCATAGGTAGTAATCTCTTCGCGTGCACCCATATCGATAGAGCGAAGCACAATATGAGGTTGTTCACAAGGCTTAATGTAAACCTGTAGCGGTGGCTGACCATTGAGTTCTATGGCCACATTTACCACATTGCCACCAGCATAGAGCGAGTAAGGTGGAGTATCGGTCCAACCACCTGCCAAATCAATGCGCACCGGACTACGTGCCCATACAATCTGATCGGGATAAACATTCAGTTTAGGGGTACTTTTTAATGTACACACTTCATTGCGCAAACCTTCTCGCAGCCATTGAAATGCTTTTTCTCCCTCCTCTCTATACGCTGATAAGCCTTCAAAAAGCATCATGCGTGAACGAAACATTTTATTGTGCATGCGGAGCAGGTACGAATTATCACAACTTAGTTCCTCCGGCATCTCTAGGCGAAGTTTCGCAAACTCAAGAGCAGCATCATCCAAATCGAGTTGATAGAAAACACTCTTCTCATAATTGCGAGATAGCGCTACCCAGTTTTCACGACGAAAATCCTCACGTTGCTTGTACAAACGAAATAAGTTAGCCTTAGCCGAAATTTCATCGGCAGACAGCTTCGGTAGTTTCAACCACAGCTCTCGCCCCTCATACACATTAGGTTCGTTGGTCATCCAATTTATCAACAAGCCCAACTCATCTATAGAATCTGTAATAGGGAAGATTGCCGCAGCCTGCAAGTCATCCGTACGCCCTTCAATATCATTCAGAGTAATACCTCTTTGGCTCATCCACAGCTCAAACGGAATGCCCATATACAAAGTAGAAGTCTCAGTAAGCGCTCCTTTGAACACATCATCTAATCCGTAGGGGCGAGCCACAAAAGCTTTATCTCCTATCGGAACCACATCTACACAATTGCCTTTCTCCAAGGCTATGCACCATTCATTTTCGGGCACACCCGTGATAATATGATTAGCATCAATCTGCCAACGCTTATTTATATAGCTATTTTCTATCCAGATATATTCATTCTTTTCACAGAAACAAATCTCTGTATGCGCATTTTGCACAAAGATAGCCGGACTCGGTTTTACCTTCTTGTGCATAATTATACGTTGGTCACGCACTTTCTGTTGCACAGCCAGCGTAGAGGTTATCAACTCGCTACTTGTGCCATAATGATAAAATTCACCGCCGGGTAATGGCAATATAGCCACCGACAATTCATTTACTTCAGCATCCTCAATAATTGGGTGATTGCCTAGCGACAAACCATAATCAGAATATAAGTCATAATATCCCACCTCACCCGTAGTTGGGTTGAGCGAACGTTTCATTAACACCTCCACAGCTTTGTCGCTCAATATCCATATACCTACATCCATCAAGAAAAGATGTGTTTTGGCAAGCGATTCCAACTTTTCAATCGTAGGTTTTTGCAACATGAAGTCGAGTACCTCAGGCGATTTGCGATCTGAGACAAACACACCGTGATGCGTGGCAAGTGCCGGGTTTACCCATAAGCCATAGCACACCACATCGGCCTGAGGAATGTCTTGCAGTGGTTTTTCGCAACGTATATACACATCGCCACTGGCAATCAGCGTATTCATACCCTGCGGAGCTTTAGCCATCATCTTTTCATAAAGAGGCAGTTGCAATGAGAGTAGATTTTGCCCAAGACGCTGCCCACGCTCCCAGCTAAACACCGGTATTGGAGTAAGTATCTTGCCCGATGGTGCGTAACTAGGCAAGCGCCTGCTTTGGCCGCCTGCATGAAGCAATATTCGCTTCTCTTCGCTCAACCAATTATCAAAACTATCGTTTGGCGCATCAGCTGTCTGACATGCTTTTAGTAACCAAGCCGTACCACCACCCGATCCCAATTTAGCATTGATTGGATCGGAAGTACAAAACCACTCTTTATAATCGACATGTTCTAACAGATGAAAATAATCCACCAAATTAGAAGGAAGAGAAAGAAGTTTTTTCATGGATAAAACGTATATTAGGGTTAATTTAATTATTTCGATATTAAAAAATCAAAGATACAAGATTTCTTGATAAGCCTTTCGTACTGATTATGAAAAAAAATTGGCCATTCCATAAATCAAAACATCGTTTAAAGGGTTATACTTGTATGAGGTTTCAGGATATTACCGTAAAATATATGTGGGTGTTGCTCGTATGGATCTGTTGTGATGCCTGCGGACAAACCGGAAAGGAGAATGTTATGAAGTACAATCCATTGACTGACGCTGAAGAGAGAGTCATACTAAGAAAAGGAACGGAGGCTCCCTTTATAGGAGAGTATACCGAAAATAAAGCTAAAGGAACGTATGTATGCAGACAGTGTAATGCGCCTCTTTATCGTTCAGAAGACAAGTTCAACTCAAGATGTGGTTGGCCTAGTTTCGATGATGAGATAGCGAATGCTGTTATCAGGCTGTCCGATGCGGATGGCAGACGTACAGAGATAATTTGTGCCAACTGCAGGGGCCATTTAGGACATGTATTTATTGGTGAGGGGTTTACTGATAAACAAACTCGGCATTGTGTCAATTCCATTTCTATGGTATTTGTACCCGCGGATGAGCCTTTGAAAGAAACCATCAAAATAGTTCCACCTGTAGAGAAAGCTTATTTCGCTTCGGGCTGCTTTTGGGGAACAGAGTATTATTTCAGTAAACTAAAGGGTGTGGAAGAAACCTCCGTAGGATATATGGGTGGATATGTAGACAACCCGACCTACGAACAAGTGTGTGGTAAAAACACTGGCCATCTAGAGACAGTGGAGATCGTGTATAATCCACAAGTGATATCGTATGACGAACTAGTGAAATTCTTCTTCGAAACACACGACTTTACTCAAACCGACGGGCAAGGCCCCGATCTTGGGCCACAATATCTATCAGCTATCTTCTATAACACTCCGCAAGAGAAGAAGATTGCCGAAGAAAACATCAAAACCTTGCAAACAATGGGTTATGAAGTAGCAACCAAGCTCAAACCCGTGAACCATTTTTGGAAGGCAGAAGATTATCATCAGCAGTACTACGACCACAAAGGCACGCTGCCCTATTGTCACTCCTATCGTAAAATATTTTAGAGTGATAATGTAAGCAATTACTGCTCTTTCAAATAAATAAAACCTGAGAATGAAATAGTATTAATCATTCTCAGGTTTTTTATTGCAATAAATAGTATTCCAACTAAATTGTTAGAATTAGAATATCAACTGCATAGTCATTTAATAATCTTTTCTGTTACTACACTTCCATCCGATAACGTTTTACGAACAAGATTTATTCCTTTTTGAGGTTGTAATACAACTATTCCTGCC
>CAMTOV010000101.1 GCA_947074235.1 uncultured Bacteroides sp. | reverse complement strand
GCAAAGTTCACACCTATAAAGTGTGGCATTGCCATACCTACCAAAAACATAAACAAGAATGATATGCCGGTAGATACTTTTTCTTCTATTGGCGAGTGGCTAGATTCATGTTTCATTACCATACCAAGCACAAAGGCTGGCAGTAGCACTTCGATATGAATGCTTCCCTCATCACCATAAAAGGTTTTCGTCAGCATGTAAACACCTTGACAGATGACGAATATAATGGCTGAATAAAGCAACACTGCTTTCCAGTCTTGACGGAAAGTGAACTTACTCAAATACTTCCATCCCACAGTAAGTAGGATAAACACCACCATTATAATAACAATCAGTTGCCAACGCAAACCAATCATCATTATCTGTAACGGAATCATTAAAAGAATAGTATCTAAGTCATCAAAAATTGCTAAAACTTGTATCTTTTTATACATCCAACTCGATTTTAGCCCTAGTGCTGCAAGCATTGTAAATAGAATACCTGCAGAGGTAGGTGCTGCAAATCGGCTCAGCAATAGGTTTTCTTTCCAGGCTTCCCAGCTGTTCCAATATTCGGGTGGTAGTAAAATGAAAACAAAGTATAGTGCTATTAAAATCCATGGCAAGGCAGCAGTAGCCATAGCTATGAAATAGTCGGCGGCATAACTCTTCCAACGCTTTTTGTCCAATTCAAATTCGCGCCCTACGTTAATCATGATAAAACCAAGACAAATGTAGAGAAGTGTGTTTGAGATAGTCTTAACTGTTCCTTCTGCAGGGATAACTTGCGAAACAACCAACCCGGCTATGAGGAACACCGAAAATAGCAATACTTTTTTCATCGTAATTATTTAAAGTTTATAACAGTAGAATCTTAATCTAATTTCAATACGGCCAAGAAGGCTTTTTGTGGCACTTCCACGCTACCAATTTGCTTCATCTTTTTCTTTCCCTTCTTTTGTTTTTCAAGAAGTTTGCGTTTACGGCTCACGTCACCACCATAACATTTAGCTGTTACGTCCTTGCGAAGTGCTTTAATTGTTTCGCGAGAGATGATTTTTGAACCGATAGCTGCCTGAATAGCAATGTCGAACTGCTGACGTGGGATAAGCTCTTTCAGCTTTTCGCACATACGACGGCCCATTTCGTAGGCATTGTCTACGTGTGTAAGGGTAGAAAGTGCATCTACCGACTCACCATTGAGCAGGATGTCGAGCTTAATGAGTTTTGAAGTACGGAATCCACAAGGATGATAATCGAACGAAGCATACCCTTTCGAGATACTCTTCAAGCGGTCGTAAAAGTCGATTACAATCTCTCCGAGTGGCATATAGTAGTGTAGCTCTACACGATTTCCTGAAATATATTCTTGTTTAATCAGCTCTCCGCGCTTGCCTAGACAGAGCGACATGATAGGGCCAATATAATCGGTAGTAGTAATGACAGATGCTTTGATGTAAGGCTCTTCGATGTGGTCGATTAGTGTTGGATCGGGCATACCACCAGGGTTGTGCACCTCTTTCATGTTGCCATGCTTGTCGTAAATATTGTAAGATACGTTGGGCACAGTAGTGATAACGTTCATATCAAACTCACGATCTAGGCGCTCTTGAATGATTTCCATGTGTAGCAATCCCAAGAACCCGCAACGAAAACCGAAGCCCAGCGCCAAAGAAGACTCTGGTTGGAAAGTCAACGATGCATCATTCAACTGTAGTTTTTCGAGCGAAGCACGCAAATCTTCAAAATCTTCAGCATCAATAGGATAAAGACCGGCAAACACCATTGGCTTCACCTCTTCAAATCCATCAATAGCCTCCTTGCATGGGTTGGCCACGTGAGTAATTGTATCACCCACCTTCACCTCTTTCGAGGTTTTGATGCCCGATATGATGTAGCCTACATCGCCTGTGCGAAGCTCTTTGCGTGGCACCATATCCATCTTGAGTACCCCAATTTCATCGGCTTGATACTCTTTGCCGGTATTGAAGAATTTCACCTTATCGCCCGAGCGAATCACCCCATTTTCAATCTTAAAGTAAGCAATAATACCACGAAAAGAGTTGAACACTGAGTCGAAAATCAACGCTTGTAGCGGTGCATCATCATCGCCCTTTGGAGCAGGAACGCGTTCGATAACAGCAGCAAGAATCTCTTCTACCCCCATACCGGTTTTGCCCGACGCACGAATTATCTCTTCGCGCTTGCAGCCTAGCAGTTCGATGATTTCATCTTCCACCTCTTCGGGGTTGGCGCTAGCCATGTCGCATTTATTGATGATAGGCACAATCTCCAAATCGTGCTCTATAGCCATGTATAGATTGGAGATGGTTTGCGCTTGCACCCCTTGCGAAGCATCAACAATAAGCAATGCGCCCTCGCAAGCAGCAATTGAGCGCGACACTTCATACGAAAAGTCGACGTGCCCCGGAGTATCGATGAGGTTGAGAACATACTTCTCGCCATTAAACATATACTCCATTTGGATGGCGTGACTCTTGATGGTGATACCACGTTCTCTTTCAAGATCCATATCATCGAGCATCTGTCCCGATGTTACGTTGATGGTCTTTGTAAACTCTAGTAAGCGATCGGCTAGTGTAGATTTACCATGGTCGATGTGAGCGATAATACAAAAATTGCGTATATTCTTCATTTTATAAACTAAGTCTATTCAAAAAATTCTTATCAGTTGATTCTCAATTTTAGCCCGTTTAGTGGCATTAAAACACCCATAAACAAGCTACTTATTACAAAAAAACAAGCGTACAAAGATAATATTATTTTATGTAACCTAAAAATGGGTTTTAGCCGGCCAAACTTACAAATTGTTAAATCTTTGACCTACATCTATATATAAAAACAAAAAGTGCGTCACTAATTGTTCTTAGTAACGCACTTTATTTGATAATTTCTTCTAGCTGCTTATGCAAGCGTAACAAATAGTTCACCTTCTACCTCTGTAGTAACGATTTTGTCTTCGCGTAGCAACCAACCCAATCCTAAAAACAAATCTTTGTCAACTAGTTTAGTAGCTTTTTTAATTTGTTTAGCAGTAAGGCCATCAGTTTCATTTAGTGCTCCCCAGATTTTTCCTGCGGTTTCGCCAGCTTTCTCTTTCAACATTTTTTTCCAAATTTTTAGTTAGACATACATAAAACAAATACCTACGAAATAGGAAATTGTAATTCTATTATGCCACAAATATAATAATTATATGTTATATAACATGCATTTTTGCGAAAAAACATTATAATTTCTGAAAAAAAGTAGCAAAACATGCGTGGTTAGGCTATTTCCGAATGGGCAAATATTTCAACTTTTTAGTAGTTTAATTCATCTTTGCTTTAAAACTTAATCATTTAATGCTCATAAATCAATCATTTCACCTCATAAAATAATTAAGTTTTGTGTCAAAATTCAATCATTTTACAACGCATTATTTATCAGCCTGATTTTCAAGATATTCTACCCAGATGCGAGCAGCCTCTTCTACCATCTTGGCGCAAGGGCGTTTGATGTAATACTCATTGGTGCGCTCTTCGGCAGTAGACGAAATGGGGGTGGCAGGTTTCAATCCAAGCAACTCGCCACAGTTGATAGAGCCGTTTCGGAGGCGAAACTCTTCGGCAAGCTCTTGCACCAGTTTGTAGTTGGCCGATTTTCCTTGACGGTCGGCACCATCGGTAGCCCCCGTTTCTAGTCCGGCCAGCATAAACAAACCGCAGGCAGCACCACAGGTTTCGCGCATGCGCCCTATGCCGCCACCAAACGAGGCCGCCATGCGAAAGGCTTGCTCGGGAGTAAAGCCATACATATCGGCAAATGCACCAACCACCGCTTGCGAGCAGTTGTATCCGCTCTTGAAGAGCGAAAGGGCATGTTCTATTCTATTTTCCATCATTTTGTTGTTTGAAATTAGTAGGCGCAAATGTATAAAAAAGTATCTTTGTGTATTGGTAAAATCTAAATGAATTGATGCTATGGCCACTACTTTTGACATGCAACTACCCCACTATCCGCGCGGGTTTCACCTCATCACTCGTATCATTGCGCAGCAACTGCCACCCTTGCCCCAGCATGGACTGCTGGTTGTTTTCATTAAACACACCTCGGCGGCGCTCACTATAAACGAGAATGCCGACCCCGATGTGCGAAAGGATTTTCAGAGTTTCTTTAATAGATTGGTGCCCGATGCAGCTCCCTATTTTGTGCACACCTTAGAGGGCCCTGACGATATGAGCGCACACATCAAAGCCTCTTTGCTAGGCAGCTCTATAACGATACCCATCAAAGATCATCGCTTAAACTTGGGCACGTGGCAAGGCATTTATCTGTGCGAATTTAGAGACGGTGGCGATTCGCGAAGGCTTTCTGTATCGATTCTGTAACCACCTGTCGCTCCCACTCTACGATGGCAGCCTTCATCTCTATCCCCCAACGGTAATCACCTAGGCCATCTACCCTGCGCACTCTGTGGCATGGGATGAGATAGGCCACCGGATTGCGCCCAACGGCACTACCTACCGCTCGCACTGCACCCGCATTGCCTAGCATGCCGGCCAAAGCAGAATAAGTAGTATGAGTAGCTTTGGTGCTTCCTAGTAGCGCATTCCACACTTGATATTGAAATGGAGTGCACTTGATGTGGAGTGTCACCATTGGCGGATGCTCTACGTCTTTAAGAAACGAAGCCTTGGCTGCCTCTTGATGCTTATCGCTGCATATTTTCAGCTCCGCATCAGGAAACATATTGCGAAGCTCGGCAAGTGCATGCGCTTTATTGGGGCAAAAGGCCAAGAAGCACACTCCCATTGGCGTGGAGGCTATTAAGGCTTCACCCAATATCGACTTAAAAAACTGATAGTTGATTATCTCCGGGTCAACAGTCATTTGCTTGATAGTGACAAACTGATTGTGGCGCAATGCAGGTATAAACTCACTCATAGTACATTTAGTATGAGAATAATAGCGCAATGTTGAGCACAGTAACCACGGTGGCTATAATGTAGAGCAACCAAGTGGTGAATCGGCTGTTTACGTAGCTGCCCATCACCTTTGGCGACGAGGTGAGCGCTACTTGCAAGAATACCGTGAAGGGCAATTGCACACTCAGCACCATCTGCGAAATAATCAATCCTTTAAAGGGGTCGCCAATGAAGAAAATCAAGAGCAGGGCCACACCAAGCGAGATAAGAACCCCCACTTGCGAGTGACTATCTTTAATATTGTATGACTCGCCAAACACACCGGCAAAGATAGTACCCGCAGCCATGCCGCTGGTGATGGTAGACGACACACCCGCCATGAGCAAGGCCAAGGCAAACACTACGCCTGCATTATTGCCCAGCAAGGGGTCGAGCAAGGATTTGGCTTGTTGCAGCTCCTCTACTTGTATGTGATTTTGATAAAAAGTAGCAGCTGCCAGCAGTATCATGGCACTGTTTATGGCCCATCCCGCCATCATGGAGAACATGGTGTCAAACATCTCATACTTCAGCACTTTTCGTATCGATGCATCGTCTTGTTTATTGTACTCGTGACTCTGAATAACCTCCGAATGAAGGAAAAGGTTGTGGGGCATCACTACAGCCCCCAGCACACTCATTATAATCAGCATGCTGCCTCGGGGTATGTGAGGTGCCACCCAGCACTTAGCAGCCATGGGCCAGTCTATATCTACCAAGAAAAGCTCGTAGATAAACGATAAACCTATCACGGAAACGAAGGCGATTATAGCTTTTTCTATGCGCTTATACGAGTTAGTGAAGAGCATTATCAGTACAAAAATAGTGGTTAGCACCGCTCCCCAAGCTATGGGGATATTGAGAAGCATCTCTAAAGCGATGGCTCCACCCAGTATTTCGGCCAGCGATGTAGAGATTGATGCCAGCACTGCCGTGCCTAGTATGGGGCGCGACACCCACTTGGGGGTATATTTGGTAGCAGCCTCGGCCAAGCACAACCCGGTGACGATGCCCAAGTGCGCCACATTGTGCTGCAAAATGATAAGCATGATAGTTGATAAAGTGACCACCCAAAGTAGCGCATAGCCAAACTCAGACCCAGCGGCAAAGTTGGTGGCCCAGTTGCCGGGATCGATAAACCCCACAGTAACCAGCAATCCCGGTCCGATGTATCGAAATATATCCAATCCGCCCAAGTATCGCTTGTGGTCTTTTCGCTTTAAATCTTTGAATAGATTCTTCATATCTTAGATAAACTTGTTTAACGTTTTTCACAAAAATACAATTTAAATTCAAGGATAAGCCCTCTAGTGCCATAAATTAATTGAGTAGACACTGCAAATTAGATGTAGGTAAATTTGCGATTTAAATCAAATTAAGATATATTTGTGATGAATAATTCATCTTAAATAAGTTTTAGTACATGAGAAAACTTCTTCCGCTGTCTTGCATGGTGTTAATCATGCTGGGCTCCTGTCAGCAGCCGAAGTCGGAGGTTTTTGAAATTGCATCTAAAGAAGTAAACAGACAGTGTCCGATGATTATTGATGAAGTGACTACGCTTGATAGCACTCGATACTCAAAGCAGGACAATTCTTTTATTTATTATTACACTTTAACCGGAGCCGCTGACAAACCTGAAGCTTCAAGCTTAGTAAATGACTACTTGAAGCAAACCATCCCCGAGCAAATCAAAACTAGCAGAGAGATGGAGACATATCGAAAGAATAATGTAACCATAGTTTATGTTTACTTGTCTGAGAAAACTCAACAAAAACAACTCTGTCTTACCATTACGCCTGATATGTACAAATAATGCAAAGAGTATGAAAAGACAAAAGGGATTGACAATTTAACTTGTCAATCCCTTTTCTTATTTTATTATCTGCTGATATCTACTGTGATATCTGGCGCAATGCCTTGCTAAGTTGGTCGGGGCACGATGTAGAACGTCTTCCGCAGCGGATTCCCTCTAAACGAGTGAGTGCGTCTTCTACTTTCATATCCTTCACCAAGCGTGAAATGCCTTGCAAATTGCCGTTGCAACCACCCCAAAAGGCTACTTCCTTAATTACACCCTCCTCTACTGTGAGTTCGATGTGGGTGCTGCAAGTGCCTTCTGTTTTATATACCAACTCCATTACTCTTCTTCGAGAGTTGGTTTTACGTTGGTGTACACGTTTTGCACGTCTTCATCATCTTCAAGGCGCTCTACCATCTTATCGATAGTGGCTTGTTGCTCAGCGTTTAGTTCTTTCTCATCATTAGGGATACGAGTAAACTCGGCTGCTTTCACTTCAAAACCGCTCTCTTCGAGGTGTTTTTGAATTTGAGCAAACGATTTTGGATCGCCGTAGATTGTGATTTCTTCGTCATCTTCATCAAACTCGTCTTCTACTCCGTAGTCGATAAGTTCTAGAATCAACTCGTCCATATCCAAATCATCTTTTTTGGCGATGGTAAACATTGACTTCCAGCTGAAGATGAAATCTAAACTACCTGATGTACCTAGCGAACCACCAAATTTATTGAAGATGCTACGCACGTTAGCTACTGTACGAGTAGTGTTGTCTGTAGCAGTTTCTACAAATACAGCGATACCGAATGGGCCGTAACCCTCATAGTTCATCTCTTTGTAGTCTTTTTGATCTTTGCCAAGTGCATTTTTGATAGCGCGTTCTACGTTATCTTTTGGCATATTTTCGCGCTTTGCAGTAGCAACTACCGCACGAAGTGCCGGGTTATTTTCAGGATCTGGACCACCAGCCTTTACAGCGATGGCAATTTGTTTACCAATTCTAGTAAATGTACGGGCCATATTGCCCCATCTTTTCATCTTGGTCGCTTTTCTATATTCGAACGCTCTTCCCATGGGTATATCTTTTTATATTAAAATTATATGTTATCTGAGTTTAGCACCCAGTTTATCTTCTAAGTTCTTGATAAGTTTAGACATGATTTTGTCGATTTGCTTATCGTTGAGTGTTTGAGTTTCGTCTTGAAGCATGAAGCTCACCGCGTAAGACTTCTTACCTGCCTCCAAGTTCTTGCCTTCGTACACATCAAATAGCTCAACTGCTTTCAAGAGTTTCTTTTCTGTGTCGTAAGCTATCTTTTCTATTTCGCCAAACTGCACCGCTTTGTCTAGAAGCAAGGCTAAGTCGCGACGCACAGCTGGGAATTTAGAGATTTCTTTATAGCTCACCTTCACCGAACGAATAGCTTTCATCAACTCTTTCCAGTTTAAATCGGCAAAGAATACTTCATTGTCAATGTCGAACTTCTTGAGTTGCTTGCGAGATACTACACCTACCACAGCCAAACGCTTACCACCACGAGTGTTTACCGTAAGTGCTGCCGAGAAAATATCATCAGTCAGGTTGCCAATAACAAGATTGCGTAGGTCCAATCCAAGACGCACGAAGATATCTTCAACGTATGCCTTCAATTCGTATACCGAACTATCTTCATCGGCATGTGCCCATGAGTTTGAAACACGCTTTCCTGTAACCCACATGCCCAAGTGATAGTCTTCCGAGTAAGGAGCTAATACCTTTTCCGGGTTACGCTTGTCGGCATTATAGTAGTAGCAATTTCCGAATTCAAAGAACTTCAAGTCAGCATTCTTGCGATTGGCATTGTAAGCGATGCTTTCAAGACCACCAAACAGCAAAGTCTCGCGCATACAGTTGAGGTCGTTGCTTAAAGGGTTCATCAACATCACCAAGTTGCTTGCAGGATACGATTCAAGTCCTTCATAATAAGCTGCAGCCGTTAGCGAGTTATTTAATATTTCACTGAAACCACAACCCACCAATTGCTCTGCTACTAAGTTTTGCAACTTGTTAGATTTATCTTCTTCACCTTTTGTTGTTAGGCTAGATTTTAGCGTAGTTGGAATTTCCACATTGTTATAGCCATAGATGCGAAGGATGTCTTCAATCACGTCGCAATCTCTCTGCACGTCTA
>CAMTOV010000100.1 GCA_947074235.1 uncultured Bacteroides sp. | reverse complement strand
TTGTACCTCCTGTTCCATTGCCTATATAGTCCATCATTACAATTCCCATGGGGCCTGTATCATTGTTGTTTACCTGCTCTAGCACGTAACTATAAATCTCATTATTGATACGATTGTTGTAGGAAGCAAAATCCCCACCTTTACCACCTCCGCCTATTTCGCCATTTGAATAGGTATATCTTTGTGCTTCAAAATTGTTTGCAAATGGAGAATAAGAATTTTTATCACTATCAGAAATGAAATATCCACATAATGAATTAATATAAAGCGTATTGCCCGTTTCATTTTTGGAACTAACAAATGTGCTGATAATGTTACTTTTCTTTTCTGTATAGCTTTCTGGCCAGTGGAAATATAACTTTCCTAAAGTACTTATTAATTTATAAGTTGATACTTCTTTATAATCTATACCTGGTGATACACGCATCCACTCTTGTACCCATGCATTTCCGCCACCATCTACATCGTATAAGAAATTTGGGCTAGAAGTTGGATATCCACTAGGATTTGCTATTGATGTTTCCCAGCTGTTAAGGCCGGTAGCTCTATGCTCCTCTTTCCACAATCGATCCTCTACATTTTTAAGCCCCGATGCAAAACCTTTGCTTTGTTTATATCCTGGATAATATTCATCTCCAAATCGTCTATTCCATTTATCTTTTAGCGATCCCCATCCTTTTATATAAGTTAACCACGTCGGTGCTGTTGTATTAACTTTAACTACCTCATCTTCTCCTTCTTGCGAAATGCGGCTGATAATAGACATCTTTCCACGTATCTCACTTACGGTAGTTTCTGGACCCCATTTGTAGAGTTGCACTCCATTATAACTCCCCGAAGAAAATGTGTTGTTTAAATTAGACATATATATAGCACAATCCCTAGTATTACCTTCGGCACTTGGCTGATAACTTGAAATAATAATTAAAGTTTCTTTAGGGTCTGCCTTTAATAAATTTGTGAGCGTATTCAAAGCGGTTTCATATGTAATTCCTACACCAGTATCATTACAGGTGAGTACTTTGGAAAGTAGATTACCAGTCGAAGCCTTTTGTCTATCTGTTAATAGTTCAAAACATCTCACGCCCAAATCCCATTGCTGTTTCAGTGAAAGCGTCTGCTCTTTATAAAGTTCAGGATTACTACCAGTATAATTGTAAGACCCCGCATTGCCCGCACCAGGAATAGAAAGTTGAGAAACATAGATATCATCGCCCAATGCACCAAACCAATTTGATGAATTACTATTAGTTGCAATATCAGGAAGCGTCAGATTGCTAAAGAAATATTTTTTGTGAGCTCTTACCTCTTTCCCTAAAGTACAAACTTTAGAAGTAGCTACCCCCTCTGAAGTATAAAATACAGTCAACTTCAAATCTGTATTGGCTTCGTCAAACTCTGCAGTAGGCAAGATAAAGAAAGTTACCACACAGCTTTCATCTTCGCTTAATACAATGTTTTTATCATTTAAATCAATCGTTACGCGATTATGATCACCTGAAGTGGTATTGGTATTGTTTACCGTAACTCCGTTAATCAATTTTTCATCGGTATTCAGCCCCGTTAAGTTGGCCGAGAATGATCCACAAATATCTTTCTTTGAAAGTGAACTAAGAGATACACTGGTTAATCTTAACTCATTGTCAGTAGAATTAAGATGAATGGTTCCAGCCTTTATCTCTACCTCTATTGCCGTTACAATTGGTTTGAAATGCAGAGTCACACCTTCGCCACCGTTTGTTTCAGTGTTGTATACATTTCGAGCCACCATGTATGCATTGTCCATATTGGGCATCGCTACATACTTATAACCATTATAATTAGATTTCAGCTCTTTCACTGTTTGTGTAGTAGGCAATACGCCACTCACTAAGTTATTCGTAATCTCCGTGCGTGGCTGATTCACCTCTGTTCCTGTGAAATGCCCCGGTGAAGGATATACAGCATAAAAAGTATGTTCGCCAGTGCCCCATTGCAAGCCATTGCTTACTTTAGTTAGCGTAGCGCCCTTACTCTCTTTATCTTTGCCGGTGGTAGTAGAACCTGCAGTGATTTCTGTAATCTTATAATCAGCCTCTTTGTTTTGTGCTGCTTGTGCACAAACAATGCGTATATGGTCATTTGGCTCCCAGTTTATCACCTGAAAATCAGTTCCTTTATCGCCATAAATAGTTCTCGTTTTGGCATTACCGTCCTCGATTGAGGCATTTGCTCCAAACGTAATTTCTTTACCGGGCGTGGCCGGTGTCGTTTTCAATGTATTGTCATCACTACATCCTATAGTAATAAACAATGTGCTCATTAGAGCTAGAATTAATACGTAAGTTCTTTTCATAATTAATCCCAGTTGTTGATACCCGACATGTTATACTCAGTATATTCTTGTTGAGTAGCTTTGACTTCACTTTTTTTTCCTTCATCATTGGTGATAGATGCGCATAGCGTCCCTTCTATCACTACCCTCGTTATTGAAATTAGAGGGGCTTCGTACTGTCTTTTCATTTGTTCCTTCATTTTAGAGATAATTAGTTAGAATATCCAATCGTTTATTTACCTTAACATAGTCTAGTTAATATTTTGCAAATATAAACTAATTATGTGAAATAATGCGTCTTGGAATGAATTATTTTTAATTTCTTACAATTTTACTTCCTTTTCGTTGTTGTTTCTTGTCTTCCCTTATATTTGTTTTAGCCTCTATTCATGGTGTTTTATAGCTAATTACTTTCAATTATGATAGTTGTGTGATGAGATTGTTGCAGATGTGATTAATTCTATTTAGTTGTATGCAATAGGAATAGTATTGACAAATAGCGTATATTATGGAGGGTTTTATATATATTATTGAGCGTTATCGATAACATTTTTAAAGCACAAGATGGCTGCTCCTTCGTTGGGCAGGCAATTTAAAATGCCCACTTTGGTTTTATCGGTTATGCTTATTAATGTTTCGCAAAGTTCGTTTTGCAATTCTTTGTCTTGCAAGATAGCCGAGCATCCCGGCAATAAAGCGATAAATGCATCAATACCTTCTTGTGTGATAAAAATATTCTCTTTCGCTTGTTTCAATCGCACGAAGGCCCCCGCCTCATAAAACTCATTCTTGTAACAAGGAGTTTTGCCGCTCCATGGTGTTCCATAAATAATTGTCTCTCCATTAATAAGGCGCACCGTTGGGTTGTCATCGTTCAATAATGATGTGTGGGGGATATGTTGCAACCATAAGCCAGAGTGAGTACTTTTTCCCGTACCACTTTTACCCATAAATAGGTAGGCTTTGTTGCGGCAAGTCACTACCGATGCATGTATGGAAATAGCATTTTTGTACAATACTGCAAAAGAGTATACCAATCTCAGTAGCGAACTGAGTACTTCATCCGCATATGGATCGTTCCAATTTATTGATGCAGTTGCTTGTTTAAATTGTTTGTCGGTATGCATGTAGTGCACTATGCCTTTTTCAATAAAACTTATTTCCACCCAATAATCATTCGTGGTTCCTTTAAGCTTAATATACCCTAAGTCGTTGTCTATCACTTCGTCAACAACAATATCTTCTTTCATGGTGGGTAAATCTGCTGTAGATGCCGTAAACTCAAACAAAGTCTCATCTTCGTTGTTGCCTTCATATTTAAAAGAGGTAAACGATGGCAATAGTTTATCGATATCAAGCTGACTAGGGATGCAGACTTTAAACAAAAAATCAGCTACGCAATAGTTATATGTTTTCGTTTTTCCCATGATACTATAGTTTGATTATTGTGTGCGTATATAATAGGTGGCATATCTTTTAAACAGGTTGTTATGCAATAGTAATGTATGCGCCTCCTTTGTATTACATTTGTCTAAAAAGCTTTTCGTATTTTTAGAAGTTTATATTTATTGGGTACAAATATAGTTATTGTTTAGTTAATTATATTAATAATTTCAATTTTAACTTTATCTTGTTAGGCCTCTTGCCAATTTGTTATTATACAAATAAATAGTTATATTTGCATCATCAATCATGAATTAGATTTCGATTGATACATCCTTTAAGGAGAAAACCGGTGTTTTCTCCTTATTTTTTTATCTACCCCACTCATATGACTTGTATCCTTGTTTTTCCCCACTTTGTTATCAATCATTTCGCACTGTGTTTTGTTTAGTTTTGCGCTGCGTTTTGCTTAAAATTACCCTGTGTTTTGTTTAAAATCTCAGAACAATATCGTTGAAATACATTTTGGTTATTAGCTTTGTTATATATTGTTAAACTTTTATCGTTTTGCTCTTGACAAGATTGAATGCAAGTATGATTTTTTAACCCCTATATACTTACTGTTTACTTATTTGCATTTCATTGATTTCTTTGTGCATAAATAGTATATTTAGTGTGCAAACTCTTAAAATTTAGTTGTTCAATGATAAAAATGCCACATTTAACTCTTTTAGAGCGCTCAGAAATTAAAATATATTGTTAAAAAGCATAAAGTGTTAATTAAAGCTATTATCTTTGTATCATCTTATGTCTAGTGGCTTTTTAATAGTTTTTTATTAAATACATATCCAAACTCCTTATTTAAAGATAAGGAAATATAAGGATATAGTATGCACAAATTAAATTAAGATTTTAATTCTCATTTGTTTAAATGCGTTTATTATAATTTTTCAATAAGTATTATGCGTAAAATTGCAATTATTGGCGGTTCAGGATTTATTGGTACACGTCTTATTTCTTTGTTAAGCACAAGCCCCGAGTTGGAGGTTGTTAATATTGATAAGGCGCAAAGTGCTACTTATCCTTCAATTACAAAAATCTGCGATGTGTTAGATACACCTAAACTTACCGAACTGCTTCAAGGAGTTTCGGCAGTGGTGTTGTTGGCTGCAGAGCATAAAGACAATGTTACACCCAAGTCGCTTTATTATGACGTGAATGTAGGTGGCATGAAAAGTGCACTTGCCGCCATGGATGCCAATGGCATTAAAAAAATCATCTTTACCAGTTCGGTAGCCGTTTACGGATTAAATAAGGTGAACCCCTCAGAGCAATCGGCAATAGATCCTTTCAATGATTATGGCAAAAGCAAGTGGCAAGCCGAAGAAGTAGCTATGTCGTGGTATGACAGAACACCCGATGCTGATGTTACCATTCTTCGCCCCACTGTTGTGTTTGGCGAAGCCAATAGAGGCAATGTATACAATTTATTAAAACAAATATCTTCCGGTAAGTTTTTGATGATAGGCTCGGGCAATAATTGCAAATCCATGGCCTATGTAGGCAATATAGTTGCATTTTTGGCTTTCGCTCTCAATAAGCAGGCGCCTGGCTATGAGGTTTACAACTATACCGATAAGCCAGATTTAAGTATGAACGACTTGGTAGACAAAGTAGAATTGGCCTTGGACAGAAAACTGCCTGCTATTCGTTTTCCTTATTGGCTAGGCATGTGTGGCGCATACGGTTTTGATTTGCTGGCTGCTGTCACCCGAAAAAAACTAACCATTAGCTCTGTGCGCGTTAAGAAGTTTTGTGCTACTACGCAATTCGACTCTACCAAGGTGCTTAATAGTGGATTTGTGCCTCCCTTTAAATTAGAAGAAGGTTTGTCTCGCACTATAAAGAGTGAATTTGTAAAACCATAGGTTTTAGATATAATCTATAGAATTGTCACTTTAACATAAACATATCAAACTGTTATTATGAGAATTAAAGAAGATTTGATGGTGCGAAAAGTAGGAAGCAAGTATATGCTATTAGAGCTTAATAGTGGTCAGGTAGATATGGCATCTGTTATTACTCTAAATGCTACTGCCGCTTACCTATTTGATGCACTAAAAGGAAAAGACTTTGCCAAAGATGAAGTATCTGCTTTGTTGCAGGCAGAGTATCAAATAGATAACGACTTGGCGGATGTTGATGCCGATAAGTTTATTGCTATGCTAGCTGAAGCTCATTTGCTTTTAGAAGCATAGTATAATAGGAACTCATTTATCAATTAATCTATCTATTATGTATATATATGTTATACTTACCTTGCTTGGAGCCTTGTTAATGTCGTGGCTGGTTTTGCCACAGATATTATTGGTTTCTCACAAAAAGCAATTGTACGATCTTCCCGATAAACGCAAAATACACAATGGAGCAGTTCCACGCTTAGGTGGTGTAGCTTTTATGCCAGTTATTTACATATCCGTTTTATCGGCCCTATTTGCCTTGTATGCTCTCAATAACAATGCCTTCGATTCGGTAGGAATGGATGCCTATATGCGATTTAGTGCGCTTGGCATTGGTTTGATGCTTTTATACCTTGTAGGTTTAAAAGACGACCTAATGGGTGTTGGCTACAAAACAAAATTCTTAATACAAATCTTAGCCAGTTCTCTTTTTCCTCTCTCGGGGTTGTATGTAGATGGTTTGTATGGGATGTTTGGTATTGAGCGAATACCATTTTTTATAGGTGCTCCGTTTACTGTGTTGATTTCCGTTTACATCACCAATTCTTTTAACCTGATAGATGGTATAGACGGTTTGGCTTCTGGCCTCTCTATGATTTCAGTAGCCGTGATGGGCACCCTCTTTACTATATCAGGCATGTGGATTTATGCCATTCTTTCATTCGCTATATTGGGGTGCTTAATGCCTTTCTTTTACATGAATGTTCATCACTCTGATGGCAATAGGCGTAAACTATTTATGGGCGATACAGGGAGTTTGACCTTGGGATATCTCATGACTTTCTTGTTGTTGAACCTTTGTACTGCTACCCATTATTTTAACCCATTGCAGCTTCATTATCATTATATTGCGGTGGCTACTCTATTAATTCCCTTGCTAGATGTGCTGAGAGTTGTTTTTGTGCGCATTAAGAGTGGGAAGCCGCCCTTTAAACCCGACAAAAATCACATTCATCACAAATGTTTGCGTGCCGGTATGAATGGTACTCAAGTGATTGTGTTTCTTTTTGGCGTTACTGTGCTTTATGTGCTAATGAATGTAGGTTTACGCGAATCTACCGATGTGCATGTTGTATTGATTTGCGATTTATTTGTGTGGTTTATCATGCATATTTTGCTAAATAAACTAATAAAAAGGCGCAAAAGGAAAGAGAGTGAAATGTTGATAAAACAAGATTTAAACAAGGATGCTGCCGAGGTAGAATCTTAATATAAATAGTATATTTATAACTCAAAACAATAAGCCCATAGGTGTTTAAACACCTATGGGCTTATTGTTTTTTTACATTTTGCTGTTAATATTTATTTCTTTGTATATTCAGCAAGTTGTTTGTCCTTAAAGATGTTTAAAGCGCTAGTACTCTACCTTCTAATTGTTTATTTTTGTAGTTCAAAACTAGATTGTATACTCTTAAAACGTATACTTATTACTTACTATATGTTAGGATAGAAAAGCTAGACAGATTTATATTTATATCTACGTTACCCTTATATTTCCTCTTAGAAAAACGATGGCAAATGCTGATGCGTGTCATTGCTTAATACACTGATATATTAAATGCTTAGCTGCATTATATATATCTCTTGGTTTGTAATGCATCTTTTTTCACGCTGGTGCACTAAATATTTAAAAGAAAATGAAGATTATAATAAATGAATTATTGGCGAATGATCGTCAGTACGAATCGCCCACCATCAAAGTGAGTGTGGTGCAACTTGAACAGGTGATTGCCTCTTCAGGCAAGGCAAAGGTAAATGTATCCTCTAGCGGCAGCAAAGAGGAGAGCTGGGATGATAGTGGCTTTGGTGGCAACTATGATATTGATATGTAAAAACAAACTAAGCAAAAGAATTTTTTAATGAAAAATAGATATTTACTAACTATATTGCAGATGAGCTTGTCTGTTTTGATTGTGCTTGGCATGCTATCTAGCTGCTCCGACGATGAAAAGACAACATCATATGGTAGTGGTATGCGCATCACCATTCAGCAAGAAAGCTTTGGTGCAGTGACTCGCGCAGCTGCTACAGGCTCAATACATCAAGAAACGTACGATTTGGGAGATGGTATCTTTATGGATGTCACTCTGCAAGAAGACTTTGCAGATGCAGCGCAACCTATTACCCGCTCGGGGCTAACTGATGGTAGATATACCATTTTGGGATACTATACCGACGGTCGCTTTGCAGGCTCCAATGTGGGCATGGTAAGTGGTAGCACGTTTGTCCCTGTCGATGATTTTAAATTTCACGATGGTACTTACGATTTTATATGTGTATCTAATGTGGATATTACCCCCAACAATGATATAGCTATAGTGCAGCGCGGACAAGCCAAAGAGCGTGTAGCTTTAATAAGTGATAAGGTGCGAGGAGAAATCAAAGGGGAAGATGTGGAGTTGACCTTTACTATGCGTCACAAAGAGAGTGGTATTCGTTTTTGTCTCAACTCATCGGGTGGTTTTGATGGGGTGAAGGCTGTTATTGCTACAGAAAAACCTACAACAGAAAAACCAGCTATACATCATTGGGCACTTCCTGCTCTTTCTAGTACTCTTGTTGAGTCTTCACCATTGGGTAATATAGAAATTGACATTGCCAACAATGTACTTCAAGTAGAGAGCGAATACGAATACTTCTTACCCGGCACAGATGCTACGGATATTACCTTGACGTTTACTGATGGTAGCGTGTGGGGAAGAGACTTGAAGGGACGCTCCATCATGTTGACTGATATCACTAATTCTTTGGTGGCCAATACACGCTACACGGCCACTATCACCTTTCGCGATGCAATGCCGGCTTTCGAGGGCATTATAGCAATTGGTTCAGATGGTAAGCTTACGCTAACTGCCGAGAGTGATAAAGATTTTGGTGCCCGTATGGTTTTCTTCAAAGGGGGTAGCGTAGTGGCTAGTGGTTCTAGATATGCCGATTGGTCTACCGAGCAAGTGGTTTACAATCCGGCTGGGACTAATTTTGCCAATTGG
>CAMTOV010000099.1 GCA_947074235.1 uncultured Bacteroides sp. | reverse complement strand
TTGACTTCCGTAGCTGGATGATTTACTTTCTAGAACACGTCCATGATTACGATACTGATTATACGATGGATATAGCGGACTTGTTGCCAGATAGGCTCAGAAGTGCAGGAGTACTCTGAAATCCATGAGAACATCGAAAACCGTGACATCTGTCAAATCATTGAAATCAGTGAAATAATAGAAAACCTTGAGATTGAACCTAACAGTTTTATCTCAAGGTTTTTATTATATATACAGTACGGAGTTTACCGAATGCTTACGTTAAAGTAGATGTTAACACCATCTAGTTGATCGATAACCTCACCGTGTTTTGCGAATAAGGGCATGTAGTAGATATCTTTCTTGAAATATATTACACTTAGAGCTGTGAGAATAAGTAGTACAAAAAGTAAAATAAGTCGTTTCATCGTGTTATAAGTGTTATTGTTTAGTTAAAGGAGCTCCCATGGCTTCGAGTATGCCAGCTAACCATTTAAACAAAGGTCCCATAATTTATAGTTCTATTTATTGCTTTATTAAAATTACCACATCCCATACTCTATGGTAGCTTCTCGCTGGCCTTTCACAATGTATATCGATAGAAACCAATCCTCATCATCGCTTTCTCCCTTAGGTGCAGGCATCTCATTTCCCCACATTTTGCTGAACCTATACCCATCATTACTCTTGCTCCAATCAGACCCTTTAATAGATGACAAACTATCTAATTCTTGAATAAACTGTGGCGATAAATCCTTATTAAATTTGATTTTCATAGAATTCGTAAAATCTCCCATGAATGCAACCTTTCCTTCATCATGCTCAATCACTTTAAAGCTGGGGAATTTCGTTTCAGTTATTCGCTCTATTGTAGAAACTCTGGTAAATTTGTGTTTTCTTTCATAAGATGCGTAAGCGAAATATCCGTATAGGCCAATAGCCATATACAATACGATAAATAAGGGAGAAATAAACATAAAGAAAGCACTTAGCTTCTTGCCCATGAATTCCCACTTCTTGGCTAAATAGTAAAATAGCGGTGAGATTGTTAACCAACTAAGTATGCAAGTGAGTATTTTTATAAATTTCATAATAAAGAGTTATTGATAGTTTGAATTTAATAACGATATAATTTCATCTTTCTTATTTACAAGAAGATAATGTGTTTCATCATTTTGCCAATACAGTTCTGCCTTAGAGCCATTTTCTTTCAGTTTTGTATAAGCCGGTTTTAATGAACTAGAACTAGGATCTCCTCCACCACCAATGAGTAATATTTTACTTTCCACTGGATAGGTTTGATTTATACCTGTCGAAATAAAAGTGATGGTCTTAAACTTATTAGAGAAGCTATTGTATGCCACATTCGAAGCCGAACCTCCGTTTGATAAACCGATAAGGTGAAGATTATTTTCGTCAACTTTAAAACCCATATTCTTCAAGAATGGTATTTGCTTTGTGAATAGTGCATTAATATCAGATTTTTGGTATATGCCCGACCAATCTTTAGTCCCAATACTCAAAACGATGCAATCATCCAAATCTTTAAATATACCTTGATATAACTTCCAGTTTCCCATCAATCCATGCATAAAAAACACAACAGGGTAAGACTTTTCAGGGTTATAATTCTTAGGCTTGATGAGGTAGACTGATTGAGTAGATCCTAACCCCATCTGATAAAAGACTTGTGAAGTAACACCCGACATCGGGAAATTACCACTCCAGTTTAGTGCATCAAAAGGACTATAAAAATTGGCAATATTACCTTTCTTATCGTCTTTGAGAAAATCTTGCACCAACCAATTGGCAAGGGATGGAAACATGCCCGCACATCGTACACCATATATACAAACATTCATTGCTTCTTCTTCGGGAATAATCATATTTGCTATATAGTGACTTATTGGAGGGTGGATAGCATTCCCTGTTTTGTCCTGATAAATGAGGCGTACACGGTCAGAAGTATTATAGCGAAAACGTGGTATCACCATAAAAATAGCAACCAGTAGTATTGTTATTATTGATGGATACACCCATTTATGGAGCTGCTTAATTTTATCACGCCATACGACTGCAAGAAATAGAATTGCTAATAACTTGTATAGCCATGAAGCGAAAAAGAAGAAGGTTATTAGTATCAATACTGTTTTGAGTGTTTTCATAAATTTATTTATATCATCTTATATAGGATAATCGAAATAAAATGTAAAAACCAGACAGAGTTTAAATTACACTCCCGTTTAATTACACTCCCTTACACTCCCGTCAGATAATTAGGTATTGTGAAAGATGATTTTACTACATTTCTTTATATAGCAACTTAAAATCTTAGCATATTGTTTTAGGACTTAAATAATCCTTTTAGAATAATACCACCAATCTTCTTTTCCATTCCACTCTTTGTAGTAGGAATACCTGTTTTTTTGGCTATTTTTTGTTTAGCTTGTGTTATACCAATGGCTCTTTTCAAAGAAAATGAAACTCCAGGAATTTTTAATTTTGTCATGATTTTATATTTGACTTTATATAATTAGATGGATTTGATTTTATTTTTTTTATTTCCTCTTCTTTCCATTCTTCAATAGCAGTTTCAATCATTTCAGCTTGTGCTATTGCCAACTTTTCTAATAATATATTATTTGCCATTAATTCAGCATTTAGTTTATTTTGATTTTTTGTTGTAGATAATTCTAATGAAGTATTTATATCATCGTTAGTCTGAGAAATAATCTTCTGCGAATATGCTTGAACTTTATGCTTTTCTGCTACAAGCAAATCATCATAAGATCCTGAAGCAATCATCATTTTAAAAAAGACAGGTGCTATCTCAATCACTATAAATAGTAACATAATAAATATTGCAGCTATTCTTGTGGATTCATTTTTTTTTATTTCTTCAAAGCCTAGCATTTTAGCCTGAAAGCCATCAAATTCTTTTCCTAAAAGTGTTTTATAATTAGTCGATGCTTCATTTATTTTCAATGAGCTTTCATTAATTAACGAATCAATTCGCCTTATTTCCCGATCCTTTTTTAGCTGAGCACTCTCTAATGCTTTACTATACCCTTCATCATTTCCTGCGAGTATTCCTTCGAATCTATTTATCTCAGATTTATATTGGTTAATTCTTCTTCTAGTACGATATATTTCATTGGTTAATCTATTAAACTGTGTAGAGTCTGATACTAAACCAGTAGCAAGTGTTATTCTATTGCGTTGAATAACAAATTCATTCATTTTTTCATTTTCGTTTAATAAGCTAGACTTGCTATTTTGTAAATCAATATATACCTGCTTACTTCTTGTATCAATTGTGCCAGCTCCAGATAAATCTAGTGGTTTTTCTGATTCTATATTTCTTAAATCAATTAGCTCTGCACGCAAATCTCTTTCTTTCATTGTGTATTCTTCTAATTTATTTTCCTTAAGACTTTCAATGGCTATGTTTATTTCACTCTCAAATATCTTAAGTTCTAGAGGTGTAGATATACAAACACCAAGAAATATCGCAATTATGATACGTGGTAAAGCGCACATAAACTCTTTAAAACTAATGGTAACTTTTCCATCAGAGTACATTGTGTTCACTATTAAACGGTCAAGGTTAAAGATTAGCAAACCCCAAAAAAAACCAAATATTATTGCAGCATATTGATGTTTAAATACTGTAAAAAGTGCATAACCACCAGAAAGCATGGCCATTAAAGCCGTAAATAAAATAGTACCGCCTATACCTGCATATTTTGCATACTCAGTTGGACATTGGCGAATAACTTTTTTATTTACACCAGCACATGTCCAAAGAAATTCATTTAATAACCCACCCCATTTTATCTCTTTATCCTCTTTGTCTTCTGTTTTGATATCATTTTTCATGTTAAATATTTTAGTCATTTATTATATATTTTTTCACAGCCTTCATAACGGTTGTAAACCATTTGCCTTTAGGTTTCATTTTATGTTTTATATTAATTGGCGGTTGTAGTGAAATAATTGAGAATGGTTCTATCAAATAGTTTTCGTTTACAACAGTAACTTTAGGTATATTTATTTCTGGCAGTTGAATATCTATATTCTTCGTATATTGAGGAACGCTATTTATTATATTCATATTTATATTGATATGTTGAATTGGTACCTCTATTTGTGTTATTTGGGGTAATGGAACCATAAAGAAATCAATGAAGGCTTCTTTAATACCAAATTCATCTTTCACCATTAATATTATTCGACTGTCCTTAGTTAGTTCAACTATTAAACTTCCAGTAGTTTTAACTATTCCAGCTCCCGCGAAATCCCCTACTAGTTCAATAGATTTAGCATTTTGAACATTCCAGTTCAAAACTATTGGGACATTCGGTAATGTAAATCTTTTATCGGCATAAAATTCTATTACAGCCTCTGGAACGACATCAATAACTAATTCTTTATTAAATATCTTCTTTCCATCAAGTCCTATTACCTCAAGTTGGTATTGAATAGAACAGAGAGGTGAAATAATTTTTGAATCTAACAAACATATTTTTTCAGACTCGCCATTATACTTTAAAACGGCTGAATTAGCATTTTTGATATTCCATGATAATATTGCGTCACTATTCGGCTTAATCTTTCGCTGGCTAGACTTAAAAGAGATTGTTGGTTTAGATATGACTTTTATTTCAATATTTTTTTTTGTTTGTTTTAGTCCATTAATCGCTGTTATTGTAAAGGTCGATGTCGAAGATAAACTCGTACTATAATTATTCTTATCAATCTTTTTATCATTGATATAGAGTTCTGTATAATATTCAATATCCCAATGAAGTGAAATACAGTCACCCTTGTAAATCGTATCTCCTTGTCTACAGTCAAAAGAATTGATAACAGGTTTACGAGATAATCTATCTATAACTAAATCGAATGACTCTAGAGTGTTAATATTATTTATTGACAAATATTCTTTCAGTATTATAAGATATAGTTTGAAATCATTTCCAAGTGCATCTAACTCTTTATATATTTTAGATTGCTCTATATTTACAAAGTCTGCAGCTTTAAATAACAACGAATCGCTAATGTCAAAATGTTCAATAAGTTGCGGTTTATGCCATATAGCTATTATAGATAGGTAGATTATTAATTCAGAAAAATAGTCTAATTTTATTGATGCGTAGTTATTATTCTTTCTTTTTGGGTGTTGATAATCCTCTTTACCAGCAATAATATCTGGAACATTCTGCATTTCCTCACAATACATTGAGTCATAATCTACAAGGAATAATCGTCCATCTTCATTTACAAGTATATTGCCGTGTTGCAAATCGCCATGTGCAATCTTAGACGAGTGCATATCGATACACATTTTTAGAAAACTATCAGCTAGCTTTTTGAGTTTTTCACCATTGTTCTTATGTTCTAAAATATAGTCATTTAGCTGTACTCCATTTACCCATCTCATTCTTGTGGTAGGAAAGGTTTTACCATTAACAATAATACCTTCATCTACATAAACAAATTCACAAAAATAGGGTAAATTAAGTTTGTTAAGAACTTTGGATAATATAGAAAAGCGTTCGCGTACATTGCCTATTTCGGCATGCCAGCATCTAAATCCCCAATCTTGATTATCAGCAACAAAGGGGAACACTGAGGTAAATCCGCCACTATATGTTACAAATTGTCCATTAGGTAATTTCTTAAATAACCCTTTCTTTACAAATTCGTCTTTTATAAGCTGAGGTATTGATATACTTTCTTTTATCTCTGTAATCTGTGGCATTATACTACCATTTATTTTTTATTGAATCTACTATTTGTTTAGTGCTTATAGTCTCTTCCGCTTTATTGGATTTATTATTGCGCCATCCCTTTGAGATTGATTCAACCCCTTCGTCTGTAACAAAAACTGTATTATTATATCCATTATTAGCCCATTTACTTTGTATGTCATCTAGTGCTTTTGCTGATGCTGATACTATAGCATCTTTCAATGGTAGTAACTCATCTATCGAATTACAAGCCAATGCATTTTTCATAGATTGTTCTAGAGTGGATAACTCATCATCTTTAGATAAAAAATCAAATATTGTACTTGTTCCCTTTGAATTTAAATCATTGTCAGAGAAAAGAAGTGTTTCTGTGTCCTCAATATTCAAATTATCCCATAATTTTGGATACTTAGCCAAAGCCAGCAAACTAGTATAAATAACTAATTCAGAAAAATAGTCAGCTTTATGAGACAACTCTTTGTGTGTAAAACGCTCATGGTGTTGATATCCGACTAGTCCTTTGATATCGTCAGATTTCCCAGCTAGTGCTGGTACGTACATTGAATCATAATCCACAAGAACAATATCACCATTATCTTTTACTAGTATATTTCCGTGTTGTAAGTCGCCATGTGATATCTGATGCGAGTGTAGTGAATTTGTCATTTTAAGAAATTCACCAGCAAGAGATCGTAAGGCTAGCTCATCCATTAAATGAAGTTTGATATAGTCTTTTAGTGGCTTTGCATCTACCCAATCCATTATAACAATCGGATGAGTATTATTAGCAGCTATAATACCTTCATCCACATACTCAAATGTGACAAAATATGGTAAATTTACTCTTTTTAATTCATCAGAGATTAGTTGTGTACGTTCCTTTGAATCATCCACATTTGCATGCCAACATCTTAATGCATATTTATGATTATTGACTTCATATGGGAATACAATGCAAAAACCTCCAGAATATCGGACAACTTTTTGGTTCTTGCGCACTACATTACCACCAATTAGACTTTGAGCCTTAATGCATTGTGGGATAACTATTGACTCACAATAGTCGGTACAACTAGGTGTTTTTTTCATTTTTATCTAGGAAATTAATAATAGCACGAATTAGTCCCTTTATGACGTTTATTCTATTAATATTCTTACTCCCTTTTTGGGGAGGGTTTTTTAAATAATTGTCAATGGTCCTTTTGAGTGAATTAGCAGCTTTTGTAACTTCATCAAAAGCTACTGTAGGAGTATTATTGCTATCTTCTTCCTGTTTGTTAACACTAATATCCCCATTTAAATTTTCAGTTTCTAGATTATTTCTTTCTTCTTCAATTAATGAATGCAAACCTTTATCATATACGATATCTAATGATATTTTATCATCATACTCTATTAATATAAGTGTACTATCATCATTGTGCAACCCTTCATTTTTTCGCCAGTTGTCAACTAATTCGCAGAAGTCATGATTGTTTTCTAACTCAAATAATTGTTTTATATAGTTAGCTTCACCTAACTCACCTCTTTTTTCGTATAAAAAATCAACAAAAGGATCACTTGCTATAATAAGTTTATTATTGACAGTAAGTTTCCCACAAATAACCTTTGGCTCACCTTTTCCTTCACTAAAACTGTCAAAATAATCAGGATGATTGTCAAAGGAACCCTCTTGTGAAGTATATATTCTTTCAACTTGATTATCCACATTAATCTCAATTACGCATGTGTCTCCTAGAACATAACCAGCCCAATCTGTTTCATTATTAAAACGAATGCCGCAAATTGTAGCACCCGCTCCTTTTTTTTCAGCTATACTGTTTTTTAATCTCCAGAGATTTTTCCCTTTTGAAGTTTCAGTATCAATAAAGTGATTGACCTTATTAATCCATTCCAGACGAATGTCTTCTAAATTATTAGTATCAGGTATCCAATTATCCTTAACAAAAGCCTTTGTAAGTGATTCTGCCCACCAGTTGGGGAATATTGATTGTGACATACCATCAGAAACAGCTATAGCATTATTTGAAATGCTATAGCTATCTTGACAATCTTCATATTTTTCTGCTAGTTTATGAGTAATAAACGCTCTAATTTTCATTATAATTATTTGTCAGTTTTACCTTTGCTTGAACCAAAATCAATTAATTTAATAAGGTGCTCAGCATCTGCAGCGAATACGCATCCTTTAGATCCATCTTTAAGTGTTAGACCATTTTTTTCGGCTGCTTTTATATATCCTTCTGGTATAGTACTTGAGATATTGTATAGGAATTCCGCTTCTTCTCCAGCAGGTTTTACTTCATCAATTGAATTGGGTAATACAATCATATTTTTATTACTACCAATTTCTGCATTAAAAACTAATACGTTTCCATCATCATTTTTTAATTGCATGATTTCGTTTACAACATTTTGAGTTTCCTGTTGGCAAACATGTTGATCCTTTCCATAATATGGCATTCCATCTGAAATGTTTATAATAACTGGTGCTGGATTCTCCGGTTTGTCGTTCATCCAACGTTCTGCCAAGTCTTTTGCCATCACAAAAGCATCTTTCATATTTGTCCATCTATCTTCAGTTACAGGATCAATCCATATTGGCATATCTATATCTATGTCAATTAACCCCCCTGCACCATCACTAATTTTCTTTTTTACTTTTTCTATGCGAATAATGGCGTTATCCAAATCTTCTAAAAAACCTGATGCTAATTCTACAATCTTATCATTGTAACCTATTACTGAGATAAAGCATCTATTTTTAGGCTTATCTCCATTGTAATTTTTCTGTATAATCTCGTTTATAACGCGATTAATAACTCTTGCAGTAAAAACTGTACGGGAATCATTTTGATCATAAGGCAATGTCATTGAGCCTGATTGATCTACTAAAAAAATTAGTAACCCAGGAGTAGCAGAGCTCCATTGTTTTTCATTGTTTGGCATAATAGTTTTTTTTGATAGTTTTTATTATAGATTTCAATTATTAACAGTCATATTAGAGCAGATAATATTTCAAAGTGTGCTATATTTTTGTAGAAATAATCCTCATTACCTATTTTAAACCAAAGATAATAAATCTGTTAATCATTCCATATAATTCTTATCTCTTTATTTAAATATTTGTATTTATAATCTTACATAGAGTGTATATCCTTTATTCTTTAATTTTTAAACCATATTTGCACCAATATTTT
>CAMTOV010000098.1 GCA_947074235.1 uncultured Bacteroides sp. | reverse complement strand
AGCAGTTGGTAGCTCGTTGGGCTCATAACCCAAAGGTCGTCTGTTCGAGTCAGGCCTCCGCAACTAAATAAAAGAAGCGCAATAGAAATCTATTGCGCTTCTTTTATTTTACACTCGCCCTGTTCAATCATCTCCAAACACACCTATATATATACCTTCAGCAGAAAAAACTATTCTTGTTCCAAATGTTGTATATACATCATAACGACCATAAGACTTATCAACCTTGCAAATTACTGAATTAGCAAAATTTTCATTCAAATAGCTTGTAATATTAGCAGGTAATATACCACTTGGTATAGCCCTATAATTACAATCAATTTCTATCCAATTGCCTGAAGAATCAAACTCAAGCTCTGTTCCGTCACTTAAAGTCGCATCATAAACAGTTTTACCCCCTTCTTTCTTTTTCTCAGCATAGAGCACATCAGTAGACGGAAAATAAGTATCAATAAACACCTTAGCATTTGCTGGCAAATCCGAATAACTAATTACTTTGTCCTTATCACAACTTTGAATTATCAACATGCAAAACAGAGAAGCGAAAATAAACATCCATTTTTTCATAACTTACTTTTTTAAATTACCATCCAAACAATCATATAATAATAAACACACAAAACAAAACAATAAGGGATATGTTCATAGCACATAACCAAAGCACTCCACTTGTTATCACTACACTTTCTTTTATTTATAAACAGCAACCCTATTACTACAAGACTCCTTATTATATTAAAGCGAATTATTTGCGACCCTATTCTTTTTCTTATTTATATTTTTCACTCAAAACATACATTATTATCTATTTATGTTTTATAACATTTATGTTTTTAACTACAATTTAATTTATAGTGTTACTTTTACACTATTAAATCAAATAGACAGTTATTAACCCTCCTTTTGTAAGTTAATAACTCCTTAATGTTAATCTTTAAATACAAAAACATGCAATTCTTAGATTGGTTAGTAATTGGGGTCTTTTTCATAGCCCTTATTGGCATTATTGTTTGGGTAGTAAAACAAAAGCAAAACAACTCGGCAGATTACTTCCTTGGCGGCCGTGATGCTACATGGTTGGCTATTGGGGCATCTATATTTGCTTCAAACATTGGTTCAGAACATCTTATTGGCCTCGCCGGAGCAGGAGCTTCAAGCGGTATGGCAATGGCGCATTGGGAAATACAAGGCTGGATGATTCTAATTCTAGGCTGGGTATTCGTTCCCTTCTATACACGAAGTATGGTTTATACGATGCCCGAATTCTTGGAAAAACGATACAACCGAGGATCACGTGTTATTCTTTCCACTATTTCACTTATCAGTTATGTGCTTACAAAGGTAGCAGTTACTGTATATGCAGGCGGATTAGTATTTCAACAAATATTTGGCATAAAAGAACTTTGGGGAATTGACTTCTTCTGGATTGCAGCCATTGGGTTGGTATTGTTAACTGCAGTATATACTATATTTGGCGGTATGAAGTCTGTATTATACACATCAGTTCTTCAAACACCTATATTATTGCTTGGTTCGCTTATTATCCTTGTACTTGGTTTTAGAGAGTTGGGCGGTTGGGATGAAATGATGAAAACATGTAGCGCAGTAGTAGTGAACGATTATGGCGACAGCATGACTAGCCTCATCCGCAATAATGCCGACCCAGAGTTTCCATGGTTAGGCGCCCTAGTAGGCTCAAGTGTAATCGGTTTTTGGTATTGGTGTACCGATCAGTTTATAGTACAACGTGTATTATCGGGCAAAAACGAAAAAGAGGCTCGCCGTGGTACAATTTTTGGGGCATATTTGAAACTTCTTCCTGTATTTTTGTTTTTAATACCAGGAATGATTGCATTTGCACTACATCAAAATAGTCTAGCAGCGGGTGGAGAAGGATTCCTACCATTGTTAAGCAACGGTAATGCTAACGCCGATGCAGCTTTTCCTGTACTAGTTGCCAAATTGCTTCCTGCAGGAGTTAAAGGTTTAGTTGTTTGTGGTATTCTCGCTGCACTTATGAGTTCATTAGCCTCATTATTCAATTCATCTGCTGCCCTATTTACTATCGACTTTTACAAACGCTTTAAACCCAACACACCTGAAAAATCATTGGTACGCATTGGACAAATAGCAACTATAGTGATTGTTATATTAGGTATTCTTTGGATTCCGATTATGCGCTCCATCGGCGATGTACTTTATACATATCTGCAAGATGTACAGTCAGTACTTGCGCCAGGCATTGCAGCAGCTTTCTTGCTAGGAGTCTGCTGGAAACGCACTTCTGCAATGGGAGGAATGTGGGGATTAATCACTGGTATGGTAATTGGCTTGACCCGCCTAGGAGCAAAAGTATATTATAGCAACGCAGAACTAGTAGGAGGATCACCATTCAGAGATTTATTTTATGACATGAACTGGCTATTTTTCTCTGGTTGGATGCTCTTATTCTGCATAATCGTAGTTATTGTAGTTAGTTTATGCACGAAAGCACCAGACCCAGAAAAGATACAAGGACTAGTGTTTGGAACATCTACTCCTGAACAACAACGAGCCACACGTTCCAGTTGGGGCAAATGGGACATCTTCCACACAGTTTGTATTTTACTAATAACAGGTATCTTCTATTGGTATTTCTGGTAAAATCATTAATTAAATGAAAAAGCAAATTAATTATTACGAAAACCATCCCAAGTTTTATGTAGCTGTAGACTGCATTATAATGGGATTTATAGATGGTGAATTAAACCTTCTTTTACTTAAACGAAACTTCGAACCATCTATGGGCTATTGGTCTCTTATGGGGGGATTTGTACAAAACGAAGAAAGCGTTGACGATGCAGCCAAGCGAGTATTACTTGATCTTACTGGACTCAATGATATTTACATGGAACAAGTGGGAACATTTGGGGAAGTAGATCGAGATCCAGGCGAAAGAGTGATTTCTGTAGCGTATTACGCTTTAATTAACATAAAAGAGTCTGATAAAAAGTTAGTCGAAAGTCACAATGCCTCATGGGTAAATATAAATAGTTTACCACCTCTCATCTTCGACCATTCTGAGATGATTGAACAAGCTCTTCGATTGATAAGAATGAAAATAACAACGGCCCCTATATGTTTCGAGTTACTCCCAAAACTATTTACGCTTACGCAACTGCAAAAGCTATATGAAGCTATATATAATGAGGTAATTGACAAACGTAATTTCCGTAAGCGTATTGCCGAAATGAAGTATATAGAGAAAACGGACAAAATTGATAAGACCACTTCAAAAAGAGGTGCAGCATTATATAAGTTCAATCATAAAGCCTACTTAAAGGATCAAAAATTCAAACTATAATAGTCATGCTTGAAGATTTAAAAGAAAAAGTATTTCACGCCAATCTCGAATTAGTGAAACACGGCCTAGTCATTTTCACATGGGGAAATGTATCAGCCATAGACCGTGAAAAAGGATTAGTTGTAATTAAGCCTTCGGGAGTAAGCTACGACGACATGAAGCCATCGGATATGGTTGTACTAGACTTAGAAGGCAACATTGTAGAAGGTAAACTTAAACCATCTAGTGATACTGCCACTCACCTTGTATTATACAAGGCATTTTCTGAGATCGGAGGCGTAGTGCATACCCACTCTACATATGCAACTGCTTGGTCACAAGCAGGTATAGATCTTCCCAATATAGGTACTACACATGCCGATTATTTTCATGACGCTATTCCTTGCACAGCCGACATGACTACACAAGAGGTAGAAGGTAGATACGAGGAAGAGACTGGTAATGTAATTGTAAAACGTTTTATTGGGCTTAACCCCATGCATACACCTGGAGTGCTTGTAAAAAATCACGGACCTTTTGCGTGGGGTAAGAATGCAAATGATGCAGTTCACAATGCCGTAGTGATGGAGCAAGTTGCTAAAATGACATCAATCGCTTATTCCATCAATCCTCATCTTACAATGAACCCACTGTTGGTTGAAAAACATTTCAACCGTAAACATGGTCCAAATGCTTATTATGGACAGAAATAAACAATAGTATTAATTAATATAATAAATATATATATCATGAAAAACGGATTTAGTCAATATGAAGTGTGGTTTGTAACAGGCGCACAACTTCTTTATGGTGGTGATGCAGTTATCTCAGTAGATGCTCATAGCAACGAAATGGTAAAAGGAATGAACGAAAGCGGTAAACTGCCAGTAAAGATTGTATATAAAGGCACGGTAAACTCAGCAAAAGAAGTTACAGCTGCTTTCAAAGCTGCTAACAACGATGACAAATGTATCGGTGTTATTACTTGGATGCATACTTTTTCACCTGCTAAAATGTGGATTCATGGGTTACAAGAACTTCGCAAACCTCTACTCCACTTTCACACTCAATTTAACAAAGAAATTCCATGGGATACCATGAACATGGATTTCATGAACTTAAATCAAAGTGCTCATGGCGACCGCGAATTTGGACACATGGTGACTCGTATGCGCAAGAACAGAAAAGTAGTTGTTGGACATTGGCAAGACGAAGCTGCACAAAGCAAAATTGCTGCTTGGATGCGTGTTGCTGCCGGATGGGCCGATTCTCAAGACATGTTGATTTTACGCTTTGGCGATCAAATGAACAACGTGGCAGTAACCGATGGCGACAAAGTGTCGGCAGAGCAAGTTTTGGGCTATCATGTGGATTATTGCCCAGTAAATGATTTGATGGAGTATTACGAAAATGTGAGCGATGAAGATACGCTTGCGATGGTGAATATCTACTTCAAGGAATATGATCACGCTCCTGAACTGGAAGATGGAAGAACAGAAGCTTACACAACTGTTTGGAATGCAGCTAAAGCAGAGGTAGCACTTCGTCGTTTATTAACTGACAAAGGGGCTAAAGCATTTACTACCAACTTCAATGATTTGGGTATATTAGATCAAATCCCAGGTCTTGCATCGCAAAGATTGATGACCGAAGGATATGGATTTGGAGCCGAAGGTGATTGGAAAACAGCTGCGCTATATCGCACTATGTGGTTTATGAGCCAAGGAATGCCTAAAGGATGCTCATTTCTAGAAGATTATACATTAAACTTTGATGGCGCCAATAGTTCTATTCTTCAAGCGCACATGCTCGAAGTATGTCCACTTATTGCCGAGCATAAACCAAAACTAGAGGTACATCGCTTGAGTATTGGTATCGATGCCGAAACTGCTCGCTTAGTATTTACCAGCAAGCAAGGCGAAGGCATTGCAGCTACTATCGTAGATCTTGGCAATAGATTCCGTTTGATTGTTAATAAAGTGGATTGTATTAAGAGTAAACCATTGCCAAAACTACCTGTAGCTTCAGCACTTTGGATACCACAGCCAAATCTTGAGATAGGTGCAGCTGCTTGGATTCTTGCCGGAGGTACACACCATACAAGTTTTTCTTTCGACCTAACGGTAGAGTATATGGAAGACTATGCAGAGATGGCTGGTATTGAAATGGTAGTAATCGATGAAAACACCACCATTAGCGGATTCAAAAAAGAGCTTCGCCTCAACGAAATATATTATATGTTAAACAAAGCCCTTTGCTAGTTGATATGGATTCTAAATATGTAATAGGACTTGACTATGGCAGCGACTCAGCTCGCGCCATAGTAGTAGATGCACAAACTGGACATACACTTTCCACTTCAGTAAAGCATTATCCACGTTGGACAGAAGGTAAATATTGCAATCCTGTCGAAAATCAGTATCGTCAGCACCCACTAGACTATATTGATGTACTTGAAACTACAGTTAAAGGAGCTTTGGCACAATGCCCTGCAGGAACAGCAGAAAAAGTAGTAGGCATCGCTTTCGACACAACAGGTAGCACACCTGCTCTAACTGATGCAACAGGCACCCCCCTTGCCATGCTTCCTGAATTTGCAGAAAACCCAAATGCCATGTTTATTCTTTGGAAAGATCATACCTCAATTAAAGAAGCTGCCGAGATAAACAAATTAAGCAAAGAATGGGACATTGATTATACCTCCTACGAAGGTGGTATTTATTCGTCAGAGTGGTTTTGGGCAAAGGCGCTACATGTGTTGCGCGAAGATGAATCAATACGCAATAAAGCCTATTCCATTGTGGAGTATTGTGAATGGCTTCCTGCTTTGTTAACAGGAGTAAGCACATCAAAAGACATCGTTAGAAGCCGTTGCGCTAATGGCCACAAAGCTATGTGGCATCCCAAATGGGGAGGCTTGCCCTCAGAAGAGTTTTTAACTGGTCTTGACCCATTACTAGAGGGCTTTCGCGAACGTTTATTTTGTGAAACAGAAACAGCCGACAAAGCGGTAGGTAAACTAACTCCGGAATGGGCTGAACGATTGGGATTAACTACCAATGTAGTTGTAGCAGGGGGCGCTTACGACTGCCATATGGGTGCAGTTGGTGCAGGTGTTACTCCTAATACATTGGTGCGTGTTATTGGAACATCTACTTGTGATGTGATGGTGGCAAGCCACGAAGAGATTGGCGACAAACTAATAAAAGGCATTTGCGGACAAGTAGACGGATCGGTCATCCCCGGCATGATTGGTTTAGAAGCTGGACAATCTGCCTTTGGTGATATCTATGCTTGGTTTAAGAGAGTATTAGAATTCCCGTTGAAGAATTGCCTCGCACAATCCACTTTGATAAATGAAGAAACAAAGGCTAAGCTTATAAAGGAAGCTTCAGATAAAATTCTTATTGATCTTACAAAAGAAGCCGAGAAACTACCGTTAAGCGAAAACTCACTAGTAGCTACCGACTGGATGAATGGTCGCCGCACACCCGATGCCAATCAACTTCTTAAAGGCACCATTACAGGATTAACACTTGGATCTACAGCACCACAAATATTTCGTGCGCTGGTAGAAGCAACTGCATTTGGCACAAAAGCCATTGTTGACCGTTTTGTGAGCGAGGGAGTAAAGATTGATAATATAATAGGGATTGGTGGTATCGCATTGAAATCATCGTTTGTAATGCAAACCATGAGCGATGTACTTAATATGCCAATTCGTGTTTGTAATACCGACCAAGCTTGTGCACTAGGTGCAGCCATGTTTGCTGCAACAGCAGCCGGTATATATCCTAAAGTTGAAAATGCTATTACAGCTATGAACTCTGGCTTTGCAATGCAATATGAGCCTAATGCAGACAATCATGCTATCTATTTAAAATTATATGAAAAGTATCAAAAGATAGGTGAATTTACTGAGAAGGAATTATTCAACGCTTAAAACAAGTTCCCCCTTGTGTAGAAGAAGCAATAATTATCTACACAAGGGGTTATTATAAATCAAAGCAAAAATACTATGAAAGCAATAAAATTAATATCATTAGCATTTGTTTGCCTACTTGCATCGTGTAATGTTCAAGATAAGCTAGAGAAAACAGATTCAGGCCTCATTCCCGCCAAGTTTCAAGCTGAACTCAATGGCAAACAAACAGACTTATATGTATTAAAAAATAAAAACAACATGGAGGTTTGCATCACCAATTTTGGTGGACGTATTGTCTCTGTATTAGTGCCAGATAAAGATGGACAAATGCAAGACGTAGTTCTTGGATTTGACAATGTGGCTGATTACATCCGAAATCCTAGTGATTTTGGAGCTAGTATTGGTCGCTATGCCAATCGAATTAATCAGGGGAAATTAACTATTGATAATAAAGAATATAGTTTGGCTACAAACAACTTTGGGCATACTCTTCATGGTGGTCCAGACGGTTATCAATATCAGGTTTTTGATGCCAAACAGCTAAATTCGCAGGCATTAGAGTTAACATACCTTGACAAAGATGGTCAAAACGGGTTCCCCGGCAATGTATCTTGCAAAGTAATAATGACTCTAACAGATGATAATGCTATAGATATCGCCTATGAAGCCACAACTGACCAACCAACAGTAATTAACATGACCAATCATTCTTACTTCAACCTAAATGGAGATGCTAAAGATGCCACAAATCAAGTGCTTACTCTTTATGCTGATACATTTACTCCGGTTGATGAAACATGTATGACTACAGGAGAAATTATAGATGTTGCTAACACTCCTCTAGACTTCCGTCAACCAACTGTTATTGGAGAGCGCATCAACAACTACGACTACGAACAAATGAAAAACGTAGATGGATATGATCATAACTGGGTGCTAAATGCAGGTGGAGACATCAATCAAGTGTGTGCTACGCTTTATTCTCCAAGCACAGGCATACAGCTCGATGTGTATACAAATGAACCTGGCATCCAATTCTATTCGGGTAACTTTCTTGATGGCACATTGGCAGGCAAAAGAGGCATCACATATAATAAAAGAGCTGCCACTTGCTTAGAAACTCAAAAATATCCCGACACACCCAACAAACCAGAATGGCCAACAGCTCAACTTAATCCAGGAGAGACTTACAACAGCCATTGCATCTATAAATTTTCGGTTGATAAAAAGGATGCGACTGCATTGAAGTAAGGAGAATATAAACTTTGAATTTACTTGCACCATTTACTAACAATGTCGTATTTTTAATATCTACAAATTAGCTTCGGCTAAATCATACTATAAGGGGAGAGCTAAAACTCTCTCCTTTTTTTCACTCACTACACCAATATATACTTTCTGCAACATTATACCCAATTAGGCCCCTTTTAAATTACTATTTGACACGATAGCTTTGAATAAAGATATATTTAAATATCCAATCTACAATTTCATAGAATCAAAGCTATTCATTGAAGCAGATTAATTAAATTTTGAGAAATATTTATTTCTAGGAAATAAATCATACACAGTTTTTAGAACATTACCCGGCTTACTGGGTAATCTCTTTGCACGAATGGGGAAAATGTGGAGAAAATGATACAAAGAAAAAACGCTAACTGCTTTATTAATAAGCTGTTAGCGTTTTATTAAGTACCCAGACCC
>CAMTOV010000097.1 GCA_947074235.1 uncultured Bacteroides sp. | reverse complement strand
TATTCCTCTCGGTAGTGATAGCCTTCTTCTTTGGTATGGTAGTACAATGGATATCGCGTCTTGTCTTTACCTTCAATTATAAGAAACACATGAAATACACCATCGGTTTGTTTGGTGGTATTGCTGTTACAGCCATTATCTATTTCATGTTGATTAAAGGTTTTAAGGATACAGCATTTATGACTCCAGACAACAAAGTATGGGTGCAAAACAATACATTGTTGCTTGTAGCTGGTTCATTTGTATTCTTCACTATATTGATGCAAATTCTGCATTGGTGCAAGGTGAATGTATTTAAAGTAATTGTGTTATTAGGCACATTCTCGTTGGCAATGGCATTTGCAGGCAATGACTTGGTGAACTTTATCGGTGTGCCTCTAGCCGGATATTCTTCATATACCGATTATATGGCCAATGGCCTTGATGTAGGCCCTGATGGACTCTTAATGACCTCACTACTTGGTCCGGCCAAAACTCCTTGGTATTTCCTATTCGGGGCAGGATTAATCATGGTTATTGCACTATCTACCTCCAAGAAAGCGCATAATGTAATTAAAACCTCAGTCAACCTTTCTCGTCAGGATGAAGGAGAAGAGACTTTCGGTAGCACACCTATAGCACGTACTTTAGTTCGTATTAATATGAACATAGCCAATAGTGTGACTAACGGGATGCCTCAAGGTTTAAAAGATTGGATAAACCGTCGTTTCCGCAAAGATGAAGCAATTATAGCCGATGGCGCAGCATTCGACCTAGTGCGTGCTTCAGTCAACCTTGTATTAGCCGGGTTGTTGATTGCACTGGGTACTTCCATGAAACTGCCATTATCTACCACCTACGTTACTTTTATGGTTGCTATGGGTACATCCTTGGCCGACCGTGCTTGGGGTCGTGACTCTGCTGTTTATCGTATCACCGGAGTATTGAGTGTTATAGGTGGTTGGTTTATCACTGCCGGAGCAGCATTTACCATCTGTTTTATTGTAGCTCTAATTATTCATTTTGGAGGAACTATCGCTATTATAGTAATGATAACACTGGCTGTACTGAGCCTTATACGCAGCCATGTGATTTATAAAAACAAAAAGAAAAAAGAGGAAAAGAGCGAAACATTCAAGCAATTATTGCAAAGCAATGATAGCGACGAAACACTTCAACTGATGCGCCAACACACCCGTGAAGAGTTGACAAAGGTTCTTGAGTATGCAGAGAATAACTTCAACCTAACAGTTACCTCTTTCTTGCATGAGAATTTACGCGGCCTACGTCGAGCAATGGGGGCAGCTAAGTTTGAAAAACAACTTATCAAGCAGATGAAGCGATCGGGCACCGTAGCAATGTCTAGACTCGATAATCAAACCGTTCTTGATAAAGGTTTATATTACTATCAAGGCAATGACTTTGCCAGCGAGTTGGTATATAGTATATCTCGCTTGTGTGAGCCATGTTTAGAGCATATCGATAATAACTTCACCTCGCTCGATGCAATACAAAAAGGAGAGTATGGCGATGTGGCAACTTCAATAACTAGCTTAATACACGATTGCAGAGAGAAAATGGGAAATAATGACTATAAAGAGCTAGCTAGCGATGTGAAGCGCGCAAATGAACTGAATGCTCAACTATCACATTTGAAACGCCAAGAGCTACAACGCATACAGGGGCAGAAAGGTAGCATACGTGTGAGCATGATTTATCTCACCATGGTACAAGAAGCTCAGAATGTAGTAACCTACGTCATCAACCTTATGAAGGTAAGTAGAAAGTTCCAAATAGAAAGCGAGATATAATTTCAATAGTTATATAAAGAAAAATCACGAGATACAAGCTTTAGCAAGTATTTCGTGATTTTGTTTATTATACAATTTATCTCTCTTAATGACGCTTTTATACTCTAGCATGAGTAAAGAAATATACACTTAAACATTTGTATGATTTCTGTAATCATATTTAAAGAAAGCGCAATATATAAAAAAAACTTATATTATTAACTATCTTTGCACCTCAATTTTAATAAGTTAATATGATTTCAGTAGACGGACTCGCCGTTGAATTCGGCGGAACCACCTTATTTAGCGATATTTCATTTGTAATAAACGAAAAAGACCGCATCGCCTTGATGGGTAAAAATGGTGCCGGTAAAAGTACACTACTCAAAATATTGGCGGGTGTTCGCCAACCTACCCGCGGAAGAGTTTCCGCTCCTAAAGATTGCGTTGTAGCCTACCTGCCACAGCACTTAATGACCGAAGATGGACGTACTGTTTTTGAGGAAACAGCACAAGCCTTCTCGCATCTGCATGAGATGGAAGCAGAAATTGAGCGCATGAACAAAGAGCTTGAAACTCGTACCGACTACGAGAGTGATAGCTACATGGAGCTTATAGAGCAGGTTTCTACCATCAGCGAGAAGTATTATGCCATTGATGCAACCAACTACGAGGAGGATGTAGAAAAGGCATTGCTTGGATTGGGTTTTAAGCGTGAAGATTTTCATCGTCAAACCAGCGATTTTAGTGGTGGATGGCGTATGCGTATAGAGCTGGCAAAACTATTGTTGAAAAAGCCGGACGTATTGTTGCTCGATGAGCCTACCAATCACTTGGATATTGAGTCTATCCAATGGCTTGAAGAGTTTTTGGTGAGCAATGGCAAGGCAGTTATCCTAATCAGCCACGACCGTAAGTTTGTTGATAGCATTACTACACGTACCATTGAGGTAACGATGGGACGCATCTACGATTATAAAGTAAACTACTCTCAATATCTGCAACTTCGTGGCGAGCGTCGTATCCAACAGCAAAAGGCTTACGAAGAGCAACAGAAGTTCATTGCAGAAACTACCGAATTTATCGAGCGTTTCAAAGGTACTTACTCTAAAACACTACAAGTGCAGAGCCGTGTGAAGATGCTAGAGAAGTTGGTACTTCTTGAAGTGGATGAAGAGGATACATCGGCACTTCGCTTAAAGTTCCCACCTTCCCCTCGTTCGGGTAGTTATCCGGTAGCAACCGAGCAGATTGGTAAGAAGTATGGTAAGAAGACTGTATTCCAAAACGCATCGCTTACCATTGAGCGTGGCGATAAAGTAGCCTTCGTAGGCAAGAATGGTGAAGGTAAATCTACTTTGGTGAAGTGTATCATGAAAGAGATTGAGCACGATGGAGTGTTGACTCTTGGCCATAACGTACAAATTGGGTACTTCGCACAAAACCAAGCATCACTTTTGGATGAAAACCTAACGGTATTCCAAACCATTGATGATGTGGCTAAAGGAGAGATTCGCAATAAGATACGCGACTTGCTAGGTGCATTTATGTTTGGTGGCCCCGAAGCTTCTATGAAGAAGGTGAAAGTACTTTCGGGTGGTGAGCGTACTCGTTTGGCCATGATTAAGCTTTTGCTAGAGCCTGTCAACTTGTTGATTCTCGATGAGCCTACCAATCACTTAGACTTAAAGACTAAAGACATCTTGAAACAAGCATTGATGGACTTTGACGGTACGCTGATTGTAGTATCTCACGACCGTGACTTCCTAGATGGATTGGTAACCAAAGTATATGAATTCGGCAATCAAAAGGTGAAAGAGCATCTTTGTGGTATCTACGAGTTCTTGGAAACTAAAAAGATGGAGTCGCTTACTGAATTGGAAAAGAAGTAAACGAACTACACACATAATATAGAATGGCGGTTGTACTCATAGTAGGTACAACCGCCATTTTTATTCCTTTGATTTGAAAGACTACCAATAATAATTCATAACTTTGTTATCATCCTATTTACTCTCTAATACAAATCACATGCTAAATCATCTAGGAACACAAACGATTACCACTGAAAGATTGACTTTAAGGCCTTTCACCTACGAGAACAATCAAGATATGCTAACCTATTGGGTGAGCGATCCGGAAGTGCAATCACTCTATAGCGAGCCAACATATACTACAGCGCAAGCAGTAAAAGAGTTACTCGATAAATACATTGGTGGATATGAAAAGCCTGACTACTACCGATGGGCCATCATCGAAAAAGAATCGAATATATGCATTGGACAGATAGCCATATTCCTAGTAGATAATAAAAACCACTTTTGTGAGATTGAGTATGCCTTAGGCAGACAGTTTCACCGCCGAGGCTATGCAACCGAAGCTGTAAAAGCTATCCTAGACTTCAGTTTCAATGAAGTAAACTTCCATAAAATGCAAGTGTGCCATAAAGAAGGAAATGTTGCCTCTCAAGGAGTTATTAAGAAGTGCAACTTCACATACGAAGGTACATTACGTGACTTCTTTTATACCGACAAAGGATATGTAAGCCGGTTGTACTATTCAATGCTGAAGAGTGAATACTTAAATAAGCAAGATGTTTGAGTAAGCAAATTGTTTATTCCCACTTATTATACCTCACATTCTCAGGCTTCCATTTATCTTTTGGTTGCACCTCACCAGCCGGATAACCAATAGGGATGACAGCCAATGGAATGATATGTTCGGGCAATGAAAGAACCTGCACTACATCATTTACTCGTTCGGGTATGGGATACACTCCCGTCCATACGGCACCAAGCTCCATGGCATGAGCGGCAAGCAATAGGTTCTCGATAGCTGCAGAAACGTCTTGCACCCAATACTCTTGCGCAACACCCGATAGACTTTTGGTTAAATCGCCACAAGCCACTATGGCCAATGGTGCTTGTGCGGCCATCTTGGCGTGAGGTAAAGTCTCTGCTAGTTCATCCAATATCTCTCTACTATCTACCACCACAAAAGCCCAGGGTTGCTGATTGCGTGCAGTGGGTGCAGCCATGGCCGCTTTAAGCATCTTCTCTACTTTATCTGTTGATATCGGTTTGTCGGTATATGAGCGCACACTGGCACGAGTCATTATTACATCCAAAGCATCGGCAGTTTCCACCTTTGTTTCAACTTGACTCTTACCATTATCCAATAATGTAATTTTAATGGCAAGTATCACCAAGGCTGCTGCTAGTAGCACATTAAGAATTTGGGAGATGTTTTTCATGTCCTTGTTTATTTTTAAATTGTTGAGTATTCTGTGAAAGTTTTAGTAATGCTCCTGTAGGGCAAACGTACCTACAATAAGGGCGATTGATAAAGCAGGATAAAAGTAAGAAAACAACAGCCATAACCAACACTACCACCGAAGCATTCTTGAAGATGAAAGCTGTGAATACCTCATAATCCATCAGTTCGAATCCAAGCCCTATCCACATAAAAAATAGCAATAAAAGCAATATCGTATCGCGACTGTATTTCAATATCCCCTCTATGCGTGGGGTAACTTTAATCTTCTTGTTCATCGCTTTGCCCATCAGTTCTTGAAACGAGCCCATGGGACATTGCCAAGCGCAGTAACTTTGTCTTTTACCAAACAGTGGTAAGAGGATAGATAACACCAGTAATATAAACGGTAGTAATACCACCGATAGGTTTACACCGTTGGATATCCAGTTTACAAATAGCGAAAGCGAAAGAAAACTACCACACCAGAAACCAAGTACCACTACATTTAATACTAATTGAGCAATGCGCCACCACCTTGATTTGAATGAAAAGAAAATCATCACAACGCTAGAGAGTATCACTAAGGCGCCAATAATATTCTTCCAAGTGAGGAAGGGAAGCTTCATAGACGGTGCTTTGACCGAAGCAGCATAGGTTGCTGTTTTTTGCACAGTTTGAATGATTGCATTCGATGTATAGGTAGCCCCCGAAAGAGCATCAACTGGCAGAGTTATTGCCTCATCTAACGATTTGCCATTCCACGAATTAAGCAATCCGCTATTCACCACTCTGCGGTAAAACGATGGAGTCTCTGTATTTTCGGTTACTTCCACCTTTGCTATATCTCTATCTTTAACTTCAAGTCTCAAATAGATAGGACCTGCATAGCCTAAAATTCCCGGAACAATGCCTTTCGATTCGATGATTCTTACACCATCTTCGGACATATAATCCACTACATTTTCTTGTTGTTGAAGCTTAGGTTTGCCTAGCTCTTCTATGCTAGTGCCCATTATTCTGCCATCGCGATTGATAGCTACTGTGAGAAGAATTAAAAAAACAATAAACAAATTAAGTATGTATCGTATTCTTTCCATAATCATTGTGTTGTTAACATCATAAATCAATTCGACAAAGTAACGCATTTTACACTATAGCATCAAGAAGATAGTTAGCAAAATCTATCTTATTCAGCTAGTTGACTTGCCCATTACTGATTCTCACGTGTTTGTTTAAAAAGCCAATCGCGCACACCTTCCAGTTTGTAGGCATAGTCAAAAGAACTCATGTGTTCATTTCCACCACCACTTTCGGGTAGTACAGAACCTCTATCAAATGTAATGTAATTTATATGGCTGCCTTCTGATAATAATTTCTGCACATTCTGCTCCTGCTCTGTTTGTGGTGCTTTTGCACTCCAATTAGCTTCGCTAATTTTTGCTCCATTATTTACCAATACTTCCGTCAATTCACTTCTACCCTTAGGTGCTTTCATATCACCTTCGGCCACTATATAAAAAAATGGTTGATTTACGAAACCGGCCATTTTGCTGGCATCCCATTGGCAACCCACATAGATAGAAGCAGCAAACAACTCTGGATAATTAATGCCATAGTACAATGACATCATCCCACCCATTGACTGACCGGTTTTATAGATACGGTTTTCATCAATAGAATAATCATTGACTACGCTTTTGAGCAAACGAATGGTCTCATCCACTTCGTATGTTGTACTAAAATCATCTTGTACTGTTTTGGTTTTATATTGAGGCACAAGCACAAAGCAAGGATTCTTTGCTTGTTCTTCAGCCGATGCCCAAATGATACCCCCATAACCTTGAGTTAATGGCACCGAAGCCGCTTTCTGAGAAGTACTGGCATCGCCAATAAACATCACCAACGGATACACTTTAGCAGCGTCATAGTTGTCGGGAATAAAAAAATTATAGGTCATAGTATCATTGGTCTGCTCATCTATATATGTCATGACTTTAAACTTATCCACCGTTTCGGCTATTAGCGTTTGCAACTCTTTATCATTGCTTTTATCAACCATTGCGCCACCTCTGCTAGGGCGTGTAGAGCTTGCTTGAGGTTGTTGTGCATTTGCATTCATAGCAAACGATAAGCTGCATAAACTCAACACAGCAAGTGCCTTCTTATAATTCATTCTCATTACTAAAATGTTTTTTAGTAAGACATCTTTTTAATCGAAAGGTTTAACGACAATGTAAAATATCGCTAGATGTATTTTTGGCAAGTAGAAATTATTCATGTTGAAGCTTAAACAGACAAACAAGTTGTATGGTAAAGATAAGAAAAACTTTGCTTTTCATTTTGTGCCAGTGGGGTGGCACAACGTTGCCACCACATAGGCAAGACCTTGCCACTATATTGGCAACAACCTAAGTAAGCATAATTAATAGCTAAACCAATAACTATAAATAGGTATATTATTAACAAAAACACATTATGCAACTGTGTTGCAATAATAAAAATTATATATTTGTATCCTGAATATTAGAGTGATACAAATGAAGAGTAAAGGTTTGCTACTACTGATTATGCTTACAGCTATTATTGCGATAATAGTTGTACCCTCTATTCCTCATCATCACCACCAAGGAATGATACATTTTGGTTTCAGTCTGACTGAGCAGACTGAGTGTATTAGTCATCTTAACGAAAACGATTCGAATACTGATACCTGCTGTCATGAAGATTGCTTGGCAAAGTTTGATATTCAGAAACCACCTCAAAGTTTCAATTGCTTGCCACAGCTGCTTGTAGTATCGTTGCTATTCGACGATTATCTATTGAAATATCTACTCAACCCAAGCCTAAATGAACTCCATAATGAGTATCATTTTCTTGAGTCACTTCATGGCACAAACATCACTCGTGCCTTTGCCCTTAGAGGGCCTCCTTGTTGTTTTGTAGCATAAGCTATTCACAATGCTTATAACCTCCCGTAGATAATGCATTTACGGAAAGAACTTTATACAGCGACTACTCGTTGTGTTCTTAAGGTACTTAAATACAATTTTTCAAAACAATAAGAAATCATGAAGAAATATATAATTATGGGGCTTCTGGCAGTTTGCGCTTTGAGCTCTTGCAACAAAAAAACGGGTGATAATCACGAAGATCATAATCATAACACAGAAGTAAAACAATCTAAAGATGACGGTCATGGACATGCCGAAGGTGAATCGTGTGATTCATCGAGCGCATCTATAGAGAGCCATGCCGATGAAATAATTATGACTCAAGAACAAGCTAAATCTGCGGGCTTAGTAGTTAGCAAGGTAGAGCCAACCACTTTTCAACAAGTGATTAAAACTAGCGGACAGGTTTTGGTGGCGCAAGGAGATGAATCGGTAGCCGTAGCCAATGTAGCTGGTGTGGTAAGCTTCAATGGATTAATCACTCAAGGTAAAAGTGTGAGCAAAGGCATGCCGTTGGTCACTATCTCTTCTAGCAATTTAGCCGATGGAGATCCTGTGCAACGTGCACGTATTGCCTACGATGCCGCAAAGAAGGAGTACGACCGTATGAAGCCGCTTGTTGAAAATCAAATCGTTTCTCAAAAAGAATTTGCTGCGGCTCAACAAAACTATGAGAATGCGCGCATCACATACGAAGCTATTGCCAATGGAAGCACGGGGCGTGGGGTATCAGTAACAGCTCCCATCGGTGGATATGTAAAGAACGTATTGGTCAACGAGGGCGATTACGTCACAGTAGGCCAGCCATTAGTTAGCATTACTCAAAACCGTAAGCTTTTCCTCCGTGCGGATGTTGCTGAAAAGTATTACCCTGTATTAACCACTATACAGTCAGCCAACTTCCAAATGCCATACGACAATAAGGTGTATGAGCTAAAAGCGATGGGTGGTAGACTTCTATCTACCGGCAAGGCGGCAGAGACAAACTCATTTTATGTGCCTGTTACTTTCGAGTTCGACAATCAAGGCGATATCGTGCCCGGTTCGTTTGTAGAGATATTCTTACTATCCACCCCAATGCCCAATGTGATTGCTTTGCCTCGCACAGCAATCACCGAAGAGCAAGGTTTGAACTTTGTTT
>CAMTOV010000096.1 GCA_947074235.1 uncultured Bacteroides sp. | reverse complement strand
TGCTGTCGGGACACATGGCCATGTTGATTTTGGTTAGTTTGGTATTTATATCAGTAAGCATGGGGCCACTATTAAATAGTGGTTTGACGGTGGCCTCCGTACTGTTTAATATATTTATGAATGCGCTCGAAGTACTGGTGGCTTTCATACAAGCCTATGTTTTCACCATGCTTTCGGCTGTATTTATCGGCTTGGCGCAAGAGCGAGGTATTAATAATAAAGATGAAGAAGTATAAATCATTTAAATTGAAAGAATTATGTTACTAACAATCTTAATGCAGGCAGCTGCTGGTGCTGCTGTTGGAAAATTGGGTGCTGCCATTGGTGCAGGTCTTGCAGTAATAGGAGCCGGCTATGGCATTGGTAAAATTGGGGGTGCAGCTATGGAGGCTATCGCACGCCAACCCGAGGCTTCGAGCGATATTCGTAATAGTATGATTATTGCTGCCGGACTGATAGAGGGTATTGCTCTATTTGCGGTAGTGGTATGTTTATTGGTAATCTTCTTATAAAAAACAAGGTCTATGTCATTGTTAATGCCCGATAGTGGACTAATATTTTGGATGATTCTCTCGTTTGGTATCGTTCTGGGGGTGTTGTGGAAGTTTGGCTTCCCTATCATCACCAAGATGGTGAACGACCGTAAAGCCTTTATTGACCAGTCGCTAGAGGCTGCCAAAGAGGCCAACGCTCAGCTAGCCAAGATGAAAGATGAAGCTGAAACACTGATGGCCAATGCAAGCAAGGAGCAAGGACGTATCTTGAAAGAAGCTTTACAAGAAAGAGACAAGATTATTAATGAGGCTCGCCAGCAGGCCACAATAGCTGCCCAGAAGGAATTGGATGAGGTGAAAAAGCAGATTGTGGCAGAAAAAGAAGAGGCTATCAGAGATATTCGTCGAGAAGTTGCCGTGTTGTCGGTAGATATTGCCGAGAAGGTGTTGAGAAAGAAACTTAGCGAAGACGATGAACAGATGAATATGATAGATAGAATGCTAGACGAGATATTGCACAGTAAGGATCAAGAACTCAATAACTAAAGCTGAAGTATGGATATAGGGATTGTTTCGATGCGATATGCCAGAGCGCTGATTGAATATGCAAAAGATACGAATACGGAGGAAAAGCTGTATGAGGAAATTTGCATGTTGTCGAGAAGCTTGAATACGTTTCCCGATTTGCGCGTAGCACTAGATAATCCAGTGTTGACTATTCGCGATAAGTTTTCATTAATTTGCACCGCAGCAGTAGGCAGCTTGGATGTAAGCAGAGAGTTTTCTCGTTTTACTACTTTGGTACTGAGAAATCACAGAGAGAATTTTCTGCAGTTTATCTGTTTGTCTTTTTTGCGATTGTATAGAGAAATGGAACATATCGGCATAGCCAAACTCACCACGGCTGTTCCTGTAAATAAGGAAACCGAAGAGCGCATTAGACGCTCGGGTGGAGTGGTGCTGCATGTCAAAATGGAACTCGAAACAGAGGTGAATCCCGCTATTGATGGTGGATTCATTTTCGATTATAATGATTATCGGTGGGATGCAAGTGTAGCAACGCAACTCAAACGTGTGAAACAACAATTTATTGAAAAGAATAGGAGAATTGTATAATGCCTGATAGTATAAAAGTAAGTGAAGTATCGGAGGTGTTGCGCAGGCAGCTCGAAGGAATAGATAGCCGAGTGCAGCTAGACGAAATAGGCACTGTGCTTCAAGTGAGCGATGGTGTGGCTCGTATCTATGGGCTTCGCAATGCAGAGGCAAACGAGCTACTGGAGTTTGATAATGGTGTTAAAGCCATTGTGATGAACTTGGAAGAGGACAACGTGGGGGCTGTATTGCTAGGGTCTACCGACAAGATAAAAGAGGGATTTACAGTGAAGCGCACCAATCATATTGCTTCTATAAAAGTAGGCGAGGGTATGCTGGGACGTGTGATTGACCCTCTTGGTGAACCGCTCGATGGCAAGGGTGCAATTAGTGGCGAACTCTTTGAAATGCCTTGGGAAAGAAAAGCTCCGGGTGTAATCTTTCGTCAGCCTGTTACTCAACCATTGCAAACGGGTATCAAAGCAATTGATGCCATGATACCTATTGGTAGGGGGCAGCGCGAGTTGATTATCGGTGATAGGCAAACGGGTAAAACGGCTATTGCTATCGATACGATTATTAATCAAAAAGAAAATTATCTGGCAGGCAAACCTGTGTATTGCATTTATGTAGCCATTGGGCAAAAAGGTTCTACTGTGGCTTCTATTGTAAATACACTGCGCCAATATGGTGCAATGGATTATACCATTGTGGTAGCTGCAACTGCCGGAGACCCAGCTGCATTGCAATACTACTCAGCTTTTTCGGGTGCAGCCATTGGCGAGTACTTCCGTGATACAGGCCGCGATGCATTGATTATTTATGATGACCTTTCTAAACAAGCGGTGGCTTATCGTGAGGTTTCTTTGATTCTTCGTCGTCCGTCGGGTCGCGAGGCTTATCCGGGTGATATCTTTTATCTTCATTCTCGCTTACTAGAACGTGCTGCGCGCATCATCAATCAGCAAGAGGTTGCTGCCGAAATGAACGACTTGCCCGATTGCCTAAAGGATATAGTAAAGGGTGGTGGCTCGCTCACTGCTCTTCCTATCATCGAAACTCAAGCGGGCGATGTGTCGGCCTACATCCCTACCAATGTAATTTCTATTACCGATGGTCAGATATTTTTGGATACTGATTTGTTTAATCAAGGCAACCGCCCGGCCATCAATGTAGGTATTTCAGTATCTCGTGTGGGTGGCAATGCTCAGATTAAAGCCATGAAGAAAGTAGCTGGAACATTGAAAATAGATCAAGCCCAGTATCGTGAGTTGGAAGCATTCTCAAAGTTTAGCGGCGATATGGATCCTGTCACAGCATTGATTATAGATAAAGGTCGCAAGAATGCGCAATTGCTCATTCAGCCACAGTATAGCCCTATGTCGGTAGAGAAAGAGATAGCCATTTTGTATTGTGGGGTAAATGGATTGTTGCGTAATGTGCCAATAGATAAAGTGCACGATTTTGAACGTAGTTTTCTCGATACCCTCTCTATCAACCATCAAGCCGATGTGCTGGATGTGTTGCGCACGGGGATGATTGACGATAATGTAGAGAAGGGATTGAGAGATACGGCCGATTTGGTGGCTAAACAATTTAGCTAAGGTTTCTTTCATAAATAAAAAGAATTATGGCTTCACTCAAAGAGATAAAATCGAGAATAAACTCGGTGCAGAATACCCGAAAAATCACTTCGGCCATGAAGATGATATCTTCGGCAAAGCTGCATAAGGCACAAACTGCTATCGAAAACATGTTGCCATATCAGGAGCAGTTGGATAGGATATTAAGAAATTTTCTTAGTGGAGATATACCTATTGAGTCGCCTTATATAGAAACACGCCAAGCGAAAAGAGTGGCATTGGTGTTATTTTCTTCCAACGGTTCTCTGTGTGGTGCATTTAATGCCAATGTGATAAAAGACTTTTTACACTTGATAGGCGAGTATCGCAAGCTGGGGCAAGATAATATCTGGATATATCCGGTGGGCAGAAAGATTGAGGAGGCGGTGATAAGGATGGGTTTTGTACCCAAAGGTACTTTTCAACATCTGTCAGACAAGCCTACTTATGCAGAGGCTACCGATTTGGCGCATCAGCTTATGAAACTCTTTGTTGATAAGGATTTAGATAGGGTAGAGTTGATTTATCATCACTTCAAATCGGTTGGTTCGCAAACTTTGATTAGGGAAATGTTTTTGCCTATCGATTTGCTACAGATAGAAGAAGAGGAACAAGAAAAAGAGAAGGATGATAAAGAATTGGCAAAAGATTATATTGTAGAGCCATCGGTAGAGCAGTTGATAGCCGACTTGTTACCACAGGTGTTATGCCATAAAATGTTTACGGCTTGTATGGACTCAAGTGCATCGGAACATGCTGCCCGATTGATTGCTATGCAAAATGCAACCGACAATGCCAACGATTTAATTCAAGATTTGACAAAACAGTACAATAAAGGCCGTCAGCAAGCCATCACCAACGAATTGTTGGATATAATAGGTGGAACCTTCAAATAAAATGATTGAAATTACAATTTAAGTATTAACATTTTATCTGTAGATTGTTTGCATTTATATTGCTGTTTATTACAGTATTAAGCCATTGCTATATAGCGGTGGCTTTTTTTTAAACTTTTACTTCAGCCGAATGTTTACTTGATAGTGAATTGTAAATTATTACTTTTGTAACAAATTAAATTTAAAATTTTAAATATGAAAGCTATTAATTATTCTCTTGTGCGTATTTTATTTTCACTTATTGTGGGATTGATACTAATCATTTGGCCAGGTGTGGCAGTAGATTATTTAGTTATTACAGTGGGTATTTTATTCTTGATACCTGGTATCATTGCACTGATCAGTTATATCGGTTCTAAACCACGTGAAAATGCAGGTGTACGTTTTCCGATTGAAGGAATTGGTAGTATTTTGTTTGGGTTGTGGTTGATAGTGATGCCCGATTTTTTTGCTAATGTTTTGATGTATGTTCTAGGATTTATATTGATGTTGGCAGGAATTTGGCAATTGGCTTCACTCAACATTGCGCGCAAGCAAATGAAAGTGCCCGGTGGCTATTTTGTTGTTCCTTCTTTGATTCTTCTGATGGGAGTGATTGTTATCTTTTTCCCTGCAGGAGTGCGCAATACCACATTCATGATTATTGGTATCACATGCATGGTTTATGCTTTAAATGAATTGGTCAACTATTTCAAATTCTCTCGTCAGTTGCCAAAAGGAACCGATAAGGATATTGAAAATATAGAGAGCTAATATATAAATAGAGGAGAGCTGCCTCACGGCACCCCTCCTCTGCAAACTTAAAACAACCAACAAAAGAAATAGATAATATAAAAATTATCTAATGAATAACAATTCGCGATATTTTGGTAATGTCCACATTTGATTGTCTACAATTAATTCTAACTTATCAATGTGGTAACGAATTTCATCTAAAGCAGGAGCGATCGTGTCATGGTAAGCAATTGCCTTTTCACGTTCGCTCTCTATTTTATTAGCAACCTTACGAGCTTCTACCATTGTATCTACATGTTCTTTGATGTAGGCAGTGTGTCTAGAAATCTCTTCAATCAACTCTACGTTTTTAGCTGAAAGTTCTGCTGCTTTTTCGTCAGCAAAGATACCTTTCAATTTGTATACGTTGTCGATAAGGTCTGATTGGTATTGTGTAGCGATAGGAATGATGTGATTCATTGCCAAGTCGCCCAATACACGAGCTTCGATTTGAATTTTCTTAGTGTAAGTTTCCCATTTAACTTCGTTGCGAGCTTCAAGCTCTTTTTCAGTCATAACGCCTGTTGCTTCAAACATAGCGATACTTTCTGGTTTCAAGTAGTTGTCGAAGATTACTGGTACGCTAGTTTCGCAATCTAAGCCGCGTTTTTTAGCTTCTTCTTTCCACTCTTCGCTATAACCATTGCCATCAAAGTGAATTGGTTTACAGATTTTGATGTAACGACGGATAACGTCAAGAATTGCAGAAATTTTAGGTTCGCCTTTTTCAATAAGAGCATCAACGTCTTTCTTGAATTGAGCCAATTGTTCAGCTACTGCAGAGTTTAATGCAATCATTGCACTAGCACAGTTAGCTTCAGAACCTACAGCACGGAACTCGAAACGGTTACCAGTAAATGCAAATGGTGAAGTACGGTTACGGTCTGTGTTGTCAATCAACAACTCAGGGATTTGTGGGATATCAAGTTTCATACCTTGTTTGCCAGCCAATGTCACTAGATCATCTGTAGTACTTGCTTCGATATGATCTAATACTTGTGATAATTGTTTGCCAAGGAAAGAAGAGATAATTGCTGGAGGAGCTTCGTTAGCACCAAGACGGTGAGCATTTGTTGCACTAGAGATAGCAGCTTTCAACAAACCGTTGTGACGATATACAGCCATCAATGAGTTTACAACGAATGTTACGAAACGTAGGTTGTCTTCTGGAGTTTTGCCAGGAGCCATCAACAATACGCCTGTGTCAGTACCAAGCGACCAGTTGTTGTGCTTACCGCTACCATTTACGCCTTTGAATGGTTTTTCGTGCAACAATACACGGAAACCGTGACGGCGGCTCACTTTACGTAGAAGTGACATGATAAGCAAGTTGTGGTCATTTGCCAAGTTACATTCTTCGAAGATAGGAGCAAGCTCAAATTGGTTAGGAGCTACCTCGTTGTGACGAGTTTTAACTGGAATACCCAATTTTAAAGCTTCAATTTCAAGATCTTTCATGAAAGATGCAACGCGAGTAGGGATAGCACCAAAGTAGTGGTCTTCCAACTGTTGATTTTTAGCACTGTCATGTCCCATCAATGTACGACCAGTAAGCAACAAGTCAGGACGAGCAGCATACAAACCTTCATCTACAAGGAAGTATTCTTGCTCCCAACCCAAGAAAGCAACAACTTTCTTTACTTCTGGATTGAAATAACGACATACATCAGTTGCAGCTTTGTCTACAGCACGTAGAGCCTTCAACAATGGAGCTTTATAGTCAAGAGATTCTCCTGTGTATGCAATAAAGATAGTAGGGATACACAAAGTATCGTCTACGATAAATGCTGGTGATGATGGATCCCAAGCTGAGTAACCACGAGCTTCGAAAGTATTACGAATACCACCATTAGGGAATGAAGAAGCATCTGGTTCTTGTTGAGCAAGAAGTTTTCCTGAGAATTCTTCCATTACACCACCTTTGCCATCATGTTCGATAAATGCATCGTGTTTTTCAGCTGTTCCTTCAGTCAATGGAGCAAACCAGTGTGTGTAGTGTGTTGCACCCATTTCTGTTGCCCATTTTTTCATTCCAGCTGCCACTTCGTTTGCAATTGAACGATCGAGTGGGGCACCGTTGTCAATAACATCAATTAGTTGTTGGTACACCTTGCTAGGCAGGTATTTAAACATTTTTTCTTTGTTAAATACATACTTTGCATAGTACTCTGATGGACGCTCTGCCGGAGTTGGCACTTCAATAGCTTTCTTTGTGAAAGCTGTCTCTACTACTCTGAATCTAAGTTTTGACATAATACTTTAAATGATTTGTTGTTAATTGTTAGAGTATAAAAAAACTTTATTTTATTTATCTAGTTCCCGGAAGAGCGGCCAAGCTCGTCCGGGATAATTTCATAATATAAATTATGAGTTGTATGCTGATTCTCCGTGTTCGTAAATATCGAGACCTTCTTCTTCGATACGTGCGTTAACGCGTAAACCAAATATCATATCTAGTGATTTAAATACGATGAAACCTACAGTTGCTGCCCAAAGACCGATAACAACCGCTCCTAGTGCTTGAGCACCTAGCAAGTTGAAACCACCACCGTAGAATAAACCTTCGTCTGTAGCAAACAAACCTACAAGTAGAGTTCCTAAGCAACCGCAAACACCATGCACTGAGCTTGCACCTACTGGGTCGTCAATTTTCAATACTTTATCAATAAAGTCTACTGAGAATATCATTACTACACCGCAAATAGCACCAATTGCTACTGCACCGCCACCTGATACACAATCGCAACCTGCTGTGATACCAACCAAACCAGCTAACACACCATTCAAAGAGAATGAAAGAGATGGTTTGCCATATTTAATCCAGCTTAAGAACAATGCTGCAAAACCACCGGCACATGCTGCCAAGTTTGTTGTCAAGAAGATGTGAGAGATTGCAATTTGATCAGCTTCTGATGCTGCTGCCAATTGTGAACCTGGGTTGAAACCAAACCAACCAAACCATAGGATGAATACCCCTAAAGCTGCAATAGTTAAGTTGTGACCAGGAATCGCTTTTGATTTGCCATCTTTGCCATATTTACCAATACGTGGGCCGAGTACAGCAGCACCTACAAGAGCAATCCAACCTCCTACAGAGTGTACAATAGTAGATCCTGCAAAGTCGCGGAATGTTGTACCAAACCAGTTCATCATAAGTGTGCCTTCTTCGCCGCTCATCAACCAGCCGCCACCCCAAGTCCAGTGACCAGATACAGGATAAATAATTGCGGTGATAAAGATAGTATAAATTAAGTACATTGAGAATTTTGTACGTTCTGCCATGGCTCCCGATACGATAGTAGCTGCGGTAGCACAGAATACAGTTTGGAATACTAAGAAACCTTCAGCTGGCAATCCATCACTTTCGTAGAATCCTAGTTCGAAGAAATGTGGAGCTCCAATAAAGCTACCTACACCAAACATAAATCCAAAACCAATAAACCAATAGAAAAGTGATCCAAACATGAAATCGCAAAGGTTTTTCATCATGATGTTTGCAGTACTCTTAACACGAGTAAAACCTGCTTCAACCAATGCAAACCCTGGTTGCATAAAGAATACTAGCATAGCTGCCAATAACATCCATACAGTATTAAGTCCGTTAGCTAAGTCTACAATGTTAGTAGGAGCTTCGTCAACTACTGCCTCTGCAGTAGGTTCTGCCATTGCTACAGATGTTCCAACTATGATAGTTGCTTCTTCAACAGCTGTAGAGTCTTGTGCATATAATTCGGTAGCAAAGCATAGGGCCAAAAGGGCGAATCCCATAAGCCATACTTTAGATCTGATGTATTTTTTATATGTATCCATAATGTAAAATCTATATATGAGTGAAATACCTATAGTTTTTTAATATCGTTGTGTTGCTATTTTTATCTTTCTTGCTCAGCATTATACAAGGCTATATCGCCTCTTTCAGCAGTTCTGATGCGAATTGCATCTTCCAATGGAATAACGAAGATACGTCCATCTCCAATTTCACCTGTTTGAGCAGATTTGATAATAGCTTGCACTGTTTTTTCTGCATTTTTGTCGCGAACAACAATTGATATTAATGTACGCTCTATAGAACTTGTATCGTAAACTACTCCACGATAAATACGTCCTTGGCGAGCTTTACCAATACCTCTTACATCATAGTAAGAGAACCATTCGATATCGGCCTCAAGAAGTGCATCTTTTACATCTTCAAATTTTGTTTTCCGAATAATTGCTTCAATCTTTTTCATATACCTTA
>CAMTOV010000095.1 GCA_947074235.1 uncultured Bacteroides sp. | reverse complement strand
ACAGCATAGGCAGTCTGCCACCATGTCTTTGTGCCACCATCCCATGGCAATGCATCAGGGAAATTTGCTCCACCGGCTACAACCAATTGTTCACCAACAAATCCGGCAAATGCCCCGGCCACACCAGGATTTTCGCTGCCTAAAGTATCGGGCAATTTTAAAGTATAATCCCATTTAATTGATTCTAGTTTATCGGGAAGGGAAGTACCGGCCCAGCTAGTTGTGGAGTGTACAAGTAATAATAGCAGAGCAAAGAATATAGTTTGTGCTATTTTTCTGTTAAGTCGATATAGGTTATTCATTAGTACGAAGAGGTTAATAAATTATTTTATTTATAAAGCGAAGTTACTAAATTAATTTATATATCTATCAACACTCCATACACATCACTTATAATTAACTTCATTTAACCGATACGCATAACACGCTTGATATTACTTAATTAAATAGTAAAAGTTAATAAGACGAATACCAGTCGCTACAAACCGACCTATATCCGTCTTATCCCATGTTATAGTAAAGGAAAGGTTTTCGAATGAATTAATAATCAAACTTAGTGCGACTTAAGAAAGCCACTGTTTTGTGTATTTCCTTATACATCACAATGTCTTCATCGATAAAAGGCACCTCCTTGCGATATTCTTTCAAGAAACGTTCGAGCATAGGCGATGTCTTTTCGGGGCGGCGAAACTCTATGCCTTGCGCTGCATTCATCAGCTCGATGGCGAGTATAAACTCCAGATTGTTCATTACTTTATAGAGTTTAGTTGCTCCATTGGCGCCCATACTCACGTGGTCCTCTTGTCCGTTGGACGAAACGATGGAGTCGCTCGATGCTGCATAGCAGTACATCTTATTTTGGCTCACCATAGAGGCAGCCGTATATTGAGGTATCATAAAGCCGGAATTCAACCCGGGGTTGGCAACTAGAAATTCAGGTAACCCACGAAGCCCCATGATGAGTTGAGCTACCCTTCTTTCAGAGATATTGCCTAGTTCGGCCAATGCCACTGCCAGGAAGTCGTAAGAGATAGCCAATGGCTGACCGTGAAAGTTACCTCCGGAGATGATACGATCTTCATCGGGGAAGATAGTAGGATTGTCGGTCACCGAATTGATTTCGATGAGCAGCACCGAAGCCACATAGCGGATGGCATCTTTAGTAGCACCATGCACCTGAGGTATGCAACGGAATGAGTATGGGTCTTGCACATGCTGCTTGGGATGCGCAATGATCTCACTACCTTCGAGCAACGTGCGGAAAGCGTGGCCTGTTTCAATCTGCCCTTTGTGTGGGCGAATTTGCTGTATACAATCCATAAAAGGCTCAATCAGTCCATCGAACGCTTCGAGTGAGAGCGCCGCTATCAAGTCGGCCTTCTTGGATAGTCGGAAAGCTTTGAGGATAGCAAATACACCGTTGGCACTCATAAACTGAGTTCCGTTGAGCAGCGCCAGCCCCTCTTTACTTTTCAAGGCCACCGGTTCCCAACCAAATTCATCGAGCACGCTGATAGCTTCTCGCTTTTTGCCTTTGTAGTACACATCGCCTACTCCAATGAGTGGAAGAAACAGATTGGCCAGCGGAGCTAAATCGCCCGATGCTCCCAGCGAACCACGATCGTAAACAATGGGCATCACATCGTTATTAAAGAAATCGAGTATGCGCTGCACAGTGACGAGTTGCACCCCGCTATGCCCTAGCGACAAGGCATGTGCCTTGAACAGCATCATCAGCTTTATGATGACGGGACTTATCTCTTCGCCCACGCTACAAGCGTGACTCTTAATGAGGTTTTCTTGCAATGTGCCTAGTTCGTCGGGCGATATGGTTTTATTGCACAATGAGCCAAAGCCGGTAGTGATGCCATAAAGAGGCACATCCGATTCGGCTATTTTCTTGTCTAGGTAGTTGCGGCAACGCTGAATGCGTTCTTTCGCTTCAGGCGCCAGTTCTAGTTTGAGGTTCTCGTTGATGATGCGTTCAATAACATCAAACGTCAGTTCACCCGAACCTACATAATATACATTATTCATACGCCTAGTTGTTGTTTTACGGTATCCATTAATTCTTGCTCCATCTTACAGGCATTCAGTTCCAACATATCTGCTTCATCAAAAAGCTGCTCGGCAAATGGTTTATCATCGAGCGAACCCAGATTGATACGCACATTCATCAATGCACCCAGCACGGCCGTTCGAGCCGACATCATTGCCACGCAAGCATCCGTCACCGCATTTTTGTTGCCATAACGAGCCACATCGTTGATGATGGTCATCAGTTCGAAGGCGTTGCGCGCCACCTGCATAGGCACAAGCGCCGCATATCGAGTAGCCTCTTGAATGGCCTTGCTGCGTAGCTCTTTCTCTTCATCGGTAGCCTTGGGCATCTTATAGCAAGCAAATACTTGGTAGTAAGCTTCGGCATCACGGTCTACATTTTGCAAAAACTCACCTTGCTGAATAAGAGCTAGGCCGCGCACTCGCTCCATCAGTTCTTCGTGCTCTGCATAATTCTTTTTGCCAATGGTGAGCCCCGCCACCATAGCAGTTAGTGCCGCAGCTATCGCACCGTTGAGTGCAGCTATACTTCCACCTCCGGGAGCCGGTTCACTACCCGATACTTTACTCATAAATTTATCTACAGTTAAATCGACTAACATAGTATTTCGTTTATAGGGTTATAATCTATTGATTCTCTAATGTTTGCCCCTTGTTTGCAGCTTATCAACAGAAAAACATGGGGATGTTTTAGTATAAAACATGGGGATGTTTTGATATAAAACATGGGGGTGTTTTGGTGCAAAACATGGGGATGTTTTTATACCTCCCACTATATACTCAGCTCGATGGGCTTAGCAAAACACCTCGTTTGATAGTATGTTGTACCGAATTCATGCCCGTATAATAGGGCAACACATTGGGCGTATCGGTATCTAGCATCACCAAATCGCCCCATTTGCCAACCTCAATGCTACCAATGCTATCGGCTTTGCCAATGGCAGCCGCCCCGTTGAGGGTGATGGCTGTGATAGCCTCTTCCACAGAAAGGTGCATATAGATGCAAGCCAAAGCAAACAGCATAGGGATGGAGCCGGAACAGCAGCTACCGGGGTTGAGGTCGGTAGCAAGTGCCACGGCACACCCGGCATCTATCATATCTCTACCACGGGCGTAGGGCTCGCGCAAGCAGAAGGCGGTAAGCGGCAATAAGGTAGCCACTACTCCACCGGCTTGCATGGCACGTATTCCGTCATCGGAAGCGTGAAGCAGGTGGTCGGCACTTAATGCCTGTAGCTCACCGGCTAGCTCTGCCCCGCCAAAACTGACTATCTCGTCGGCATGCAGCTTGATGCCATAGCCCATCGCCTTGGCAGCGGTAAGTAGTCGCCTAGATTCTTCGATGGTAAATACTCCTTTCTCGCAAAATACATCGCAATTTTCAGCCAAGCCTTTGCTCTTTATCAATGGCAGCATTTCGTTTATCAAAAAGTCGATATATTTATCCGGTTGTCCTGCGTACTCTTGCGGAAGGGCATGCGCACCAAGAAATGTGGTAGCAATATCTACTTTGCGATTAGGGTCATTATTGACAGCCTGCATCACTTCGAGCTGTATCAACTCGGTGTCTTTATCCAATCCGTATCCGCTTTTGCCCTCTACAGTGGTTACCCCCATGCGGCTCATGGCATCGATAAACCATTCGGCTTTCACCTTCAAATCTTCGAACGAGGCTTCGCGTGTGGCTCGTACGGTATTGAAGATGCCACCACCACGCTGCATGATGCTCATATAACTATCGCCATTCATGCGCCAAACAAATTCGTCGGGACGATAGCCACCAAATACCAGGTGAGTGTGCGAATCGACAAATCCGGGCAGCACCACACGGCCTTTTGCATCTAGCACTTGGTAGCCGGGTTTGTCTTCTTCGAGATTTTCACCCACGTAAGAGATTCGTCCATCGGTTACCTCTACTGTGCCACGAGCTATTTTCAGCAACTCACTCATCTGCCTGCCACACTGGGCTGATGTGCCCTGTGGAGTGATGATGTGAGCGTTTTTTATAATCAGATTGTTCATAGGCCGGCTACTCCATGATGCGTGCTTCGAGCACTTGTTGCATAGTAAAGTTTTCGAGCCCCAGATAATAGGCAGCTGTATCGATAAGCGCTTCCATCGGCACAAGGCCAATGATTTCGCTACCTACAATGGTCACTCCATATCGGCGAGCCTCTATGCGCACCAACTCGAAAGCTCGATAAAGGGCAGTTTTAGAGTAATCGGTCATATTGATAGACACTTGCGTGATGCCTCTGTCTTTCAGTTCTACCCCCATCGCCTTGCAGTAGCGCAAGCCACCACCAATGAAGCGAATCTTCTTGGCAATGTCGCTGGCTATATCGAGATTGGGTGTGTTGAGGTTGATATTGTATGCCACCAACGGCATGCGAGCACCGATAGCTACCGCTCCGGCTGTGGCGTGTCGGTGGGCAGGGCCGTAATCAGGCTTCCACTCGGGTAGGATTATCTTCTCTGCCATGCCTTCGAACTCACCTTTGCGCACAGCAGCTAGGTTTTCACGATGAGGGGCAGAGGCCGATTTCTCATAAAGGAACACAGGAAGCTGATAGGCATCGGCCACACGCTCGGCAAGTTGCTTGGAAAGTGCAATGGCTTCTTGCATCGTCACATTTTTGATTGGAATGAAAGGAACGACATCTACCGCTCCCATGCGAGGATGCTGTCCGCGATGCTGATTGAGGTCGATGAGTTGCACCGCTATGCCGATAGCTTCGAACAGAGCTTCGCACAAGGCTTCGGGTTCGCCAACCAGTGTCACCACCAGTCGGTTGTGGTCTTCATCGTTGCTATAATCAAGCAACTTCACACCGGCTTTGGCACGAAAGGGAGCTACTATCTGATCTATCTTTGCTAAATCGCGGCCCTCGCTAAAGTTGGGCACGCATTCTACTATTTTATTCCAAGTCATGTTGTTTCGTTTATCAATTGATTAATGTATTCTTCATCGGCTACGTGGGGCATCGTGATATGATACTCCGTAGCGTGTGATTGATTGAACTGTTGGGAGGTATGCATAGCGTTTTCATTGCGAGCCCAAGAACGACGGGCTACTCCGCCCATCACATCCCAAAGCATGGCCGAACGAAGTATTTCGTCTACTCGCTCGCTGCCATCGCACACCATACCAAAACCACCGTTGATGGCTTTGCCTATTCCTACCCCACCACCATTGTGCAAGGCTACCAGGCTCATACCACGGGCACAGTTGCCGGCAAAGCACTGCACTGCCATATCGGCCATCACATTGCTACCATCTTTGATATTGGAGGTTTCGCGGAAGGGCGAGTCTGTGCCACTCACATCGTGATGGTCTCGTCCTAGCATGATAGGCCCTACTTCGCCATTGCGCACCATCTCATTAAACCGAAGTGCTATCTTCAGTCTACCTTCAGCATCTTGATAGAGGATGCGGGCTTGTGTACCTACCACCAGTTGGTTCTTCTCGGCATCACGAATCCAGTTGTAATTATCTCTATCTTGACTGCAACGACGGGGATTGATGCAATCCATCGCTGCTTTATCTGTTTTTATCAAATCCTCGTGTTTGCCACTGAGACATACCCAACGGAAAGGGCCGTAACCATAGTCGAATAACTCGGGGCCCATGATATCTTCTACATAGCTCGGCCAGATGAAGCCGGCTTGCACATCATTTTCATCGCGAGCTATCTCTTTCACTCCGGCATCGAATATCGCTTTCATAAAGGAATTGCCGTAATCGAAGAAGTAAGTGCCATTGGCAACCAGCTTCTTGATAACTTCGAAATGGCGAGTGAGGGCTTTATCGACAAGGATGCGAAATACATCGGGGTGTTCGTGAAGCATCTGTGTGCGCTCATCGAAGGTGAGTTCTACCGGACAGTAGCCTCCTTGGTAAACGGCATGACAAGATGTTTGGTCGGAGAGTAAATCGATATGCGCTTTTGCTTTCACTGCATATTCCAGCAACTCTACAATGTTGCCGTGATAGGCTATAGAGATAGGTTCTTTACGCTGCATGGCACGGTGTGCTAATGCAAAGGCTTCGTTTACATACTCGGTGACATGACCTACCCACCCTTGACTATGGCGTGTTTGAATGCGAGACATATCTACCTCGGCTACGATACAAGCGGCACCGGCTATCTCGGCTGCTTTGGGCTGTGCGCCACTCATGCCACCCAAACCCGAAGAGACAAAGAGTCGGCCTCGCAAATCTCCGTTATCGGGGATACCCAGTTTCATACGACCGGCATTGAGCAGTGTATTGAATGTGCCATGTACAATGCCTTGCGGACCAATATACATCCACCCACCGGCAGTCATCTGTCCGTAATTGGCCACGCCAAGCTGCATGGCCGTATGCCAATCGTGTTGATTGTCGAACATGCCTACCATCATGGCATTGGTAATGATAACACGAGGGGCTGACGGGTGAGATTGGAACAGCCCCAAAGGATGTCCCGACTCAATAACGAGTGTTTGCTCTTGAGTGAGTTCTACTAGATACTGTTTTATCAAACAGTATTGCATCCAGTTTTGACACACTTGCCCCGTCTCACCATAGGTCACAAGTTCGTAGGGATAAAGAGCGATATCAAAACAGAGATTATTATCAATCATCACTTGAAAGGCCTTGCCTTCTATGCAGTTTCCTTTATATTCATCAATCGGTTTAGCCTTCAAATCGCCTTCAGGGCGGTATCTGTAACCATAAATACGACCACGAGTGTGAAGTTCGTCAAGAAACTCAGGAGCCAATGAAGAATGAAGTTCGAGGGGAATATATCGCAAGGCATTGCGAAGCGCCAAGGATGTTTGCGTAGGAGAAAGCGTATAGCCACGATCGGGCGCACGCCGTATGCCAGATACGAATGATGGGTATGCAGGCAATGTATTGCTTAATGCTATTTCCATACTTACAAGAATAAGGTTACAAACTGTCACCACAACAGCTTGATTACTCCGCACAATATAGAAATAATGATTTAAACAACAAAGAGATATACCATATTATTATCATAATGCTTATTTACATTCTTCAGATAGGGCCAAAAGATATTTTTGCGTCACATCGGCAAGCTCACTATTCTCATTAGTGTAAGAGTGAAGTAGCTCTGGAAAATCATGCAGCAAATCACTCATAAAATCCTTGCCTACAAAAATAATGTGTCCATGTTGCCCATCAATCATATAATACACTCGTTTGTGAACCAACCCAGATGAAGCAAGGGCATCGCCAAAGTTTCCACCAAGGGTAACTTGAGCGGTTTTGACCGATTGTGATACCGCTGAGCCCAATGGCATAGCACAAAAGAAAATGTTCCCATTAATAATCATAGCAGCAGAGTACCAATTGCCAAATCGCATTCTCTTAAAACGCAAATGCTTGCAATTGACATATAGGCTGGAATCTGACATCACAGCATAGCACTTATGACGTAGATATTTGTTCATGGAGTCAAATTCGGGTTTCGTAATGCGATAGTCTGCACCCCCATTTAAAGTGATTTGGTTCTTGGTGCGCTTTTCTACAATGAGTCCATCGACCTCATTGCATTGTCCCTCAAGCAAATCCTGCAGATTGCTATATACAAATTGCTGGGCATGTAGTGTAAAAATGCCGCAAACAATGATTAGAAATAGGTATATACGTTTCATATCTTGAGATTTAAACAACTGGCATTGGTGACAAGTTACTATAATTCAGTATGATATACAAATATATAGAGTTAAAATTTAGAGATTCAATGGAGATTAGTATTTTTGTTCAAAAAGTTATATCATGGATAAATACGAAGAACTATATACATTGTATCAGCAAAGAGTAAAAGAGATAACAGAGCAGAAAGAGAAAATTAAACGAAGAATATACCACGTAGGTTCTATAAAGCTGGCCATTTTTGTCGGAGCAATTGTTGCACTTATTTATTGTTGGGACTATGCATGGCAGATAAATGGGACTATTGTAGTGATTGCTATCATTCTTTTCAGTTTGTTCTCAAAATATCACACCAAGCTCTTTAATCAAAAGGATTACCTGAAAGTGCTTATTCAAATCAATCAACAAGAGCTGAATGCACTAAATCATGATTATATGAATGAAGACAGTGGAGAGGAGTTTATTGATCATAGTCATTTATATACGCACGATTTAGATGTATTTGGTAGAGGTTCTCTATTTCAGTATATCAACCGGTCGGCCACTCAACTTGGTAGAGAGAAGCTAGCATCATGGTTTAGCAACCATTTGATAAACAAAGAAGCTATCGAAAGAAGACAGAATACTGTAAGAGCATTAAGCTGTGAGTTAGAAACCAGACAGTTATTTAGGGCTACCGGTCTATTATATAAAGGTAAGTCGGCCGATAAAAGTGAACTTGAAGCTTGGGCATCTTCGCCATTATTCTTCAAAAACAAGTGGTGGATAAGAGCATTGCCGCTGATAGGTCTTATTTGCAATATAACAACCTTTACTTTATCCTATCTTAATATTATTCCATTCAGTATATTTTCGATTGTATTTACGTTATTCATCATTGCAAGTTTCACATTCACAAAGCAAATAAGCAAGCTGCAATCTATTTATGATAAGAAGCTAGCAATACTCAACACTTATGCTAAGTTGATTGAAATCATTGAAAGCTGGGATGTGGATGATAAAGGGATAAGTAGCATCAAACAATCAATAAAGGATAGTAATAGCAATGCGTCGGAAGCAATAAAACAACTTAGTAAGAAAATGAGCGCACTAGATCAACGCTACAATATCTACTTGGCTTTGATTCTAAACGGACTTTGTTTCTGGGAGTTAAGACAATTCATGAAGATTGAGGAGTGGAAAATAAAATATGGTTCACAACTATCAATATGGCTAGATGCTATTTCAGAGGTAGATGCATACTGCTCATTAGCTACTTTTGCATTCAATCACCCAGATTATCACTATCCAAAAGTGTGTGATTCAACATTCATGCTACAAGCAAAAGAGGTAGGACATCCACTAATGAATCGTAATAATTGCATTCTCAATCCCATAGACATAAGTAAAAGCCCACACTTCTTAATTATAACCGGTGCCAACATGGCAGGTAAAAGTACATATCTAAGAACAGTAGGAGTAAATTATCTTTTAGCTTGTATGGGAGCACCAGTATGGGCTAGCTCATTTGATTTCCATCCCGTGCAACTAATGACAAGTCTGCGCACCACCGACTCGTTAACAGATAGTGAATCGTATTTCTTTGCTGAGCTAAAACGCTTAAAACTTATCATTAACAAACTTGAACGAGGTGATGATTTATTCATTATCCTAGATGAAATATTGAAAGGAACAAACTCGATAGATAAACAAAAGGGATCTTTAGCATTGATAAAACAGCTTATAGAACTAAAAACAAATGGGATTATAGCTACACATGATTTGTTATTGGGTGAACTGATCAACTCGTATCCTAATAATATAGATAACTATTGTTTCGAGGCTGATATTCAGAATGAAGAA
>CAMTOV010000094.1 GCA_947074235.1 uncultured Bacteroides sp. | reverse complement strand
TACTTGTAGCAACTGAAAAACCATTTGCAAAGATTGCAGTTGATGGTATACGTGAGGTAATTGAAGCAGCCGGATATGAGATTGCTTTACTAGAGAAATATACAGATAAGGCGCAACTGCTTGATGCTGTAAAAGATGCTAATGCTATTATTATTCGTAGTGATATTATAGACGCAGAGGTGCTTGATGCAGCAAAAGAACTTAAAATAGTGGTTCGTGCAGGTGCAGGATATGATAATGTAGACCTTGAAGCTGCTACAGCACATAATGTATGTGTAATGAATACACCTGGACAAAACTCAAATGCGGTGGCCGAATTAGTACTTGGTATGATGGTTTATGCTGTGCGCAATTTCTTTAACGGCACTTCGGGCACCGAACTGATGGGTAAAAAGCTTGGTATTCATGCCTATGGCAATGTGGGTCGTAATGTAGCTCGTATAGCCAAAGGTTTCGGAATGGATATTTATGCATACGATGCTTTTTGTCCTAGAGAGGTGATGGAAAAAGATGGTATCAAAGTAGTTGATTCTGCTAGCGAGTTATATAAGGCTTGTGATATCGTTTCTTTACATATTCCGGCTACTCCCGAAACTAAAAACTCTATCAACTATGCTCTACTAAAAGATATGCCTAAAGGGGCAGTTTTAGTAAACACTGCACGAAAAGAGGTTATCAATGAAGATGAACTTATCAAATTGATGGACGAACGCAGTGATTTTAAATATATTACAGATATTATGCCTGCGGCACACTCTAAGTTTGTAGAACTATTTGCAGGTAGATATTTCTCTACTCCTAAAAAAATGGGTGCACAAACAGCTGAAGCTAACATCAATGCTGGTATTGCAGCAGCACAACAAATTGTTGGCTTCTTGAAGGATGGATGTGAAAAATTCAGAGTAAACAAATAGTATATTAAAACCAACAAAAGCTCTTATTTATGGCAGTAGTTAAACCTTTTAAAGGCATCAGACCGCCTAAGCATTTGGTCGAAAAAGTTGCTTCTCGTCCTTATGATGTATTAAATTCTCATGAAGCACGCGCAGAAGCATTAGGAAACGACAAATCTCTTTATCGCATTATTAAACCGGAAATTGATTTTCCTGCAGAAATTGATGAACATGATGAATGTGTATATCAAAAGGCTGCCGAAAATTTTCAACTGTTTCAAGATAAGGGATGGTTGGTGCAAGATGATAAGGATAATTATTATATCTATGCACAAACCATGAATGGCAAAACTCAATATGGGTTAGTAGTGGGCGCTTATGTACCCGATTATATCAATGGTAATATTAAGAAACACGAACTCACTCGTCGCGACAAAGAGGAAGATAGGATGAAGCATGTGCGTGTTAATGATGCAAATATCGAACCGGTTTTCTTTGCTTATCCTGATAATGCCGACTTGGATAAAATCGTAAATAAATATATTGATGCTGAGCCTGTATATAGCTTCATTGCACCCGATGATGAGTTTGGTCACACATTCTGGATTATCGATCAAGAAGATGATATTGAACTAGTTACAAAAGAGTTTGCCAAAATGCCATCTCTTTATATAGCAGATGGTCATCATCGTTCGGCAGCTGCGGCTTTGGTAGGAGCAGAGAAAGCTAAGCAAAACCCAAATCACAAGGGAGATGAAGAGTATAACTACTTTATGGCTGTGTGTTTTCCTGCTAGTCAACTCACAATTATCGACTACAATCGAGTTGTAAAAGATTTGAATGGCCTTACCAACGATGAATTCCTAAAAGCTTTGGATAAGAACTTTATCGTTGAAGAAAAAGGAACAGAGATTTATAAGCCAACTTCTTTGCATAACTTTGCTCTTTATCTTGATGGTAAATGGTATAGCTTAACAGCAAAAGCAGGTACTTATAATGACAATGATCCTATTGGAGTTCTTGATGTTACAATCTCTTCAAATCTTATATTAGATGATATTTTAGGTATAAAAGATCTTCGTTCTGACAAACGCATCGACTTCGTAGGTGGAATAAGAGGCTTATCCGAATTGAGCAAACGAGTTGATAGTGGTGAGATGAAAGTAGCATTGGCGCTATATCCTGTTTCGATGAAGCAATTGATGGATATAGCAGACAGTGGCAATATAATGCCTCCTAAAACAACCTGGTTTGAACCAAAACTTCGTTCGGGCTTGGTTATCCATAAGCTATCATGAGTTTACTGCTATTGCTAAAGCAATAATTTAAATAAAATATAAAGAGCGTCTGAGTTGTTGAGTTACAACAAATCCAGACGCTCTTTTTTTGCTTTCAAAATTGATACAAATTACCTTGTAAAATGAATCATTCTATTTGTAGAATGTTGAGGTTTATACCCAAAACTGTTACAGTTTTAAAACCAACTAACATTATATTGAAATGACGCTTCAATAAAATAAACCATCAATCATTTTTCTTATTTGAATTCAGACTTTATATTTGCATAAATATAAGTAAAACAGATGAATAAAAAAGAACTCTATAAACAACAGAATGATCAATTTCTTGAGTCGTTGAGCTTAGACAAAGAGGTGTCCAAGTTAGCTGGCGGCATTTATTATAAAGTGATAGAGTCGGGTAGTGGAAAAGAAACTCCACGCTTGAATAGTATAGTGAGTGTACACTACAAAGGCACACTTATCAATGGTCGTGAGTTTGACAACTCATGGAAACGCAATTATCCCGAAGCTTTTAGACTGAACGAAGTGATAGAAGGTTGGCAGATTGCTCTACAACAAATGCATGTAGGCGATAAATGGATTATCTATATTCCATACACATTAGGCTATGGCACAAGAAGCAGCGGACCGATTCCTGCTTTTTCTACATTAATATTTGAAGTTGAGTTATTGGGAATTGCTTGATATATCATTGGTATGCAAAAAAGCGAACAAACTGATAATTCAATTTTCTTAATGCATAACTGTTTTTATTTACTAAAAGCTCTATCTTTGCGTGTATGAGTGAAGATACCTATAAAACAATTACTGGTCTGTCCGAAGCAATTTATACAGAAAAGCGCAGTAAGTTTATCGCTATTGCCATCCCTGTTCGAACTCACGAAGAGATTAAAAGCCACCTTGAAGTTTATCAAAAAAAGTATTATGATGCCCGCCATGTGTGCTATGCATATATGTTAGGATTCGATCGTAAAGACTTTAGGGCGAACGATAATGGCGAACCATCGGGAACGGCAGGCAAACCAATACTTGGACAGATTAACTCGCATGAGCTGACCGATATTTTGGTAATAGTAGTTAGATATTTTGGCGGCATCAAACTGGGTACTAGCGGTTTGATTGTGGCCTATAAAGCTGCTGCAGCCGAAGCAATAACTAATGCCGAGGTAATAGAAAAAACGGTAGATCAGTCAACTCGATTTTGGTTTGAATATCCTTTCATGAATGATGTGATGCGCATTGTGAAAGAGGAAGAACCAGAAATAGTAGAGCAGGGATATGAAATGGATTGTAGCATGACTCTTCGCATTCGTAGTTCGCTGATGCCACGACTCATGGCCCGTTTATCGAAGGTTGAAACTTTGCGTTTTGAAGAAAACGAAGATTGATTGATCTATCTTATCGACCCATTATCTTATTATTTTGTTATTCTTATTTTAAATAATCATCAAATTATAATCATATGGCTTTTGAAGCAACAAAGAAGGAGTGGAGCGAACTCTATGCTTTTTTCCGTTTACTTTCTGATGGAAAGATCTATTTGGGAACTCCCGACTCCAAAAAAGGAGAAACTTTTTGGCCCATAAGTGTTATTCAACGCGAAGAGCATGATGGCACAAGACGCTATTATATTGAAGATAATGATATTCGTATCATAAGCGAAAAAGAAGAGAAACTTTTTCCTCGTGAAGATTTTGGCATGGTTGCCGATTTAATATTGCAGTCAATCAAAGAGTCAAAAGAAAATGATGTAGCTTCGGCCGAAGGTGTAGAGGAGTTTCTTGATGCGGTGGGTATATTCGATTTGGAAGCTCGCACAGAAGATAGAACAGATTTCTCTATCTCTTTTTGGAGTGCCGATTCGCCATTGACAGGTATTAATGTGCGATCTCGATTGAGCACCATGAATCCGTTGCTCGATGGAGGCAGAAATGCCAACCTCAAATTTGAACAAACAGGAGTGAAGTTTGCCGTGCCTACGGTAAATAAAGTTAATGCTTTGTCTGAGCCAATCAATGAAGTGGCGGAGAGAATGTTGATGATAGAACGATTGGGTGGGATATTGAAATACTCTGATGTAGCCGACCGTGTATTTCGCAGCAATCTACTTATGATTGACTTGCACTTTCCTCGTATGCTAGCCGAGATGTTGAGATTGATGCAACTTGATGGTATCAATAAAGTATCTGAACTAACGGAGGTTATCAAAAAACTCAATCCGTTGAAGATAAAAGATGAGTTGATTAATAAGCACAATTTTTATGAATTTAAGATGAAGCAATTCTTGTTGGCGCTGGCTTTGGGTATGCGACCAGCTAAAATCTATTCAGGCATAGACTCTGCTGTAGAGGGATTTATCTTAATAAATGGAGCAGGGGAACTACTTTGCTATCATAAATGGGAAAAGAAAACTTTCGAAGATTTTCTTTATAACAATACTCGTTTTGAAAGAGGTGCAGTAGAAAAAGATAAGTATGGATTCTTGGAAAGAGAGAATGGAGTTTATTATTTTAAATTGAATGCTAAAATAGGACTATTAAAAAGATAAATAAGAAGATGAATCAGAATGAAATATTAAAAAATATCCTTACTCGCAGAAGCATTCGCAACTATACAAATCAACAGGTATCTGAAGCAGATTTACAGACTATCTTGGAAGCTGCGGTAAATGCACCGAGTGGTATGAATTATCAAACATGGCACTTTACAGCAATACAGAATAGTGAGAAGTTGGCAGATTTGAATAAACACATAAAAGGTGCTTTTGCAAAAAGTGAAGACAAACATCTGCAAGATAGGGGTAACAATGATTCTTATTGTTGCTATTATCATGCACCTACTTTAATTATTGTTTCCAACGATCCATCTCAGTGGTGGGCGCCAATGGATTGTGCATGTGCAATGCAAAATATGTTTCTTATGGCTACAGCTTTGGGCATCGGTTCTTGCTGGATCAATCAGCTTGGCACAACTTGTGATGACGAGGATGTTCGTGCTTTCATCACTTCGCTTGGTGTTCCTGCCAATCATAGAGTATATGGCTGTGTAGCATTGGGATATTCACCCGAAAACACTACTTTGAAGGCTAAAACTATAAAAGAAGGCTTGATAACAATAGTTGAATAATATTATATTGATTATCAGTAAAATAGAAAATGCGAATTGTGTTGCTTTCTTTATCAGGCATACAATTCGCATTTATATTTTTACGAAAACTAGTCTAAACTAACAATCAAAGCTTAAGTAGCAAGTTGGTAATAAATTTCTGTCACCAAGCGTATTGTCTATACGAGCTACATTAATCCAAAACTTATTTTCTCTTACACTATCTATAGGATAAGCCGCTTTTTCTCTTCCATAGCTGTGACTCCAATTATCACTCACTATTTCATATTCAGGATGAGGAGCATTAATTAAAACATTATCCTCTGTAGAAGCTTCTCCATTTTTAATTTCATTTATCTCTTTCCAGATGCTCTGCATTACCAATACAAAGTTATCCAATTCGCATAGGCTTTCACTCTCGGTAGGCTCTATCATCAAGGTGCCGTGAACTGGGAAAGATAAAGTAGGTGCATGATAGCCATAATCCATCAATCGTTTAGCGATATCATTCTCTGTAATTCCTATTTCCTCTGTGATTTTTCTACATTCAAGAATCATTTCATGTCCTACATATCCCTTATTGCCCCAATATACAATGCCATAAGTATCTTTTAAGCAAGCAGCTAAGTAGTTGGCATTTAAAATAGCTGCCTTGGTTGCCATTGCCAAGCCTTCAGCTCCCATCATATGAATATATCCGTAGGTGATAGCTAAGATTCCTGCACTACCAAATGGTGCAGAGGAAACTTGATTCATTTGATTGCCAAAGAAACTATGACCTGGCAGGAAAGGTAATAAATGTTCGGCCACACCGATAGGACCAATACCAGGACCTCCACCACCGTGTGGCGAAGCAAATGTTTTATGTAAGTTCAAATGACATACATCAGCTCCTATAAAACCAGGATTGGTCAATCCTACTTGAGCATTCATATTTGCTCCATCCATATATACTTGTCCACCGCAATCGTGTATAATTTTACAAATTTCCATTATTTCGGTTTCAAAAATGCCATGAGTAGAAGGATAGGTTATCATTAAAGCTGCTAAGTCATCTTTGTTTTCTTCAGCTTTAGTTCGTAAATCATCCATGTCTACATTGCCAAACTTATCGCATGCACACGTAATAGTGCTATACCCAGCCTGAATAGCCGATGCAGGATTTGTGCCATGTGCCGATGCGGGAATTAAAACTTTGTTCCGATGTCCTTGGCCTATGCTTTCTTGATAACTACGTATTACTCGCAATCCTGTATACTCTCCGGCTGCACCTGAGTTTGGTTGAAGGCTAATTCCTGCAAATCCGGTAATGATTTTCAAATCATTGCTTAGATTTTCGATTAGCTTGCGATAACCTTGAGCCTGATCTTCGGGTACTAACGGATGAATGGTAGTAAAGCCAGGCAAACTAAGTGGTAGCATTTCGGCTGCAGCATTTAGTTTCATAGTACATGAACCTAAAGGAATCATTGAGTGAGTTAATGAAATATCCTTTCTATCAAGACGTTTGATATAACGAAGCATCTCAGTTTCAGTGTGATATTTACAAAACACCTCGTGAGTCAAAAAATCGCTATCTCGTTTTATGTATTTAGGATAAGATTTTGCATCGGGTATCTCCTCAACCTTTTGGTAGTCTTTTTCGGCTGCAACAGCAAAAATCGAAATAAGTGAATTCACTCCATTTAAGTCTGTAGTTTCGTCAATACTGAAACCCACATCACCATTATCAAAATAGCGCAAATTAACCTCTTTGCTTAATGCAATAGTACGAATCTTTTGTGCGGTAGCATTATCAGGCAAGACAAAGCGAAGCGTATCAAAGTAATTCTGATTCTTTTGACTATAGCCCATTTTACAAATGGTTTTATCAAGAAAAGCTGCTATACAATGAACGCGTGTAGCTATATCAAGAATGCCTTGTTGTCCTTGATAAACTGCATAAAACCCTGACATGGTAGCTAATAAAGCTTGTGCAGTACAAATATTAGATGTTGCCTTTTCGCGTTTGATATGTTGTTCGCGAGTTTGCAATGCCATGCGATAACAAAGCTTACCGTTTTTATCTTTTGATAAACCAATGATACGTCCTGGAAGGTTGCGCTTATACTCATTGCGAGTGGCAAAATAAGCCGCAGAAGGCCCACCATAAAAGATAGGTGTACCAAAGCGTTGAGCAGTTCCAAATACAATATCTGCATCCCATTCTCCCGGAGGAGTGATAAGAGCCAGACTCAATAAGTCGGCTGCAACAGCAACTTTACATCCTGCTTCATGCGCTTTTTTAGTAAACTCTCTATAATCTTCTATACTGCCATCGGCATTGGGATATTGCACCACGCAGCCAAACATATTATCAGAAAATTCTAACTCTTTATATTTGCCTATCTTAAGTTCGATACCCTGTGGCACTGCACGAGTAATCATTACTGCCAGCGTTTGAGGAAATATATTTTCATCAACAAAAACCACATTTGCATCCGCCTTTTGTTTATCACGTGGGCGTAAAGCATGCATCATGCTTACAGCTTCAGCTGCAGCAGTTGCTTCGTCGAGCAAAGAGCAGTTGGCTAGAGGCATAGCCGTTAAGTCGCATATAGCGGTTTGAAAGTTCATTAGAGCCTCCAATCTACCTTGCGATATTTCTGCTTGATAAGGTGTATATGAAGTATACCAAACAGGGTTTTCGAAAACATTTCTTTGAATCACTGCGGGAGTGATTGTATTGTACCAACCCATACCAATAAAAGAGGTATATCTTTTATTCATAGCCGCCATGTTTTCAATATGATTTCCGAACTCATATTCGGTCATTGCAGGTGGCAAATCTAGGGGGTGGGGAAGTCTTATGTTTTCAGGAATAGTTTTATCTATTAATTCGTCAAGCGAGTCAACGCCAATTTTGTGTAGCATCAATTCAATATCATCTTCATTGATGCCAACGTGGCGTGAAGCAAATGAATCGTTTTTCATATTGTAATGATTTAAAGTGTTTTTATATTATCTAAAAAAAGGATTTTCTGCTTTCTCGGTGCCTATTGTAGTAGGTGCACCATGCCCAGGATATACTATTGTATTGTTTGGAAGAGCAAACAGTCTACTGCAAATATGCTCTTTCAACTCATCAAAGTTACCTCCAGTTAAATCTGCGCGTCCTATGCTGCCTTGAAATAGCACATCACCTGAAAACAGGCAATGATCAGCCTTGCAGTAATACACTAAGCTACCTGGAGAGTGACCAGGCACATGTATTGCTTCTAATGATGTATTACCAAAAGTGATAATATCACCGTCGTATAGATATTTGCCCAATGGCACAGTAGGCTCGGGTAGTTGAAAACCAAACATGCGGCTTTGCTTTGGTGCTTCTTCAATCCAAAACTCATCAGCTTGATTGGCTTCAGCTTTTAATCCAAACTCTTTGAGCATAAACGGATTGCCAAAGATATGATCTAAATGTAAATGAGTATTTAATAGATGCTTTACAGTTAGATCATTGTTGATAATAAAATTTTTAAGAGATTGCTTCTCTTCATCATAAAAACATCCCGGGTCAATTACTACTGCTTCTTTGGTTTCATCCCACAGCACGTAGCAATTTACAGGAAACATATTGAATTCGAATATCTTAATCTTCATATATTAAATCGAAATGATAATTAATTGAGTAATTTAGCCGATAGGCACGTATACTACCTTTTTGGTTTCAAAAAACGGTTCTCCAAAATCTTCGCTTAAGCTATGCATCACCACTTTGTTTTTAAAAGGCATTGTTTCGTTTGCCAACTCTCCACCTTTCAAACAGATTAAACCATTGGGTAGAGCGTTTTGTTGCACTGGCGAAATGTTCTTTCGGATAATCTTTATTAAATCAACCAACGGCATTACAGCACGGCTTACAACAAAATCAAATTGTTGTTTTTCTTCTTGTGCTCTTGCATGGCGGAAAGATACATTCTCCAAGCCGATACTAGTAGCAACTTCAGACGCAACACGTACTTTCTTTCCGATGCTATCAACCATATGAAACTCAGTTTCAGGAAAAAGAATGGCCAAAGGAATACCGGGAAAACCTCCACCCGTGCCTAAATCCATAACAGTAGTGCCGGGGCGAAAGCGAATGACTTGTGCTATGCCCAGAGAGTGTAGCACATGATGCTCGTAGAGGTTTTCAATATCTTTGCGAGAAATTACATTGATTTTTGAATTCCAATCAATGTATAAATCATATAGAGCAGCAAATTGATTGCGTTGCTCTTCGGTTAGGTTCGGAAAATATTTGAGTATGATTTCCACTGTTT
>CAMTOV010000093.1 GCA_947074235.1 uncultured Bacteroides sp. | reverse complement strand
TGCTGGCCGTGTCTTTCTTGGGGTTAAGTTCTTGAAGCTCCTTCATCGCCTTCAGTCCCATCGGAGTGGCAGCATTGTCTAACCCCAGCATGTTGGCAGACATGTTCATAAAGATGCTACCCATCACCGGATGCCCTTTGGGGATATCGGGAAACAAGCGACAGAACACCGGGCTGAGCCAGCGAGCCAGCGTGTTGATCAGTCCACTGTTTTCGCCAATCTTCATAATGCCCAGCCACAGCGATAGCACTCCTGTTAATCCAAGTGATATCTCGAAAGCCGTTTTCGAAGAGTCGAAGGTAGACTGAATGATTTCCGTAAAAATCTGTGTATTGCCGGTGAAAAAGAGTTTTCCGAGGGCTATGACAAAAGCCACTACGAAGAAAGCAATCCAAATGTAATTTAAAACCATGTTTTAGTGTATTATGGACAAAAATAGGGATAACTTTCTAATTCTCTGTCTATATTTTGCTTATTTTTGAAGCTACTAATCTCATTGCGATATGAAAACAACAGCCCACATCATTCAGCAGGAGCTCGAAACTTTAATCGACCCTGTGAAGCGCGAATACCTACCCAAGTTCTTCAAAACCGGCAAAGGACAATATGGCGAAGGCGATCAGTTCCTTGGAGTCGTTGTGCCCAACACTCGATTGGTGGCTAAGAAATACAAGGATTGCGATTTCGGCGTGATGGCCGATCTACTTCAAAGCCCGTGGCACGAGTGTAGACTTTGCGCCCTGCTGATGTTGGTAGAGCGTTTCAGAAAATCCGATGAAATCGAACGAAAAAGAATATACGACTTCTATCTTACTCAAACCGAACGCATCAACAATTGGGACTTAGTAGACCTATCAGCTCCAGGCATTGTGGGCGAATATCTCAAAGATAAACCAAGAGAAGACCTCTATCGCTTGGCGGATAGCGCACTGCTCTGGGATCAACGCATTGCCGTAGTAGCCAACTGGAAGCTGATTCGCTATGGCGAGTACTTAGATATATTGGCTTTGGCCGAGCGATTGATAAATCATAAACACGACTTGATGCACAAATCCATCGGCTGGATGCTGCGCGAACTTGGCAAGCGCGATAAAGACCTGCTCATTCAGTTTCTCGACAAACACAGTACTCGCATGCCACGCACCATGTTGCGCTATTCCATCGAGAAATTCCCCGAAGACGAACGTCAATACTACCTCAAAAGAAAGTAACCGCACGCATCTAGCTCGCTACCCTCCACTGCCTTGTTGGGTAAAACGATATACCCCGCTTGCAGCATAGCTGTGGCTAGGGGTAAAAACATCCCCATGTTTTGCACCAAAACACCCCCATGTTTTATACCAAAACATCCCCATGTTTTGATACACAACATCCCCATGTTTTTACAGCAAGGTAAAGCCTTTCACCCTGTAAAGCACTTCCAATCAGTCAATAAGATGCCTTTTTTCACTCTTTTCGCTAAAGCTAACCAAAAACCGCCTTTTACCTACCTCCCCGAAATGTGAAATATTTTCAATAAGAGGCATGATTCTTAACCTCGCGTACCTTATAAATCGGAATTTTTCTATAAGTTTGTTGTCTGTAACAAAATGTAAGTATGGAAGAAGATTTTGATATACGCGATCAGCAACTCTCAAAGAAAGAGCGCGACTTTGAAAATGCGCTGCGCCCTTTGAGCTTTGACGATTTCAGCGGTCAGGATAAGGTGGTTGAAAATTTGCGCATCTTTGTGCAGGCTGCCCGTTTGCGAGGCGAAGCCCTCGATCATGTGTTGCTACATGGCCCTCCGGGGTTGGGCAAGACAACACTATCCAACATTATTGCCAACGAACTGGGAGTGGGTTTTAAAGTTACCTCCGGCCCGGTGCTCGATAAACCAGGCGATTTGGCGGGAGTACTCACCAGCCTTGAGCCCAATGATGTCCTTTTCATCGACGAAATTCATCGCTTATCGCCTGTGGTAGAAGAGTATCTATACTCGGCCATGGAAGACTATCGCATTGATATCATGATAGACAAAGGCCCATCGGCCCGAAGCATTCAGATTGACTTGAATCCTTTCACCTTGGTGGGGGCAACTACCCGTAGCGGATTGCTCACAGCACCACTTCGTGCTCGTTTTGGTATTAATCTACATTTAGAATATTACGACGACGACATCCTAAGCAACATTATCCGTCGCTCAGCTTCGATAATGTCTGTGCCTTGCTCCATACCCGCTGCCGGAGAGATAGCTTCGCGCAGTCGTGGAACTCCACGTATTGCCAATGCGCTGCTGCGTCGCGTGCGCGATTTTGCACAGGTCAAAGGCACGGGCTCTATTGATACCGAGATAGCCAACTTCTCGTTGGAAGCGTTGAATATAGACCGTTACGGATTAGACGAGATAGATAATAAGATACTTTGTACAATTATAGACAAATTTAATGGTGGCCCTGTGGGAATCACAACCATTGCTACGGCACTGGGCGAAGATCCCGGCACTATCGAAGAGGTGTACGAACCATTTCTTATAAAAGAGGGGTTCTTGAAACGCACACCGCGAGGTAGAGAGGTGACAGAGCTAGCCTATAAACACTTGGGGCGGGTGTCATTCAACTCGCAACAAACGCTGTTTTAAACAAACTACTACAACCGCATGGCCGAACTTAAATCTTTGGTAAAAGACACTGCCATCTATGGCGTTAGCAGCATCGTGGGGCGCTTCCTCAACTACCTGCTAGTGCCTATCTATACCCTTACTATGCCCGCTTCCAGCGGTAGCTATGGGGTGATTACTCAAATGTATGCCATCACTGCGCTGCTACTTGTGCTACTCACGTGTGGCATGGAGACAGGTTTCTTCCGCTTTGCCAACAAGGAGGGCGAAGAACCGATGCGTGTCTATTCTACCACGCTCATCTCGGTGAGCCTCATTTCACTTTCATTCCTATTCGTCTGCCTTGTATTCTTAAATCCTATTGCACGCGTGATGGGCTTTGGAGAGAATCCTTGGTATCTGGGCATGATGCTTATCGTGATAGCGATGGACGCCATCCAGAGCATTCCGTTCGCCTTTCTTCGTTATCAGAAGAGACCGGTTCGCTTTGCTGCACTCAAGATGCTTTTCATAGTGACTAGCATTGTGCTCAACATTGTCTACTTCGTGATATTGAAGGGGCGAGACGTGGGCGCTGCCTTCCTCATCAACCTGATATGCACATCGGTGGTGATGCTCTGTCTTATTCCACAACTACGAGGCTTTAAGTACGAGCTCGATCGCCCGTTAATGAAGCGCATGTTCAGCTACTCGTTCCCCATTATGATACTGGGCATAGCCGGCATCCTCAATCAAGTAGCCGACCGTATTATCTTCCCATTTGTATATCCCGATAAAGCCATGGCCGATGTGCAACTGGGTATCTATGGAGCAACCAGCAAGATAGCCATGGTGATGGTGATGTTTATACAAGCCTTCCGTTTTGCCTACGAACCGTTTGTGTTTGGCAAGAGCAAAGACAATGACAATAAAGAGATGTACGCCCAAGCCATGAAGTACTTCATCATCTTTGCGCTGCTTGGCTTCCTCGGTGTGATGTTTTACCTCGATATATTGAAACACCTGATAGGTAAGGACTATTGGGCCGGACTACGCGTGGTGCCTATTGTGATGCTGGCCGAGATGTTTATGGGAATCTATTTCAATCTGTCGTTTTGGTACAAGCTAACCGATGAAACTCGCTGGGGCGCTTACTTCTCTATCACGGCGTGTGCCATCGTTATCCTCATGAATATCTTCTTGATTCCTATATATGGCTACATGGCTTGCGCATGGGCCGGTTTCACCGGTTATGCAGTAGCGATGCTCTTGTCTTACTTTGTAGGGCAAAAGAAGTATCCCATCAACTACGACCTGAAAGGTATTGGAACTTACATGCTGCTAGCTATGATTATCTATGCCGCCGGCGAATGCATCCCCATAGAAAGTGTGGTGCTGAGATTGCTGTTCAGAACGATATTGCTATTCATTTTTATCGCTTTCATTGTGAAGCGCGACTTGCCATTGAGTCAGATTCCTATTATAAACCGATTTGTAAAGAAGTAGAAGTATGAAGACAGACCCACGCAATGTAATTGCCATTAAGAAGTTTATCAACGAGTATTTCGACCTGCGAAAAGATAAAGAGGAAGAGATTAAAACCATCGACTCCATCCGCAAAGGGGTAGAGTTTAAAGGAGCAAACCTTTGGATTCTGATATTTGCTGTATTCATGGCATCGCTTGGGCTCAATGTAAACTCTACAGCGGTAATAATAGGTGCCATGCTTATCTCGCCTTTGATGGGACCAATCATGGGGGTGGGGCTATCGGTAGGTATGAACGACTTTGAGTTGATGAAACGCTCGCTGAAGAGTTACTTCATCACTACCATGTTTTGCGTTGTTACGGCTACTATCTACTTTCTGTTTACTCCCATAGCCGAAGCACGCTCTGAGCTGTTGGCACGTACATCACCTTCCATTTACGACGTTTTCATCGCACTTCTTGGGGGTATGGCTGGTGTAGTAGCCCTTTCTACCAAAGAGAAGGGTAACGTAATACCCGGTGTGGCTATCGCTACCGCCTTGATGCCTCCACTCTGTACGGCAGGATATGGCATTGCATCGGGCAATCTGGTGTATTTCCTTGGTGCATTCTACTTATACTTTATCAACTCCGTGTTTATCAGTGTGGCTACCTTTATCGGTGTGCGAGTAATGCACTTCAAGCGTAAGGAATTTGTAGACAAAAAGCGCGAATCCACCGTTAAAAAGTACATCATTTTACTTTCGGTATTGACCATGGCTCCAGCTATCTATCTCACATTCGATATCATTAAGTCTACCTTTTACGAGTCGGCAGCCAACAAGTTCATCAACGAACAGCTCAACTTTGAGAATGCACAAGTGGTAGACCGCACTGTCAATTACGAAAAGAAAGAGATTCGCCTTGTGATGCTTGGCGAAGATGTGCCCGAAGCATCGCTCGCTATAGCTCGCGATATGATGAAGAACTACAATTTAGGTGATACTAAGTTGACAGTGTTGCAGGGCATGAATGGGAACCAAATCGATATGTCGTCAATCCGAGCAATGGTGATGGAAGACTTTTATAAGAATAGTGAACAACGACTAGCTGAGCAACGCTCTCAAATCAATTTGCTTGAAGGAGAGTTGCGTAGATACAAGGAGTATGATGAGATAAACACTTCACTAATACCCGAAATGAAAGCTTTGTTTCCCGATGTGCAGAGTGTAGCTGTATCACGCATGGTAGAAATCAGTGTGGACAGTATGAAGACAGATACAGTGGAGGTGGCATTGCTCAACTTTGTAAAAAAACCATCTAACAAGGAGATTGGTAAAATAGATCTCTGGCTCAAAGCTCGCTTAAAAACGGATAAATTAAAACTAATAACAGAATAACAGAATAAAAGAACTGTTGCCTTAAAATAAGAACTATGAAACTGAAATCGCTCTTAACCCTCTTGCTACTGTTGTGTTGTATGTCATCCTTTGCCGATGAAGGCATGTGGCTGCTAGGCAATGTAAATAAACAAATGCGCTCTACAATGAAAGATATGGGACTACAAATGCCTTTCGACAAGGTATATAGTCCCGATCATCGGTCGCTGTCGGATGCTGTAGTAAGCTTTGGCGGTTTCTGTTCAGGGGTAGTAGTGTCTGATAATGGATTGGTATTTACCAACCATCATTGTGGTTTCAATAGCATTCAACAACACTCGTCGGTAGAACACGACTACCTAAAAGATGGATTTGTATCTCACTCCATGGAAGAGGAGTTGCCCAATCCAGAACTATACGTTCGCTTTCTGCTTCGCACAGAAGACGTAACCCAGCGTATGTTGCAAGATGTCAATAGAGATATGACCGAAGATGATCGCATGGCTGTGCTCGATTCTATGGCAAATGTTATTATCACCGAGATGGCTATAGAAGACTCAACCCTAATTGGTGTGGTAGACGCTTATTACGGTGGCAATGAGTATTGGTTATCTGTTTATCGCGATTACAATGATGTGCGTTTGGTCTTCGCTCCACCATCATCAATAGGCAAGTTTGGCTGGGATACCGACAATTGGGTATGGCCCCGACACACAGGAGACTTCTGTGTATTCCGTATCTATGCAGATAAAGACAACAAGCCAGCCGATTATTCACCCGATAACGTACCATATAAACCCGATTATGTTGCACCTATCTCGCTCGATGGATATAAAACAGGCTCATTCTGTATGACATTGGGCTATCCCGGCACTACCGAACGCTATCTTTCTTCATATGGCGTTGAAGAGATGATGAACGGTATGAACCAAGCTATGATAGATATGCGTGGCATCAAGCAAGATATATGGAAGAAAGCGATGAATAATAGCGATGATATTCGCATTAAATATGCCACAAAATACGATGAAAGCTCCAATTATTGGAAGAACAGCATTGGAAAGAATCGCTCTATTAAACAACTAGGGATACTTGAAAAGAAACGCATGCAAGAAACGGCACTTTCTCAATGGTTCAAAGATACATCTTCATCCGATGTTGACTTGCTTCCTACGTTAGAGGCTGCTTATGACTATAGACAAGCTAGCAATCGTGCTTTGTCTTACTACATAGAATCTTTCTTGAATGGTGCCGAACTGTCGCAATTGGCATTAGAAATATTAAACTTCGACTTTGAAGCTGATGAAGAATCGGTGGGTAGACACTTGAATAACTTGATAGATAAATACGAGAATTACGATGTAGAAGTTGATAAAGAGATATATACAGCGATGCTTCGTGCTTATCAAACAGAGGTAGATTCAGTCTTCTTACCACCTATGTATGCTGTTATTGATACGTTATACGATGGAAATATACAAGCTTACGTTGATTCGCTCTACTCGCATTCCGAAATGACTAGTATGCGCGCTCTGCAACGCTATTTGGAACAAGATACAACCTACCAAATCATTAACGATCCTGCAATTGAACTGGCAATAGATTTAATTGTGTTTTACTATGAAATGAATCAATATACACTAGAATCAAACGAATTGATACATAAAGGAGAGCGAGTGTTGACAGATGCTATGCGAACAATGAATCCGCAGCTCACTCCATACCCCGATGCCAATGGCTCTTTGCGACTCAGTTTCGGATCAATTAAAGGTTACTCTCCGTTTGATGGGGCTTTCTTTCAATACTACACCACACCCAAAGGTATTATTGAAAAGGCTAAAAGAAACTTTGATGATCCAGATTATGCGGTTAATCCCCGCTTGTTGGAGTTGTTTGAGAAGAAAGATTATGGTAGATATACCGATGAAAACGGTGAAATGCGTGTGTGTTTTATCTCTGATAACGATATAACCGGAGGCAATTCAGGGAGTGCGATGTTCAATGGTAAAGGCGAATTGCTAGGGCTTGCATTTGATGGCAACTGGGAGGCGATGAGTAGTGATGTAGCTTTCGAACCCAATCTTCAACGTTGTATTGGAGTAGATGTGCGCTATATGCTATTCGTTATCGAAAAGTATGGCCAGGCTACCAATATCATAGATGAGTTGAAGCTCAAATAAACTACTGCTTCAATATAATCACCGTAACAGCTGTAATGATTAGAGCTACTCCCAATACGATGCCATAAGTCATGGCCTCGTTGAATACACAAATACCTACACATACAGCTGTTACCGGTTCCATAGCACCAAGCACAGAAGTAAGGGTAGAGCCTATACTCTTTATGGCTCTAACTAAAGCCAGGTTGGATACAACTGTAGGGATGATGGCCAGCATTACTAAGTTGCCTGCCATATTCCAATTGCTGATAGGCTGAATCTCGTCAATCACGCTAGTTCCTACCAATAAATAGATCGAACCGAAAAGGAAAACATAGAATGTAAGCTTGATTCCTTTCATCTTTCCTACCTTCATTTGTCCTATTGTGATAAGATAGAGGGCATAGCCCAATGCAGATATTAGAACGATAATGATACCTATCCAATTGACATGATCCGATCCTGATTCGTAGGATAAGCAAAAAACTCCAGTCACCGCCAGTATTATAGCCATAATACGCCAAATGGATTTCTTTTCACCAAAGAAAGTCATCATGATGAAGGTAGTGAGCACCGGGTACATGAAATGAAGAGTTGTAGCAATGCCACTAGCCATGTATTTATATCCCCAAAATAGAAATAGCGCAGACATTAAATAGAAAAATGCCAATAAAGCGAGAGAAGGAATATCTCGTTTAGTAATGCGAAAAGACTCCTTGCATAGCAGCATAATGATGCCTAGGGCTATTGTTGCAAAAATAAATCGATATAATAATATCGATCCAAACTCCATGCCTTGCCACATTATAGGTATTGTAAACAATGGGATTAATCCAAATGAGGCTGATGAAAGTAAACCGTAAAGAAAACCATTAAACTTATTCATATAGCAAAGAGTCTGTTATCAATCTTTTCAAATTATAATACAAAAATAGAGAAATAAAGTTCTTCTGTTCAATATATTTAATTCTTATATCTGATTTTGTTCATCAATTATCTCGCACTGTGCATGTTAAAGTAACTGTACTTTGACTAATAAACTCAAAGGAATTAACACTTAAAAGTGTAGTACCATGATTATTGCGTATATTTGCAACTGTTTTAAGAGGCATATACTATGTATAAAAACCTATTCAACTGGCTGGCTATTATTATTTTATTACCTTCATGTTCAAAATCATCACCCAGTATATCGGCTGTGTGTGAAGAAAACTATGTAGGTAACAGCATTATCAAATGGGAAACTTCGCCCACCATCCCTGGGCAAGTGAAAGTATACTCCTCTCTAAATCCCAATTTTATTCCCGAAACCAATCCGATAGCTTCTGCTCCTATATCAGATGGTAGAATGACTATCATTACCAACAACCCCACTCAACGCTATTACTATAGCTTGGTGTTTGACAATAAATACCGTGTTAAGCTTGCTGCGCGAAATGTCAATATTCCCGGCATACAGAACTTTCGCGATTTAGGCGGATATAAGTCGGCCGAAACAGGAAAAACCATTGGTTGGGGTAAGTTATATCGTTCGGCAAAGATTGACTCTCCGAAGCGAGTGGCAGTAAAAGAGTTGAATAATATTGGGGTGAAAACCTACATTGATTTGCGTGCACAACAAGAAAGCGTAAACATGGGAGATAGTTTGGCAGGAACACGAATGGTGCGTATTCCGATAGACTTGACCATGCTCGAACCTTTGTTGGCCGATATTCAACGTGGAATAGTGGATGGCAAAAAAGTAGATGAAATGGTGAAACTGTTTAACCGTGAGATTGTGTCTAATAATCAAGAACAGTTCAGACAGTTATTTGACGTATTGTTAGAACGTGACAATTATCCGGCAGTGATTATGTGTTCTTCGGGTAATGTAAGAACCGGACTTGCCTCGGCATTGGTGCTGGCTGCTTTGGGAGTAGATGAAAATACCCGCATGCAGGACTACCGTTTAAGCAATGATTATTATAATATCACTAAGATGTCTAATTATGCCTATAAGCTCCCTGCCAATTCGCAGGAAGCAGTGACAAGTCTCTATACTGCCAAAGAGAAATTCTTAAACGCCGCACGTGCGGAGA
>CAMTOV010000092.1 GCA_947074235.1 uncultured Bacteroides sp. | reverse complement strand
GATACTGGACAAACTCATTCAACTGGGGTGAAGATGAAATAATGAATGTGGGTATTGATTACCACATGTGTTATAAAGTAGACCTTGGTGATTTTTGGGGTTGGCAATCTGGTTACGATGGCTGGCAATCGGGCTGGATGGATCGCCGTAATATGAAAACTACAAATGATGATCGTTTTGGTAAATCATTATGGCCTATGGCTTGGTATGGTATCCGTAAAGCTAATATGGGTATAGAGAACTTAAGTAAAATGACTGACGCTACTGCTGAAGAACGTGAAATGGTAGAAGGCCAATTATACTTCTTTAGAGGATGGTTTCACTTCCAATTGATGCAATATTTTGGTGGTTTGCCATACATCGATGAAGTACTTCCTTCAGACCAAACATTGAGATTGGAGCGCCTTAACTATCACCAAACAGCTGCTTTGGCTGCTGCCGATTTTCGTAGAGCAGCAGAATTATTACCAATTGATTGGGATCAAACAACAGTTGGTAAACGTACATTGGGCAAAAATCAACTGCGTATCAACAAAATCATGGCTTTAGGTTACTTAGGCAAGAATTTACTTTGGGCAGCTAGTCCTTTGATGAATCAAGAGTCTACAGGTAGTGCTACATATAACACAGAACTATGTAAGCAAGCTGCTGAAGCATTTGGAGAGCTTCTAACGTTAGTTGAAAGCGGACGCACTCAATATTCATTAGTTAAATTTGAAAAGTTCTCAGATCTATTTTATACAAATAAGCAAAACTGGTTGATGCCTGGTTCTACTGAAGCTATATTCCGTGGTCCATCATACGAGCCAAATGGTACAAACTGGGGGTTCAGTAAACAGTTTCAAACTAGAGAACTTGCAGACGGTGGTGTATTTTCACTACCTACAGCCAACTATGTAGCATACTATGGAATGGCTAACGGTTTGCCACTAGAAGATCCTGCATCAGGTTTTGATAAGAACTTCCCATGGAAAGATCGTGACCCTCGTTTTTATCATGACATTGTGTATGATGGTGCAAAAGTGGTGCAAGGTTCAATGCCTGCAGATGCTGAGTATAACAGATATGCTAACCTTTATACAGGTGGAAACTTTAGAGATTTAAATTATGGAAGCCGCACAGGTTACTTGCTTTATAAATTTATCCCTACTACTTGTAATAAGTACGATGATGGTTATGGCTATGGTAATGCAAACCATGTACACCTTAGTTGGATGCGTTTGGCAGATATCTATTTAATGTATGCTGAGGCTGCTGCTCAATATGGTGGTGGAGCATCTGGCAAATCAAACAATTGTTCACTAACAGCTGAGGCTGCTGTAAATACAATTCGCGCACGTGCCGGTATTGATCCTGTAAATTCGAAATATACAGGCTCACTAACTAACTTTATGAGTGAATTAAGAAGAGAGCGTGCTGTAGAGTTGGCATTTGAAAGTCACCGTTTTAATGACTTACGTCGTTGGTTGCTATTAACAGAATACCCTTATACAATTAAAACATCACAAGAGTTTGTACGTGTAGGTGAATTTAATAATGAAGATGCTACCCAAAACCAAGTTAGTGGATTTAGTGAAAGTATTATTCTAACACGCAATTTAAGTAGCAAACACTATTGGCTACCTCTTAAAGAGAGTGATACCACATTATATCTTGAGTTTTCTCAAAATCCAGGGTGGTAATTTTAATAGCTAAAATAATACGTTAAACAAAAAAGAAAAAGCAATGAAATATATACAATCAAAAATCATTGTGTGCACAATGTTTGCTTTCTCAACCTTGTGTCTGATGGCACAAAATGACTTGGCTGAGAGTGACACATTGAGTGCGGTGAACGATGAAAACGTACAGGTTGCCTTTCGAAAAATTAATAAGAATGATTTGATGGGTGGTATATCTGCTGTGAAGATACCTGAATTGATGGATAAAAACTTCTCTACTTATAGCTTGAGTGGAATGACAGCTTTTGCCGGAGGTTATACAGGCAATCTTTGGGGAATGGATGGATGCTTAATATTAGTTGATGGTGTGCCACGTGATGCTGGCAACGTTACTCCTTCTGAAATTGAAGAAATAACCTTCCTAAAAGGTGCACAAGCTGTGGTGCTTTATGGTAGTAGAGCTGCTAAAGGTGTAATCTTGATTACCACTAAACGTGGTATCTCTGAAGGTCTTCAAATAGATGTACGCGCTACTAGCGAATTTCTTGTGCCTAAGAGCTATCCTAAATATTTAGGGTCTGCCGAATATATGGGGCTTTACAATGAGGCTCGTACAAATGATGGGCTAGATCCTTTGTATTCTACAGCGGATATTTATAATTATGGATCGGGTAAAAATATCTATCGTTACCCAAGTATTGACTTCTTTTCTTCAGATTATTTGAAGAAGGCTTATAATTCGACTAATGTCGTTGCTGAGTTTTCTGGTGGTGGAAGATATGCTAGCTTTTATACTAATATTGGTTGGAATACAAATGATGATTTAATCAACTTTGGCGAAGGCAAAAATAATCGCGCTAACCGTATTAATATGCGTGGTAATATTGATTATCGTTTGAATAGCTGGGTAACAGGTTGGGTAAACGCGAATGCTACTTTTTATGATGTTAAAGGAGATCGTGCTAACTATTGGGCAAATTCATCAACATTACGTCCCAATAGAGTTTCACCGCTAATCCCTATTAGCTTTATTGAAGGTAGTGATGAATCATCTATGAACTTAGTAAACAACAGTAACTACCTTATTGATGGTCAATACTTGTTGGGTGGTACTCAATTAGATCAAACAAACCCATTTGCTGCAATGTATGTGGCTGGTAATACTAAATACACCAATCGCCAATTACAATTTGATGCTGGCGTGAAGCTAGATTTAGATCAACTGTTGAAAGGATTATCGTTCCGTGCACAAGTTGCTATTGACTATAATACCGCTTATAATACTACTGTTAGCAATAATTATGCAACCTATGAAGCTACATGGAATAATTATTCAGGTGGAGATCTTATAACTGGATTGACTCAATATGGTAAAGATGAACAAAGCGGTACTCAAGATATTAGTGGTAGTTCTAGTAGACAAACTGTATTCTTTTCTGGTCAATTCAACTATGAAAGAAGCTTTAAAGGACGTCACAATTTGACTGCTATGATTTTAGCAACAGGATTTCAACAATCTATTTCTGGAGAATATCATAATACTTGTAATGCGAATCTTGGTTTTCAACTTGGGTACAACTATAAGAGTCGTTATTTTGCAGATTTTAGTGGTGCAGAAATTCATTCAGCTAAGTTAGCTCCAGGTCATCGCAATGCATTTTCTCCAACTTTATCTCTAGCTTGGAGATTGAGCAATGAAGATTTCCTAAAAAATTCTTCAGTGGTAGACGATTTGAAAATCTATGCTTCTGGTGGTATTCTTCATACAGATTTAGATATAAACAACTTTTATATGTATCAAAACATTTACACATCTACCGGTACATGGTGGGGATGGTGTGATGGTGCAGTAGAACAGTCTTTTGATGCACGTAGAGGTAAAAATTTAGATTTGACTTTCATTAAAAGAAAAGAAATAAATGCTGGGATTAATGGTTCATTCTGGAATAGATTATTGACAGTTGACATGAGCTTCTTTGTAAATGAGATGAACGGCTTGTTAACATTGCCTTCTACTATTTATCCAAACTACTTCTCAACCTATTGGCCAGAATCTTCATTTGTGCCTTACATTAATTATAACAATAACAAACGCATTGGTTTTGATTTTAATGTAAAAGCTAATAAGCAGTTTGGTCAGGTTAACTTGGAATTAGGTGTAGCTGGTACATATATGAAACATAAAGCAACAAAACGTGATGAGAACTTTGAGTACGATTATCAAAAACGTGAAGGTCGTTCATTGGATGCATTATTTGGATTGCAAAATGCAGGTTTCTTCTATGATCAAGCTGATATTGATAACTCTCCAACACAAAACTATGGTACTGTAAAACCTGGTGATATTAAATATGTAGATCAAAACAACGATGGTGTTATTGACTCAAAAGACCAAGTTTACTTAGGAAAAGGTGGATGGTATGGAGCACCGTTTACAATGGGGGTTCATCTAACAGCTAGCTGGAAAGATTTTACTCTATTTGCATTGCTAACTGGTAATATGGGAGCTAAAGCCTATAAAGACAATTCTTACTGGTGGGTTTATGGTGACCGTAAGTATTCGGAAGTTGTTCGTGATCGTTGGACTGAAGAAACTAAAGACATTGCTACTTATCCACGCTTAACAACGTTGAGTGGAGATAATAACTTCCAAGCATCAGACTTTTGGCTTTATAAAACTAACCGATTTGATTTGGCTAAAGTGCAATTGACATACAATTTACCTCAAAATGTATTGCGCAGATGCTTCATAAAAGGTTTCCAAGCCTATGTATATGGTGCAAACTTGGTGACATTCTCTAAAGAACGAGAATATATGGAAATGAACATTGGTAGTTCTCCACAATGCCGTTCATACGCATTAGGAATAAAGGCTACGTTCTAATTAAACCGTATTTAAAAATAAAATTATCATGAAAAATATAATAAAACTTTTAGCGGTATCTCTTTTGTTTGTAAGCTGTGAGGATATGTTTACTCCTCAAATTGAAAACAATTTGGACATAGATCATATCTATAACAATGCTAGCTATGCACAAGGTCTTCTTGCTAATGGATATACACGTATTCCAATAGATAGTTGGTCATTCAATGATGTGGCTACAGATGATGCTGTAAATAATGACAATGCTAATAACTATCGTAAGATGGCATCTGGTTCTTGGGCGGCAGACAACAATCCTATGGACCGTTGGACTTCTTGTCGTTCTGCCATTCATTATTTAAATCTTTTTCTTGCAGAAGCCGACAAAGTAAATTGGGCTGCTGATGAACTAGTTGCTGAGATGTTTAATGATCGTATGAAAGGTGAAGCATACGGACTTAGAGGTATGTACATGTATTACTTGCTTCAGTCACATGGTGGATGGGCTGAAAATGGTGAGCTCCTTGGAGTGCCTCTTATTACTGAGCCTGAAACTACATCTTCAGATTTTAATCAACCACGTGCTAGTTTTGATAATTGCATGAAGCAATTATATTCAGACCTTAATATGGCTATTGAGTTGCTACCTGTAGATTTTGGTGATATAGCAAATGATGCAAATGTTCCTGCTAAATATAAAAATAAAGGTGTAACAGCAGCTCAATATACGCGTGTGTTTGGCGACCTAGTGCGTTTGCGTATGACAGGTAGAATAGCTGAAGGTATTCGTGCTCAAGCAGCTTTGCTTGCAGCTAGCCCAGCATTTGCAACTGGAACTACAACTACATGGACAGATGCAGCACAATATGCAGCTACTGTACTCAATAGAATAGGTGGTGTGAGTGGTTTGGATAATACTGGCCATACTTGGTATGCTAACAGTGGTGACATTGAGGCATTGAAAGCTGGAGATAATCCCAAAGAAATCTTATGGCGCTCGGGCTCAGAAAGTAGTAGCTCTCTTGAGGAAGATCACTTCCCTCCAACGCTTTATGGTAAAGGACGTTTAAATCCATCTCAAAACTTAGTAGATGCTTTCCCTATGGCTAATGGATATCCAATTTCTGCTAGCAATAGCCAATACAACTCGACTAATCCTTACTCAGACCGTGATCCACGTTTAGCTCTTTATGTATTATACAATGGTAATACTGCTGGACCAAGTAATACCACTATTTATACTGCTGCTGATGGTACAACAAACGATGCGTTGAATAAAACTGAAACGTCTACACGTACTGGGTATTATATGCGTAAATTGATGCGTCAAGATGTAAATCTAAATCCATCATCTGTAAATAAGCAAAAGCACTATAAAGCTCGCATGCGTTATACTGAAATTTATCTAGCATATGCTGAGGCTGCCAATGAAGCTTATGGACCTACAGTAAACGGTGGTGAAGGTTATTCTGCTTATGACGTGATAAAAGCTATTCGTCAACGTGCAGGAGTAGGTACTAGCAATGGAGATGCTTACCTTGAATCCATCAAGAACGATAAAGAAGCAATGCGAGTATTAATTCGTAATGAACGTCGTTTAGAGCTTTGCTTCGAAGGTTTCCGCTTTTGGGACTTACGTCGTTGGAATGCTGAGTTAGGCGAAACAGTTCGTGGTATGTCTATCACATCAGGTGTTTACAACCCTGAGCTTGAAGTAGAAAAAAGAGAATTTAAAGATTATATGAACTTCGGACCAATCCCTTATAGTGAGGTATTGAAGTACGATGCACTTATCCAAAACAGAGGATGGAGATAAAACTCGATGTACAAATTAAAATGAATGAAAGATGAAAAAGTTATTTTTTACACTATCTATTTTGAGTATGCTATTTACTTCTTGTCATAATCAAGACTGGGAATTCGACGACTTTGATTATACAACAGTTTATTTTGCATATCAATCACCCGTGCGCACAATAGTGATGGGTGAAGATATCTTTGATACTTCTCTTGATAATGAAAAGAAATGTAAGATTATGGCTACCACCGGTGGAGCTTATACAAACAAGCACAATATTATCATAAACTGCAGTGTTGACAATTCTCTGTGCGATAATTTGGTATTCAAATCTACAATGAAAGATGTTGTAGCTATGCCAACCTCATACTATACTTTAAGTTCAAATCAGATTAAAATTCCTAAAGGAAGCATTATTGGAGGAGTTGAGGTACAACTTACTGATGCTTATTTTGCCGATCCTATGGCATTGTCTACAAACTATGTCATTCCGATTGTGATGACTGAAGTACAAAATGCAGATTCTATTTTACGTGGTAAACCATCGGTTGATAATCCGAATCGTTGCATAGCTGGCGATTGGAGTATTGTTCCAAAAGACTATACGCTGTATGCTATTAAGTATATCAACGCATGGCATGCAAACTACCTTCGTAGAGGTGTTGATGTAGTAACTGGAAACAATGGAAACGCTTCATTGAACAAAACAATCGTTCGCCGTCAAGCCTTTGTAGAAAAAGACGAAGTATGTGGTATGACTACTCAAAGTCTTAAAACTGCAATCTTCCCTGTGAAAGTTAATGGTACTTCATGTGAATTGCTTCTAACATTTGATAGCAATAATAACTGTGTAGTAACATCAGAAGATGGCAAAGCTACCGGTTCGGGCAAGTTTGTAGAAAAAGGTGAGAAACAAAGCTGGGGTGATAAAGACCGTAACGCTATTTACTTAGATTATCAAATCAAACTTGATGATGTTACTTATACTACAAAAGACACATTGGTAGTACGTGATCGTGGCATTAGTCTCGAAACATTCGATGTAATATCAAAATAACCTTAAAAACACAATAATATGAAGCAATATAAAAAAATACTACCCATTGCACTTGCATTAGCTGCGGTAGTGTCTTGTACAGACGATCATATTTTGGAATATACAACAATCGATAAGCCATTGGAAGTTGCTGCAATGGAATATGTGAATAAATATGATGCGCTTAAAACTTATGTAGACCGCCAGACAAATCCCAACTTTAAGTTGGGAACTGGTGTGTCAGTTAGCGATTACCTTTCAAAGAATATTGTGTATCGTTTGACAAATGCGAACTATGATGAAATGACTGCTGGATGGGAGATGAAACACATGGCAGTTGTTCAAAAGGACGGTACGATGGATTTCTCAAATGTAGAAAACTTTGTAGAGACAGCTAAGGATGCCGGAACTACAATTTACGGACACACGCTTTGCTGGCACTCTAATCAAAATGCTACTTACTTAAATACGCTTCTCGAACCTGTGATTATCCCTGGAGAGGGTGGTGGTGGCAATGGTGGATATGCCTATACTTTTACTAATCCTACTGCTGGCAATTTTTGGGAAGCTCAAGTGGCTTACAACTTATCGTCCAATTTGGATAACGGTACTCAATATGTGCTAAAATTTATGGCTAGAGCTACTGCTACGGGTATAATTCGTGCTGAAATTCAATCCTCTTCCGATTTTTCATCTGATGGTTTCGGAACAATTGATTTGACTAAAGAGTGGGTAGAGTATGAAATGGTAACTACAGCCAATAAAGCAGATCGCAATCGTTTCGTTATAAGCTTTGGCGATTATGAAGGTACGGTATTTATTGACAATGTCACTCTTCAGCCAGCCGGAAGCAATAAAAGTGTTATCACTAACAGCGATTTTGAGAATGGTTCTATCGGCTGGGAAGGCTGGGGCGGAAGCTCATCACGTGGACTCTCTAAAGATGGCGAAGGATATAATAGTGGTAAACCAGGCTATGCCTATTGGTTTGAAAACCCAACTGCAGCCAACTTCTGGGAAGCTCAGATATGTTATGACATCGACCCAACCCTAGACAATGGAACTCAGTATACATTGAAATTTGTAGCTAAAGCTACTGCCAATGGCACAATCCGTGCCGAGATTCAATCGTCAGCTGATTACTCGTCCGATGGATTTGGCACATTTGACGTAAGTAAAGAATGGCAAGAATATGAACTGACTACTACTGCCAACAAAGCAGATCGCAATCGCTTAATCATAAGCTTTGGCGACTATGCCGGTAGAGTTTATATCGATAATGTATCACTTTGTCCTGCCGGCAGTAATAAGAATATCATTACCTCAGGCGATTTTGAGAATGGCTCTGCTGGCTGGGGAGGCTGGGGCGGAAGCTCATCTCGTGGATTGTCCGAACTTGGCGAAGGATATGGTGGTGTAGGTGATGAAATCATCGAGAAAACTGACGAAGAAAAGGCTGAAATCATTACCAATGCTTTGGAAACTTGGATTGCAGGAATGATGGAAGTAACCAAAGATTATATTACTACATGGGATGTGATAAATGAACCCATGTCTGACTGGCCAGATCAAACTCAGTTGAAGTCGGGAGAAGGAAAAAGCTTAGCTTCTGATGAATTCTACTGGCAAGACTATATGGGTAAGGACTATGGTAGAAAAGCTGTTGAACTTGCTCGCAAACATGGCAATGGAAATGAAATACTATTTGTCAACGATTATGGTCTTGAAGGCGGTGGTCAAAAATGCCAAGGCTTAATTGATATGGTGAAATATTGGGAATCTGACGGTGTGACTAAGATTGATGGTATCGGTACGCAAATGCACGTTAACTTAAAGCTTGACCCAGTTGCGGCTGCACAACAAGAAGACAATATCATCAAGATGTTCGAGCTATTAGCAAGTTCGGGTAAATTGATTAAGATATCTGAACTTGATATGGGTATTTTAAAAGAAGATAATCTTGCAAGTGTTAAATCAAGCGAAGCAACCGAAGAGCAGTTGAAAGCACAATCTGATTTATATGAATTTATTGTGAAGAAATATTTCGAGATTATACCAGTTGCTCAACAATATGGTATCACTCATTGGGCTCCAACAGATAGTCCTGAATCTTCTTCATGGAGAGGTGGTGAACCTATCGGATTGTGGACATTAGATTATAATCGCAAACATGCATATGCAGGTTTTGCAAATGGTTTAGCAAATAAAAAAATCTTCTCAGCAGAAGATTAATTAAGATATAATATCGATAAACTCAGGTTTGAGAATTGATATTGATTTGTGCATCGACGGCATACCCTGTGAAGAGTGTGCCGTC
>CAMTOV010000091.1 GCA_947074235.1 uncultured Bacteroides sp. | reverse complement strand
AGTCGCTTTGCGAACACAACCCAATGCTTGGTCATCGTGGTTGCCGCTTAGGAAATACCTATCCTGAAATCACTCAAATGCAAACTCGCGCTATCCTTGGTGCAGCCCTTGAGTTGAAAGCCGAAGGAGTAGAGACTCATCCCGAAATCATGGTTCCTCTTACAGGTATCCTTTATGAGTTCAAACAACAAGAAGAGGTAATCCGCAAAGAAGCTGCATTACTATTCGAAGAAGTAGGGGATAGCATCGAATTTAAAGTGGGTACAATGATCGAAATTCCTCGTGCAGCACTTACAGCCGATAGAATTGCATCATCTGCCGAGTTCTTCTCGTTTGGTACAAACGACTTAACTCAGATGACCTTCGGTTACTCTCGCGACGATATCGCTTCATTCTTGCCTATCTATCTTGAAAAGAAAATATTGAAAGTAGACCCATTCCAAGTACTCGACCAAAATGGTGTAGGACAATTGGTGCGCATGGCTACTGAAAAAGGCCGTCAAGTGCGTCCCGACTTGAAATGTGGTATTTGTGGTGAGCATGGTGGCGAACCGTCATCTGTAAAATTCTGCCACAAGGTTGGTTTGAATTATGTCAGCTGCTCTCCATTCCGTGTGCCTATTGCTAGGCTAGCAGCGGCACAGGCAGCTCTTGAAGAATAATTGTTTTATTGATTATAAATGCTGGTGGGATATATAGCGTGATGTTATGTATCCCATTTTTTTATATGACTTACCACTAATATAGTATTATAATCAATGAGATAATGTTTCATTTTATTGATGTTATGATTATCGCAGCAGTATTATGATTTTTGTTTACATAGCTTTCTTATATCAAAATTTCAGATAGAACTATTGCAAGCACGGGGATGTGAATGCTGTTGTTGAATAAACATGCGAAAGCTTATGGCTATTTATTTTGTTGTGCCAATCTTTGTATTTGACTTTATTGAGTATAACTAAAGAAACGTCATCGAATGTAATATTTCGATGACGTTTCTTTTAATTCGCTATTCAGCACTACTGTAATTTATTGGTAATGGGAATATGTATAAATGTCTATTTATGGGTTTTGAGGAACGCAACGTATTGTACATCCGTCAGCAGGGCTGTAAGAGTTGTAATCGGTCTTAGTATGTGTTTTGTTAAAAAATAAACATAGACCTCTTAAATTATTTTCATCCGTGCTGGGTGTGCTGCTCCAAAAAGCTCCGGCTGTATTTATCTCTTGATAGCTTCCCCATCCATTCGTTTTGCCTGCTGCAGGAAGCTTGCTTCCCGAAGGGTTAAGATTTGAATTACCTATAAAAGGAAATGTTCCGTATGTATAATTTGTAGCTCCATTCCAGTTTGCAGTGTTGTCCCAGTATTTGTAGTTTGTATTATTGAAAGTAGTTCCACTTGCACTTAAAGAGGCTTTGGCAAATGCCAGTTGTTCATTTTTGGTAGGTAACCGCCATTGTTTGTTATCTGGTATGTTGCCATTATTTAATATAGTTCTTACTTCGGTTTCTGTATAGCCTACCAGCTTACATGGATCTCCTTTCCCTTTCTTAATATTATCTACTGTATGATAGTTTTCTCCCGAAACACAGTAAGAATATTTATCCCATTCAGCTGCATTAATATAAGCTTGTCTATCCTCTGTCACCCAACCTGGAATCCCAGGTAGATCATTTACTCCGTCTACACTGAATCTATTAATATCATCACTATTCTCTTTTCCTACGCTAAGTAGCGATGGGTTGTAAGCCACTTTATCCACATTACCAAAACTAGCATTGTCAATTACTTTAAATCCAACAACCGAACCAAACTTAAAGAATGCCAAGTCATTTTGTGTAGCAATGTCATCGGGCCAAGTGCCAATCATTAGCATTCTTTCTCCAGAATCATTGGTTTTAAAGTAGAGAATATTACCCGAACCAGAATTAATCTTTACCGCAGCATTTACTAAATATGTTTTATTGCGTCCCAATACTCCTAGGTTCTTTAATTTAATGCTACCATTGTATGCTACATCAGATATTTTGCCTTCTAAATTTAATATTAAATCACTACCATTAGTGCCTGGCAACAGATATTTATATTCAGAAACCAAGTTATCGCCTGAAGTATTATTGAAATTAAACGTATATTCGGCAGTTGTTATGTCCTCATTAGTCACACTTGTGCCAGTAGGGTAGCTTAAAAAATCATTTTTATATATATTCCATACAGCACTTTTAGGATGGCTTCCACTAGTTGGCAATAAATAAGCTTGAACATCCGAAAAGCCATTACCTGTCAGCTTCACTCGTACTCTTGCCTCCGTGTGCTTCATCTCAAAGGCAATCTCTTTATTTACATCAGTAGTTAAGCTTTGATTCATTACTGTATTACTGATGGTAGGACGGTTTGTAGCGTTGCGACTCATCTTAAATGTTTTATCTTCCTCTAGAAGCTCATCTCCATTGGCCACACATACAAAGTTATAGGTATTATCCACAACAAATAACTTTTCATCGCCTTCGAATACTCCCGAGCTATTCACAGTACCAACTGTTTTGCCCACATAAGAATCATCGGCAGCGTCATATCCCAAAATGGTGTAAGTACCTTCACTTAATCCTCCAGTGCGAGTAGTAGCGTCATTTTCAAAATCTTCTTGAAGTGTCACCTGTAAAAACATACCATTATCTAACGGAATATTTTCTTTATACAAGATATCGGCTACACCCGAACGGGTTGCATCGGTTTCCTTCTCTTGATTGATGATAAAACGCAATTTGCCACTGCCTAATTTTCGTCCATCATCATTGCTGCAACTTGAAAGAAGACCAGTTAGAAATATAACGGCCAAATAGAGTGTGTAAAATCGAAACCTCATGTGTTGTGATGTTTTAGTTGAATAGTCCATAGTAGAAATTTGTTTCATTAAAAATGAAAATCATAAGTATCTGTTGTCTCATCCTCCCACTTTTCCTCCTTTGTGTCAGCACTTAGAGTAACTTTTGTAGTAGAACCTGCAAGTATTTGCTCCATCTCAACTATAGTTTTTTTTACAATAGGAGACTCATAACTTACAATTGTGCTTTTTTTGTCTTTATTCATAATATATCCACTAATTTGTGTTGCAAATTTGTTTGTATTTATCGTTTTAACTTGTGTAATTCACGCCTATCAAAGAGGCGATTGTTGTTTGTATTATTCGCTCTTTTCTTAGCTTGACGGCTATCTTGCATCTCCAATTTCTATAGAGAATGTTTCTAATATAACTTTTCGTGTTTTTTCTTTTTTTTATCAAAAATAATTATGGTTACAAAAATAGACTTATTATTAAAGTTTTGCATTGTTCTTGTATGTTTTATAACATCTTTTTATTAATAGGTGTTTTTAAAAACGTTATTTCTTTTGTATTTTGTGTTTCTTTATGAATGGTTGCAATATTTAACATGACTATAGTCATGTGTATTTAACGTAATTTGGTTGTATTTGCAATTATATTGTATTTATTATATAATTTTTTACACGATTATATAGGAGGTCATCCGGATATAGATGTGGGATACTGAATATATTATTATTGCTTCATCATAATTGTTGAGAGTTGTTTGGAATTATCACTTTTCTATATTAAATCAACTCCTATCAAAACTTCATTATTTAATGTCATTAAATAATGAAGTTTTGAAGGTTAAATGTGTAGAATTACAATGTAAAATGATGAAGTTTTGGAGTGACTTAATAATACATGCTTTCAGTTTTTTTTAGTCTTCTCATTGAAAGAATATTAGTAAATAAATGGATAATTTATACTTTAGTTGAATGTAAAATAATATATTTGTGATTAATTACTCATTGTTTTATGACAGGCTAATACTATGATAGATATTAATAGAGTAAATGAATTGATAGAGTTTTATAAAGAACGACTTATTATTAAGGGAGGTTTGAAAGGTTGCAATGAACTTTATAAGTGGGAGTTGATAACAAAATATCAAGGTCGTCCTAATCTTGATTCTCCCAATTTAGAAAAAGAATTTAGCGAAGTTAAGTTTCACAACTTAGTTTATCATGTTGCTCCTAAGGTGATGAAATTTCTTGCCCAGGATGCTCCTAAAGAATATCATGAATTCTTAAGTCAACTTTATGACGAGAGTAAAGATTTGACGCAACGTATTCTGAATTTTACTTCCGAAAGCAGTAAATTGTTTAAGGAAATTGAATTAAATAAGAGTCTATCATCTCATCATGATGAAAGAACTGCAGCCACTCTTCTTACCTATCACGACCCTATAAAGTACACTTTTTTTAAACCAACCTTGTATAAATCGGTTTGCCAAATGCTGAAACTGAAAGCGAAGAAGGAGGGACGATATCAGCATTATCTTGATATTTTGAATGAATTAATACCAATAATGAAGCAAGATAATGATTTGATTGATTTAATAAATAAAGAAACAAATACGTTTCTTCAATCAGATTTGCTATTGGCTCAAGATATGATGTATCAGACATCCTATACGCTTCAGATATTTAATATAACTGTGAAAGATGGTATTTATAGTTGTGATGTCGATGTATCTGTAGAAGAATGGAAACTGGTGTTACAAGATGCTTCTATTTGCAACAACCTAGTACGCGAATATTTAATAAAATTCATAGTAAGTACTGAATATAAGAGCACTTGCAAAGAAGTGGGTGATTATTTTAAAGTTTCACCACAATCTGTTAATCGTGTTTTGACTGCTTTTTGTAAAGCTACCCAAAATGCTTTGCATCGTTTTACTGTGAAAGGTATTGACGGCAAAACTACTTATTGGCCCATTGCAATGCATGGCAGAAATTTAAATAATAGATTGTTTGAATGGCAGTTAAGAGAGAATCTTGTCACTGCTATGGAAGAACTTGAGATGACGACTTTTTCAGAAACAAAAGACAATGATAAAGAAGAACTAATGCTTGACCCTATAGTTTCACTTTTAAATAAAAAGAAGCAAATTATTTTGCAAGGTGCACCAGGCACAGGAAAAACTTATAAAACAACAGAACTCGCTGTTGGAATCTGTAACCCTACGTTTCAATGGAAAATACGCGAGCAACTAATGGCCGAATATGCTCGCTTGAAAAATCTTGGCCAGATTTCATTTACAACCTTTCATCAGTCTATGGATTATGAAGAGTTTATTGAAGGTTTAAAACCTGTGAAAGATTCTAATCCTATTCGCTTTGAACCACATGCCGGATTGTTTAAAGAGATAAGTGATAAGGCATTGTTGGATAATATTAAGCTCACCAAAGAGAATTTCTCTTCGTTGGAATATGATGAAGTTTATGATAATATGATAAGCGATATTCAAAATGGCATAATAAAAGAACTTGTTACAAAAACTGGAACACCCATATATCTTTCTATAACACAACAAAACAATATTCAATTTGCTTACAGTGAGGGTGGTAGAAAATATACTGTGTCAAAAGATAGACTTAGAAAACTATACGATGTTTATGATGATTTGAAAAAAGTTAACGACATCCTGAATATAAATGATGGGATAAGAAGTATTATTGGAGGATGTGATACATCCGCCTATTGGACTGCTTTAAAATATATAGTTAGTAACAAACAAACTTCTATTGATTTAGATGTTGACATAGATAACTTGTCTGATAAAGAACAGTTTAAAATTGTTCAAGAATTTCTAGCTACTCCCAAAGAACAGCGAACTCTAACTGACGAAATCCCAAACTACGTTTTAATTGTTGATGAAATCAATCGTGGTAATATTTCAAAAATATTTGGAGAATTAATCACATTGTTAGAAAATGATAAACGTGTTGGCGAACGTAATGAATTGGTAGTCAGGTTACCATATTCACATTCACTATTTGGTGTTCCTGCAAATTTATATATTATTGGCACAATGAATACAGCCGATCGTAGTGTAGGATTTATTGATTATGCTATTCGCAGACGCTTTGCATTTGTTTCAATTTATTCGGACCGGTCTATTATTGAATCTTTCTATAGTGATGCTGAACTGAAAGAGTGTGCATTGTCGTTGTTTGATAAAATCCATGATATTATTTACGAAAACATAGCTTACGAATTTTGCGCTGATGATATAATGATTGGTCATAGCTACTTTATGGCTAGTTCAAAAGAAGAGCTAGCTCAGAACCTAGATTATGGTATTAAACCACTACTAAGAGAGTATGCTAGTGATGGCATTCTTTCGATGGAGCGCGAAAAGACTGGTAAATGCTCTTTAATTGAAGAATTATTGTTATATTAATCTTGCTATCTATGAGCGATATTGCAATAGTTATTGAAGAACATAAACAGATTGATATAGATAATGGTAGCGAGCATATCAATACTTTAGCTAGGCTTTTAGATGGTGACAATTACAATCCCAAGAATCCTCATGATTGTATGGGATTAGATTGGGGTAATCGTAGTCGCACTTCTATAAAAGCCAGTTATTTTGTTGGTGTTAAGTGGATCGAAGAGGGCAAATCTGCAATTTGTGTAAAACCTAAAATAGAGAATGTAGATTTTCTATCTATGTTTATGCGCTGTTTTGATAATGAGTGCTCGGATGTTGCAAGCAAACTTGGTGATATTTATCATATAAGTTTCAATGAAAAACCTATTGTAGTAGATCATCATCTGTTTGAATTGACACCTATGCTCATTGTACATTTTTTAAAGTTGCTCGAAAGGATAGTAAAAAAGGGAATAAAACGCGACTATACACAAATAGAAGAGAACTTAACAGCTAAAATAAAGGGAAAGGTCAAATATGGCAAGACTATTCTGTGTAATCATTCCATTGGTAGAAACGAACGTGTGATATGCAATTATCAACATTTTACGGAAGATTGCATTGAAAATAGAATATTAAAGAAGGTGCTTCGTTTTGTGGAAAAATATTTAATGCTTAATCACTTAACTTCTGATAAAGAGCTAAAGCACATTGCAAGTAATTGTATGAAAGCATTTGCAAATGTCTCGGACTCTATTTCTACTCAAAGTATCAAGCAATTTCGATTAAGCCCTATGTACAAAGAATATAATGAGGCGCTTAAAGTAGCAAAAATGATACTTCAACGTTTTGGGTATGCCTATGATAAAATAAATGAGAATATTGATGCTCTACTACCTCCTTTCTGGATTGATATGTCACTCCTTTTCGAACTCTACGTGTATAGTCTATTAAAGTCAACTTATCATCACCAAATTGCTTATCACATAGGCACTTATGGTAATGAAGTAGATTTTGTAAAATACGATGAGAATCTGATAATTGATACTAAATACTCTCTTTGCTGGGAGGAGCGTGTCAACCATGATAATGTGAGACAACTTTCAGGCTATGCTCGTAATGTAAGTTTACGAGAGAAAATAATGAAGGTTGGCAATGATGAAACTACAATATTGCCTTGCCTTATTATCTATCCTGATATGACTATTGGAAAACCAATGGAGCAGCCATCTATATTGTTAAATGCAATCGGAATAGATAGTTACTTGAAATTTAACAAATTGCCTATTGCTCTACCAATTAAATAAGTTATATCAGAGCAAGTAATGCTAAATGCATAAATGTATTAAGAGTGGTGTTTGCTTTGATATTAATGCCCCAATAAAATAGTTTTATTGGGGTATTGCGTAAACGCCTAGTACACTACAACTTTTGCTGAATTATTACCACATTTCACCACATAATAACCCGGTTGGATGGCAATGTTTTGTACTGTTTTGGGTTGTACAATAGTGCGTATTGCTTCACCAGTTATGCTATACACCATGATAGCAGACGTTGCGTTTGTCACTAATATATTGCCATTGGTAGCATAGATACTTATTTTGCTAGCATCCATATCCTCTATAGAAGTAGAGTTTGTCCATTTAGCATAAAGCGTGATGCTGCCATAAACACAATCATTATCGAAGTTCCATGGCTGGGTGCATTCAGCATCTATATACCAACCGTCAAAATCATAGTTTTCTAGCGCAGGGTTGGATGGCATGATGAGTACTTCACCATAGTTTACTTCTATAGGGTTGATTGGAGAACCACCGTTCGATTGAAATGAAACGGTTAGCGTAGGCAATTCGCCAAATACAGGATAACCATTATTTACCCCTTCGAGAATAGTCCAAGTTTGATAAGGAACATTTGAAGTAGAGTTGCTAAGCACCCATTTATTCAGAAGAAACAATGGTGGTAAAATTAAGTCATCACTATTGTTCTCACCTAAGATATCGACTGTTTCAAGATTGCTACCCGATGAGCCTTTTAGCGCCATAACAGTTTTATCAGCATAGTTGGAAGAGAAGCTTCCGTCTTTGTTGTATCCCCCTCGAAAAGCAAAAGCATAATCTTTAGAGTAATTATTAATCGATGTTATACTAGAGTTTAATGAAATAGAAGAAGTAACACTTCCATTGCCTGAATAGCCAACTATACCTCCCGAAAATGAATATGAATAGGCAGAGGATAATGAAGATGAAAAGACGCTACCAGCTGCATAACAGTTGGCAATATCTCCACTATCATTCTTGCCAATAATACCGCCCGAGCACAATAGTGTTAGAGATTCGAGGTAAGAACAAATAGAAGATACAACTCCAACCGAATAACAATTGGCTACACTACCATTAGAGTAGCCAGCAATCCCTCCCGAGTATGCCGATGCATCTCTATTTTGGTTCGAATTAGAATATACATTGCTCATAGAGTAGCAGTTGACAATTGTTGATATAACAGATTTACCTGCAATACCACCAGAACAAATGATGGCATTATTGAAAGAAGTAGAGGTAGAAGATACTGTACTGTTTGAATGGCAGTTCTTAATTGTTCCGCGAACAACATGCCCTACAATGCCACCTGAGCTGAGTGAATAAGGAGATGTAGAAGATATAGATAGCGTAGAATAGCAATTGCTGATACTTCCACCGTCTAAATAACCAACTATACCTCCTGATGAGGAATAAGTAGAAGAAGAACTAGTGTATAAACCAATCCACTCTACACCTAAGTTAGCAATAGCGCCATTCTCAACATCTGTAAAAAAACCAGCGTAATCGATTCTTGTGGGACTGCTAACGCTGCCTATCTTGATGTTTTTTATCACTTTATTGTTCCCGTCGAAACTACCATTGAATGGGCATCTGTATCCTATACCAATAGGAGTCCAATCGGCTTCGCCATAGAAGTCGAGGTTGTCCATCAACTTATAATGCGCGCTTACATATGTTTTATTTGCTTTATTTACTTGATCTCTCATCCATTTCAACTCATCAATAGTGTTGATAATGTATGGATCATTAGCGGTTCCTGCACCGGTTAGTGATGCTACATTGGCTGTTAGGTTTAATGCGTAGAGCATCATTGCTATAAATAGTAATTTAACTTTCATCCGTGTTAGTATTTTGTGTCTATAAATTATTGCGCAAACTTACTACAAATGCTATATAAATAAAATGAGAATCTATAATTTATTTCTACCGAATATATAGAATAAAACATATTGTAAAATAACTAAAAGGAGTTTGTGGTTTCATTTGTGAAATAAACACGCCTTGAATGATGGTTTAATGTTCTAATAAAATAGCTTTATTGGAACTTTAATTATACTCACTGTGACTGACTTGAGTGTTTAAGCAAACATTCTTCCCAATCAACATGTTTATTAATATAAACCTCACAACTTATGCAAACCAATCGGGTAAATATGGATGATATGCCTTTGCGCAAGGGGCATTATT
>CAMTOV010000090.1 GCA_947074235.1 uncultured Bacteroides sp. | reverse complement strand
CTTTAATAGAAAAAGACGTTCTCAAAGCAAATAAGATAATAAAATATTTTGATGAGAATCCCAAAGCCAATCCTTTGCAGATGACAATTGCTTTGCTTTTTAATTTCTACTCAAACCTTATGGTTGCCTATTATGCTCCCGAAAAATCTGATCAAGGAATAGCTAGTTGGTTAGGACTTAAATCTCCTTGGGGGGCACGAGATTATGCCACAGCAATGAAGCGATATAGTGGTGTAAAGACAATGCAAATCATTGGCGAAATAAGAAAGGCTGATGCAAAATCGAAAGGGGTAGGCAGCACTTCGTCTACCACAAACGGTGAAATTCTGAGAGAGCTAGTGTTTAAAATTCTTCATTGAATTATCGGATAAACTACTTTATAATATCATTCATAAATCGCCTACAATGACATTAGCTCATTGTAGGCGATTTTTAGCATATATAGTATGCATTCAAGAGTAGCTATATAGATTTAAAAGTTTTTACATGATATTGTGCAATTTATAATCCCTGTTAGGTTGCAGTTGCACTTACATATTAACAATATCCATCTTTATATCTAGAGCAAGAGTCATTAATCTAATGCGAAATCCTTGAAGAAAATTCACGCTAAAAAAAATTACATGATTTTTTTAAAGCCATTTCACTTTACGTCTACAATCTAAGTAGGAGGGTGTATTTTGTATTTCAATTATAAAATATCATTTTGCTATAGTTTTTCATCATTTCCCTTTTTCTGCCATTTTTCCTCAACTCTACAAGATGGGTGTAATAAACCTATTTTAAAACTTAATCATTTAACAAGGTAAAGTCAATCATTTAATGTTGTGAAATGATTGAAATATGAATTATAAATGATACAGTTTCTAGATCAATCAAAATAGATAATTCATAACCATAAAATAATACGCAATTGTAAATGTAATGGATTTTCAAATATATTATTAGGTGTCGTCTTTAATTTTGTAAACATATCATGTATTTACAAATGTAATCATTTGCAAAATGTTGAAACAATATTCATGATAGGGTAGTATTTACATCTGTAAACATGTGCATCCAAATACTTGAATTCAATTTTGTAATTGTTAAATAGAATAAGCTGTAGCGATGTTGTAAAAGCGCTAACATATCGAATATCAAGTATTTACATCTTTTGTAGTGAATGTAACATTTAATGATATCTATATATTATTTTAAAATATGAAAACTAGAGTAAATATACGCTATTTTTGTTCGCTAACTATCTAATAATTAATGATATATATGCGGATATTCAATATTTTATTTAAGCTAAAATTGTTTAATTATTATACTTTATTTACAGTGTTGCTCTGTTTTGCGAGCAAGCTCTTTACAAATGTTATAATTTATATTTGTAATATTATTAAAAAGATAAATTATCTATGTTTTACTCTTGTAAATTACATTTTTAATATATACATTTGTAAATTATTAGATGTAAAATTATATTCAACGCTATAAATTGATTATTATGGACATAAAAGATCGCATTAAGCAGATTATGGAGCACGAGCAACTTACTGCTGCAGCTTTAGCAGAGAGTATTGGTGTATCTCAAGGCACCATCTCCCACACTCTGGGCGATAGAAACAAGTATCCAAGCACAGATTTCATCATTAAGCTTCACGAAAGATTCAGCTATATAAGTCTAGATTGGTTGCTTACCGGAAAAGGCGAAATGGAAGAGAATGAAGATTTAATACCATCCAATAGTGAAATTCAAGACCTTTTTGGCTCTAAGAATTTAAAAAATCCTGGCGATTACGCGAATGATCTTGAAAAACGCAAGGAAATGCCATTAGAAACCCCTGTTTACAATAGTAAAGAGATTGTAAAACAGGAGGTTATATACAAAGAAGTGCCTTCCAAAAAAATCACTGAAATAAGAGTTTTCTTTGACGATAACACCTATCAGATATTTAAACCCGAAAAATAAGCCCTAAAGTGGTGTTTTGGGTAAAATACCCTATCTTTGCACCCATATTTATGACATATTGAGAAAATACATGAAAAAGTTTATTCTAGATTTGACAGTTGTTGAGAATCTAAAGCTAAATGCCAATTATGCATTGCTTAAATTGACAGCTGAAACAACTCTACCCCCTATGATTCCGGGGCAATTTGCCGAACTTCGGGTAGATAACTCTCCTAACACCTTTTTAAGACGTCCTATATCTATTAATAATGTAGATATGGCTAAGAATGAGGTGTGGTTTCTAATACAGCTAGTAGGCGATGGTACAAAGCATTTGGCAGCTGCTTCAAAAGGTGAAGTGATTAATGTTATACTACCATTGGGTAATGGCTATACTCTGCCTGAAAATCTGTCTGATAAACTTTTATTAGTAGGTGGTGGTGTAGGCACTGCACCGATGTTGTATTTGGGCAAGAAGCTTGCTGAGCAAGGTTTAGAGCCTATTTTTCTATTGGGTGCTCGCTCAGACAAAGATTTATTACAGCTTGATGAATTTGCTAAATATGGCAAAGTATATACCACTACAGAAGATGGTAGTCATGGCGAAAAAGGATATGTAACGCAGCATTCTATTTTGAATGAGATAAACTTTGATCATATTTACACCTGTGGCCCTAAGCCAATGATGATGGCGGTAGCCAAATATGCCAAGAGCAAAGATGTTGATTGCGAGGTGTCGCTCGAAAATACCATGGCTTGTGGCGTAGGAGCTTGTCTGTGTTGTGTAGAAAACACGACTGAAGGGCATTTATGTGTGTGTAGCGAGGGTCCGGTATTTAATATAAAGAAATTGTTATGGCAGATCTAAATATAAAAATTGGTGATTTACAATTGAAAAATCCGGTAATGACCGCTTCTGGTACATTTGGATATGGTGAAGAGTTTGCTGATTTTATTGATATCTCTCAAATAGGCGGTATTATTGTAAAGGGCACTACTATTCACAAACGTGAAGGTAATCCTTATCCTCGTATGGCTGAAACCCCTTCAGGGATGCTTAATGCAGTAGGTTTACAAAATAAAGGTGTAGACTATTTTGTAAAGAATATCTATCCACGCATTAAGGATATTCAAACTAATATGATTGTAAATGTATCGGGCTCTACGCTTGAAGATTACGTGAAATGCGCTGAGATAATCAACGAGCTAGATGGTATTCCTGCCATCGAATTAAACATCTCTTGCCCCAATGTAAAGCAAGGTGGAATGGCATTTGGTGTTACCTGTCAAGGAGCGGCAGAAGTTGTTAAAGCGGTGCGTTCTGCTTACAAAAAGACACTTATCGTAAAGCTCTCTCCCAATGTAACAGATATAGCTGAAATAGCAAAATCGGTAGAGGGTGCAGGTGCCGATAGTGTATCATTAATTAATACATTATTGGGTATGGCCATCGATGCCGAAAAAAGACGCCCAATACTCTCAACCGTAACAGGCGGAATGTCGGGGGCTGCTGTAAAACCTATCGCACTACGCATGGTATGGCAAGTTGCTAAAGCGGTAAATATTCCTGTCATCGGACTGGGTGGAATTATGAACTGGAAGGATGCTGTAGAGTTCATGCTTGCAGGTGCTTCTGCCATCCAAATTGGTACTGCAAACTTCATTGATCCGGCAGTTACTATCAAGGTGGCAGATGGTATAAATAATTACTTAGACAGACATGGGTTTAAGTCAGCTTCTGAGATTATCGGTGCACTTGAGGTGTGATAAATTTCAAGTAGCCCCCATTCGCATTAAATAATGTGATAGATTGATAGAATTATCTCTATTGCATTATGAATAGCAACAATGAAGAAAAGCTTTTTTATCAGACAATAAAAAACAACATCGGGCAATCTTGTTAAAGTATTGCTTTATATAAAAAACAATCGGGCGTCTATCAGCATATTGATAAACGCCCGATTATTTTATTTTTACAAAGTGTTATTCTTCTAAAAGGTCAGGTCTTAGCCTGCGAGTACGTTCTAACGACTCTTTCAACTCCCATTCTTTTATCTTTGCTTCATGCCCCGAAAGCAACACATCGGGCACTTTCCATCCATTATATTCTGCCGGACGAGTATAAACCGGAGCCGCCAAAAGGTTATCTTGAAATGAATCGGATAAGGCTGATTGCTCGTCAGAAATAACTCCCGGTATAATTCTCACAATAGCATCGGCTATAACAGAAGCAGCAAGCTCGCCACCCGTTAAAACATAATCGCCAATACTAATTTCTTTGGTGATGAAATGCTCGCGAATTCTATAATCAATACCCTTGAAGTGTCCGCACAAAATAATCAAGTTGCCTTTCAAAGATAAAGTATTTGCCATCTTCTGGTCAAACTGCTCTCCGTCGGGAGTAGTGAAGATTACCTCATCATATTCTCTTTCTGATTTTAACTGATTAATGCAGCGCTCAATTGGCTCTATCTTCATCACCATTCCGGCAAAACCTCCAAATGGATAATCGTCTACTCGGCGGTATTTATCATCGGTATAATCGCGAAGATTATGAATATGAATTTCGGCAAGCCCTTTGTTTTGAGCGCGTTTCATGATAGAACAATTAAAGAAACCTTCAATCATTTCAGGAAGCACGGTTATAATGTCAATTCGCATAGTCTTTTAATTTTTGGCAAAATTACAAATATTAAAAGAGAAAGCCTTATTTTTGCCTAAAACAATCTTGAAATTAGTATGACAACCGTTAAAGATAGGATTGAAGAGTTGCGAAATGCGCTTCATCGTCACAATCATAATTATTATGTATTGAATCAGCCCGAGATATCAGACCGTGAGTTTGATGAGATGATGCATGAATTGCAACGCCTAGAAGAGGAGCATCCAGAATTTAAAGATGAGAACTCTCCATCCATGCGTGTAGGTAGCGATATCAATAAGAACTTTACTCAGGTGGCTCACAAATACCCCATGCTCTCTTTGGGCAATACCTACTCTGAAGGCGAAGTAACTGACTTTTATGAACGGGTGCGTAAAGCTTTGAATGAAGAGTTCGAGATCTGTTGTGAAATCAAGTTTGACGGCACTTCTATCTCTTTGACTTACGAAGATGGGAAATTGATAAGAGCAGTAACTCGTGGCGATGGGGAAAAAGGCGATGATGTGACAGATAATGTTAAGACCATACGAAGCATCCCGCTAAAGCTGCATGGCGATAATTATCCATCGTCTTTCGAGATTCGTGGAGAGATATTGATGCCATGGAGCGTGTTTGACGAATTAAACCGAGAAAGAGAGATGCGCGAAGAACCTTTGTTGGCCAATCCTCGCAATGCCGCTTCGGGTACTTTGAAGTTGCAGAACTCTTCTACAGTGGCATCTCGCAAGCTCGATGCTTATCTCTACTATCTGCTTGGCGAGAATCTGCCTTTTGACGGACATTATGAGAATCTTCAAGCGGCTGCTAGTTGGGGCTTCAAGATATCTGATACTACAAAGAAGTGCAGCACACTGTCAGAAGTATTCGACTATATAAACTATTGGAATATTGAACGCAAGAATCTTCCGGTAGCAACCGATGGTATTGTATTAAAGGTAAATAGTCTTAGGCAACAACGCAATCTGGGTTTTACTGCCAAATCTCCTAGATGGGCTATTGCTTATAAGTTTCAAGCTGAGCGCGCGCTTACTCGCTTGAATACGGTGAGCTATCAAGTGGGGCGTACTGGAGCAATCACTCCGGTGGCCAATTTAGAGCCTGTGCAACTATCGGGAACTGTAGTGAAGCGTGCTTCATTACACAATGCAGATATCATAGATGGTCTCGATTTGCACATTGGCGACATGGTTTATGTGGAAAAGGGAGGTGAGATTATTCCGAAGATAACTGGTGTTGATATGGAATCGCGCGAATTTATGCTGGGCGAAAAGGTACACTTTATCACCAACTGTCCCGAGTGTGGATCGAAGTTAATACGCTACGAAGGCGAAGCAGCCCATTATTGCCCTAACGAAACTGCTTGTCCTCCACAGATTAAAGGAAAGATAGAGCATTATATTAGTCGTAGAGCTATGAATATAGATGGATTGGGCCCTGAAACGGTTGATCTGTTCTATAACGAAGGATTGATTAGCAACGTAGCCGATTTATATCTACTTAAAGCTACCGATATTGAAAACTTGGAAGGCAAGAAAGAGAAATCGGCCAATAAGATAGTAGTTGGCATTGAGCAAAGCAAGAATGTTCCTTTCGAAAGAGTAATCTTTGCCTTAGGCATTCGCTTTGTAGGCGAAACGGTAGCTAAGAAGTTGGCTAAGGCATTTGGAACTATAGAAAATCTAGAAAACGCTTCGTTTGAAGCATTGATTGCCGTAGATGAAATTGGGGAACGAATTGCAAACAGCATTATTGCATATTTTGCAAACGAAGCCAATCGCACCATGGTTGAGCGATTGAAAACTTACGGACTTCAATTACAGCAAAGCGAAGAGGATTTATCCAATCGCACCGATAAGCTCGTCGGTAAATCAATCGTTATAAGTGGAGTATTTGCTCGTCATTCTCGCGAAGAATACAAAGAAATGATTGAGAGAAACGGCGGAAAGAATGTAGGAAGCATCTCTGCTAAGACTAGTTTTATATTAGCTGGTGACAATATGGGCCCTTCTAAGCTTGAAAAAGCTCAAAAACTTGGAGTGTCTATTATTAACGAAGATGACTTCCTGGCAATGTTATCGTAACATTTTTGTGTCAGAAACTATTTTATATTTGAATATTGTCGGTTAAATAGAAAATATTCGTACTTTTGCGGCTGAAATTATTAGAGATTATCATTTTATAATATCCATGATACAAACTAAATTGAAAGGAATGGGGGTAGCACTGATTACTCCTTTCAAAGAGGATGAGAGCATTGACTATGACGCACTAATGCGTATGGTTGATTATCTTGTTCAAAACAATGCAGACTTTTTGTGCGTACTAGGTACTACAGCAGAAACACCAACACTTACTGAAGAAGAAAAGAAAACTATAAAAAAGATGGTAATCGACAGAGTAAATGGTCGAGTGCCTATTTTGCTTGGTGTAGGTGGCAATAACACTCGCGCTGTTGTAGAGCAATTAAAAAATGATGATTTCACTGGCGTTGATGCTATCCTGTCTGTTGTGCCTTATTATAATAAACCATCTCAAGAGGGTATTTACCAACACTACAAAGCCATTGCTGAAGCTACCGAACTTCCTATTGTATTGTATAACGTGCCAGGTAGAACAGGCGTAAACATGACTGCTTCTACTACACTGCGCATAGCTAGAGACTTCAAAAATGTGATTGCTATCAAAGAGGCATCGGGCAATATCACTCAGATGGATGATATCATTAAAAACAAACCGGCTAATTTCAACGTAATCTCGGGTGATGATGGAATTACTTTCCCATTAATAACCTTAGGAGCTATTGGAGTAATCTCTGTGATTGGTAATGCTTTCCCTAAAGAGTTTAGCAAAATGACGAGATTGGCGCTACAAGGTGATTTTAAAAATTCGCTTACTATTCATCATCGCTTTACTGAGTTATTCGATTTATTATTTGTAGATGGTAACCCTGCTGGAGTAAAATCAATACTTAATGCAATGGGGATGATTGAAAATAAACTTAGACTACCCCTTGTGCCAACTAGAATTACAACATTCGAAGCAATAAGAAAAGTTCTAAATGAACTAAACATTAAGTGCTAAAAGATATTTCTTAAACTAAGAGCGCCGATTCTCAATCATTGAAAATCGACGCTCTTAGTTTATATGCAAATTATTCAGCTATTACACCTGTTTTATGCTTTAATTCTTCTAACATTTGTTGCCAATTGCCAACATAACGAATCTCAAAAAACTGTAGTTTTCCACTGGGTAAAGTGCAATACATCTGAAACCCCTTCTTTTTTCTTTTTAGTTTGGTAATCGATGATAATGGAATACAACGACTGCCCGATCCTCCATAGCCATTTTTGATTTGTAAGCTAGTATCGGTAATGGTGTATTTTTGGAAAGCAATTGTATATAAAATCAGGCAGCACGATAAAAGAGGAAATAGAAATGTCCACCAAGAAGTTGCACCATCCAGGAATGCTATTATTCCAATTATTACAAAAAAAGCTACTATACTGTAGAGTATACCTTTAGCTTTGGTCGATGTTTTAAAATTTAATTCATTCATAAAGATTTTGTATTTAATTATTTATAATAGAGCTTAAGCTAGTTCTTTTCTCTATCTCTTCTAACATTTGTTGCCAATTGTCGATATATCGAACTTCATAAAACCCTATTTTCCCATCGGGATATTTACAGTCTATTTGAAATCCTCTCTTTTTTCTACTTAACTTGGTAATCGAAGCTAATGGGATGCAGCGAGTACCAGACCCACCATAGCCATTTTTAACTTGTAAGCTAGTATTAGTAATAGTATATTTCTGAAAAATAATTAAATATAAAAACACGTAGCATGGAAAATAAAATAAAAATGACCACCAAGAGATTTCATGCAATAAAAATACAACTATTCCAATTGCGGCCATAATAATTGCAAAGCTAGAAGATAGCCATTTAATTTTTGTAGATGTTTTAAAAATTAATTCGTTCATAAAGATTTTATATTTAGTAGTTTGTAATAGAGTTTAAACTCATGATTAATTGCTTATGCTTTTTATTTCATTATACTCAGCCATTCACAAGATAAGCCTTAGCCAAACGGATAGTTTCATCAGTGTGAAACTAAAGTTTCATAAGGGCGAAACAAAAGTTTCATAGGCATGAAAATATAGTTTCATAAGGGTGAAACTAATTAAAACTCACTTATCTGTCTTACAAATATAAAAAAGAAAGGAATAAGAAAGTCGCATTTCGGTCTATTTTTCGTATTTTTGCAGCCTAATTTTGATTTATACAAAAATTTAAAATATAAACTTACTAATGGCAAAAGAACTAAAAGACCTTACCAAGCGTAGTGTAAACTACTCTCAATGGTATAATGATTTGGTATTAAAAGCCGATTTGGCCGAACAATCGGCAGTACGCGGATGTATGGTTATCAAGCCTTATGGCTATGCAATTTGGGAAAAGATGCAACGTCAATTGGATGACATGTTCAAAGAAACAGGTCACGTGAATGCTTACTTTCCGCTACTTATCCCTAAATCATTCCTTAGCCGAGAAGCAGAACACGTTGAAGGTTTTGCTAAAGAGTGTGCAGTAGTAACTCATCACCGCTTGATGAACGACCCTGACGGCAAAGGTGTTGTAGTAGATCCTACTGCAAAATTGGAAGAAGAATTAATCATTCGCCCAACTTCTGAAACTATCATTTGGAATACATATAGAAACTGGATTAACTCATATCGCGACCTGCCTATCTTGGTAAACCAATGGGCCAATGTGATGCGTTGGGAAATGCGTACTCGTCTTTTCCTTCGTACAGCAGAGTTCCTATGGCAAGAAGGTCACACAGCGCACGCTACTCGCCAAGAGGCTGAGGAAGAGGCAGTAAGAATGCTACATGTATATTCGGAATTTGCAGAGAAACATATGGCAGTGCCAGTTATCACTGGTGTAAAATCGGCTAACGAGCGTTTTGCAGGTGCATTGGATACTTATACAATCGAAGCAATGATGCAAGATGGTAAAGCATTGCAAAGTGGTACTTCTCACTTCTTGGGACAAAACTTTGCTAAGGCATTTGATGTGCAATTCGTGAATAAAGAAAACCAAATGGAATACGTTTGGGCTACTTCATGGGGTGTTTCTACTCGTTTGATGGGCGCTTTAATCATGACTCACTCTGACGACAACGGCCTTGTGTTACCTCCAGTATTGGCACCTATTCAAGTAGTGATTGTTCCTATCTACAAAACAGACGAACAATTAGAGCAAATCAACGAGAAAGTTGCAGGCATTGTAGCTAAATTGAAATCAATGGGCATCTCGGTAAAATATGATA
>CAMTOV010000089.1 GCA_947074235.1 uncultured Bacteroides sp. | reverse complement strand
ACTCATTGCGTGACTATTTATTTGGTATCGCCTTTTTATTACTCAATGTCTTTATAGGCTTATTAGGTACTTTCTGGTTCAGAACTCATCGTCGTAAAAGCGAAATTGCTTTGCTTATGTCGGTAGGGGCAACAAAAAATAATATATTAATTCGTCTGTTCGCCGAAGGATTCATTATCTTATGTTTGGCCACTATACCAGCCATCATCATCGATTTCAATATAGCCAATGCCGAACTGAATGCTTGGCGCAATGGCACAACACTCGAAGCTGGAAGGTTTATTATCACCGTACTAATATCCTTTGCATTGATTGCATTGATGATGTTGATAGGTATCTGGATTCCGGCACGCAGAGCCATGAAGATAGAGCCAGCCGAAGCGTTGAGAGATGAATAACACAAGCCATTATGTGGACTAAAAATAAAATAGGGATTCTTATCGAAAGGAATCCCTATTTTATTTGGTAAGAATCGTGTTTTTATTGAAAAGAGCTTTTAGATACTCGTTTCTACATATCTTCGAGAGAAAGTCCTTTGTATTCTACATTGTATTGCGAATGTTTTTTGACAAGCTCAACGGCTTTGTTTTGCAAAGTTGAAAGACTAATCTTTTTCGCATTGCGCTTTACTTCACAAAACAATAGCCGTTTTTCGTAATCGTTCACCGCCACAATGTCAATTTCGTCTTCCCCCTTACTATTCCAATAGCCTTGAATGTCTGAGAACTCTTTCGATTCTATCATCACTGCTCTGAAATACTTTTCTAAAACGATGCCACTATATACTTCATAGTCTCTTTCTACAATTTCTCGTACATACTCTAAATTTCCAATTTCAACTGCACTACGGAACTTATATATAAAGCGAAACCAAAGGTTAAGGAAGTTATCTTCTATCAGATATTTATTAGAGCGACTTCCCTCTTTTGCACCAAATGGGCGTACACGTTTGATGATGTTGTATTCCTTTTCGAGTTTATCTAAATACCCACCTACAGGCATATTGAGTATACTTTCAATCTCTCCTCGTTCAGTTTTTGATGAAGCGATAAGCGATAGAATAGAGAAGTAGTTGCCATAATCTTTGCCAAATTCATCAATCAGTACATCACGCCCTTCACTGATAAAATAGGAGTTCTCTTTGAAAATTGCATTGAGGATGGTACGCTTTGTAAATGCTTTTTGTTGAACAAGTTGCTCAATGTATTTTGCAACGCCACCAGTAGCCATATAAAACGTGAGTAAATCTTCGGGCGTATAATTAGCATTGAAGTCACCTAAAATTTCTTTGATGGTAGCAATATCAAATGGTTTGATTATCATTCTAGAAGTTGCTCTGCCGAATAGAGGTTCTTTTGAGTTCTCGAATATGCGCTTCATCATTGAATAGATAGATCCACACAAAACGAGGTTGATGCGACTTTGTTCCTTAAATGAATCCCAAATGTTTTGCATATCGCTAAAAACGGATTTATTTAAATTGGTGAACTCTTGAAACTCATCTATGATTAGCGTAAAGTTTCTCTCTTTAGAAAGCATCATCAAGGCTTTGAATAGTGCGGCGAAGGTTTGGAAATTTCCTAGAGATACCGAAAGGTTATCTTCTATTTCACGAGTAAATTCCTCGCAAAGTAATACTTCATTTTTCTTGGCTACAAAAAAATAGAGAATAGGAGTCTTCTCGAAAGCATGCTTTAGGAGCGTAGTTTTACCAACACGTCTACGACCTACCATTACTGTCATCTGGGCAGATTGAGAAGAGTTTTCTTCAATCTCTCTGAGTACTGCTATCTCTCTTTTTCTATCATAAAATTTCATAAGCACTATCATTAATTTCTTGTCGTTATCGCAATGGACATTACAGTAACCGCTGTTGCGATAATGCAAATATAATAGAATAATATCAGTAATTGTTATGGAAATGAATATTTTACAATAGTGGTTAGAGTTAATTGCTCTTTCTGATTAGAGAGAATAATCCTGTTTTTATTAAATAAATCACAATCTTTTTATCGCATCTCTATATTGAAGAGAAAGAATTTAGTCGCAGATTTTCACCATCTAATATTATATATATTTTTATTCCGCTAGTAAGTTGATTATATTATTTTATATCTTTGTGAAATAACCAATTTAAATAAAATACGATGTCCAAAATCATTCTTCGCATGGCTACTCTTGTATTTATTGTTGCAAGTTGTGCCTTTATCTATGCTTGTTCTTCTACAGATGATGCCGAACCAGAGAAAACTGTAATCACTTTGTCAGATACTCAATTAAATTTTGAGTACACAGCATCACAGATTAATATAACCATTCAATGTACACATACTTGGACTCTTACAGGTATGCCCGATTGGTGTACAGTAGAACCTGTAGAAAATGTAATTGGCGAAGGGGGTAATGTTAAGGTAAAAGTGGCGGTGAAGGTCACAACTAATCCCAATGCAGAATCTCGTTCGGGAGTGTTAAATGTCAACTCGGGTGTTGTATCACAATCTATCACTCTTTCTCAAGCAGGAGATAATACTCCAAAAGGTAAAACTGCTAAAGACATTATGAAGCAGATTAAAATGGGATGGAACAATGGTAACTCGTTAGAATCGGAATCTGGCGAAACAGCTTGGGGCAATCCTAAAACTACAAAACAGCTTATTCAGCTGGTTAAAAGTCAAGGCTTCAATGCGATTAGAATTCCTGTTCGTTGGTATGAACATGCAACTAATGATGCCAACTTTACAATTGAAAAGAGCTGGATGGACCGTGTGCAAGAGGTGGTAGATTATTGCATTGAGCAAGATATGTATGTTATTCTCAACACTCATCACGAAGCTTGGTTAGACAGAAATCCATTCGATAATGGAGCAGAACTGAGAAATCAAAAACTTCATAATTTATGGACTCAAGTGGCTACGCGCTTTAAGAACTATGATAGCCATCTTTTGTTTGCCGGAACCAACGAAGTGCTCGAAGAGGGTAAATGGGATGCTAACGCTGCGACAGCTGAGAATAAGAGATGTCATCGTGCCTTTCAAGAAACATTCGTAAAGGCTGTTCGTGCAGTAGGTGGAAACAATGCGCAGCGCATCTTGATAGTGCAATCGTATTTAACAAACCCTACTCTTGCAATGAACGATTTGGCATCTTATATTTCGTCTATCGAAGGTCCTAACTATTTGATGGCTGAGGTACACTTCTACGACCCTAGTGATTTTGCTTTGACAGATGATAAAAAGTTCTGGGGAACTCCATATAGAAATAATGGAATTAGCTCTTGGGGGCAAGAAGATCATGTGAAAGATGTATTCGGAAAGCTCAATAAAGCATTTATCGAAAAGGGATACATGATGATTATTGGAGAATGTGGAGCTACTCGTCACTCTTCTACTAATACACAGATGATAGCATCGCGCAATTACTACTTAACTTATGTATTGAGCATGGCTAAGGAAAATGGCTTAGTGCCTTTCTTGTGGGATAATGGTGGATTGCAGAATGGTGGTGAGTGTTTTGGCTTATTTGATCGTCAAAAGCTTGAGGTTTTTGATAAAGAGGCCATTAATGCCATCCAAAAAGGAGCAGAAACTAATTATCCATTTTAAACTATATAAAAAAGGCTCCAAGAGTGTTTACTACTCTTGGAGCCTTTTTTTGTGCTCTTAAAATAACGGTTCAACAGTCTACTCATAAAGTATAATGTTTGATGAACTTAATAAGCACCTCTATTATCTACCATTTACCAACTACTGTCTAGCACCAACAGTTAAGTATTAATCACCCACTGTATATCGGTAATCTTACACTCTCCATCAATATCATGGGCCTCGATGGGGATTTGTATTAAGGAGCTTTTATCGTTTTTGTTCCAGTAATAGCTCACTATATACCAATTGTCTTCAAGGGGTTTTACGCAGAGCGTAGCAATGCCATCGGCACTTACATCTTGTGCTCTAATAATGGGGTCGGAATTGGTTTTTTCAACCATTTCAGCGACTTTATCCATCAACTCTTCGGTGAGATATTGGTGGCACAACGCTTTGTTCTTAAAGTTATCATGCTCTATATTATTCATGTATGTAATATAGAATGTTTTTATATGCTCTATACACGAGCAATGCCCCAGTGCACTGAAGCACACAACTAGAATTAGGGATGTTACAATTCTTTTCATACGATTCTATTTTAAGTGATGAATATAAAGATAATAAATATTATTGTATTAATACATATTTATACTCTTTTTATATTCAAACAAAGAAAAAGATAAAATAGTTGGGGTATTGTAATTATTATTGATTAGAAGCAAAACTTTCTTGCTCAACAACCTCCTTCATCAAGTCTAAATCGTATTCTACTTCGCCAAGCATCAAATAGTTTTGTTTATTGCTTAAAACCTTATTGTAGATATCTATGGCCGTATCATGATTATTGTCTACATAATAGGCCATACTACACAAGATGCGCTGCTTAGACGACATCGTTTTGGCAGCTTGCTCTACGTACTTTTTAAGTTCATCGGTATATAGATTGTTGGCACGAGTGTTGTCTTTGCGATAGTGAAGCTCTAGGAAGAGTAGTTCGCAATCTATCTCATGGTTCAGTAGTTTGATAATCTCATTAGCGTGATTGTGCATTTCATTTAAAATGGTGTAAGCCGCTTCATACTCCTTTTTGTCAATTAGTCTTGAAGCGTAGGTCAGTTGCGAAGTGACTAGAAATATATTTTTATAATCGGTGATGTTTTGATAAGCAAACCACTCATCGGGCATATCTCGTGGGCGAATACCTTGTTGGTTGGCAGCATTGATATATAATTGCGACATCAACTCTTGTTTGCAGCTGGCATCTTTGCGCATCAGCACGATGTTGTAGCCATCGTTTGTAATGCCTCCAATGCGAAGTGGCAACCCATTGAGAAGGGCAAACAGTAGACCAATCACCCACATATACATGGTCAACAGATTAAAGAAGAAAGGCATATCCACCTTTAGCCAAAGGATAAAGCAAATGATGGCTGTAACTATATTAATGAGTGAACCACCGGCTAGATACCAACTAACAGCCGATTGACTAGGTGTTTCGCTGGGAGGTGACAACAAACACTGTCCGCCTGTGCCGGCTATAAAGAATTTCTTGATTTTATACTTTCCATTTTCTTTTAGCAACGTGAGATTGGCCACACGAAAGGAGACAAACTTAAACTTGGCAAGCAAACCCATAATGAGGTGTCCGGATTCGTGCAAAAGTATTTGTGCAAATATGGCAATGAACAGAGCAGCTATTGAGCCGATGCAAGATATAATAATGGAAAGAATTCCAATACCGCTTAGCTTGTCATAGAGTTCGGCCAGGGGGATATCTGTAAAAAATGCTACGCAGATTATTACAATTAGTACACCAATAGTTAAGCCGCCTATAAAGTAAGAGAGAAATTTAAGGATTTGTTTCATCGTTAATAATTGTAGTTGAGGGCGCAAAGATATTGAAATATTCAACAATGTTAATTTAGGGCATCACAAAACTGTTCGCTATTGTGTGCAGTGTTCAATATCGGACACTTGTTTGTTTTATTATCATTCAGATAATCAGAGGTTTAATAAGTTGGTACGACGTTTGCCAAATAGAAAGTAAAATAAATGACAATGAAACGATTCACGATATTACTTCTACTTTCTTTGGGTGTAATCAGTAAAACATCAGCCGAAGATATAGAGCGACCTATCACGCTCGATGAAGCCATACGCATAGCGCGTGTGCAGAGTGTAGATGCTGCCGTAGCACTCAATGAATTGAAAACTGCCTATTGGGAGTATCGCACCTTTAGGGCCGACTTATTGCCCGAGATGAATTTTACGGCCACAGCACCGAGTTATAGCAAGAGTTACAATACCTATCAGCAAGACGATGGATCGTACACTTTTGTGCGCAACAACTACTTGCAAGCGGGTGGCGGATTGTCTATCGATCAAAATATCTGGTTTACGGGTGGTACGATATCGCTTAACACATCGCTCGACTTTCTGCAACAGCTTAGCTTCGACAAGACAAAGCGCTTTATGTCTGTGCCCATTGGATTGACATTGAAACAACCCATCTTTGGGGTGAACAATACTAAGTGGAACCGTAGAATAGAGCCTGTGCGTTTCAAAGAGGCTAAAGCATCGTTTCTCTCAGCTACCGAGGAGGTCACCATGACTACCATCAACTATTTCTTCAACTTGGTACTGGCTAAAGAAAATATGGCAGTGGCTAATCAGAATTTGGCTAATGCTAATAAGTTATACGAAGTAGCTAAAGCGAAGCGCCGCATGGGGCAAATTAGCGAAAATGATGTACTTCAACTAGAGTTGAATTTACTTAATGCACGCTCTACGCTCACCGAATATCAAAGCAATTTGAAAAGTCAGATGTTTAAGCTTCGCTCGTTTTTGGCTCTGGGCGAGAATGAGGAGTTAGAACCTGTAGTGCCCGAAACCTTTCCAAGTGTAGTACTGAACTATCAAAGTGTGCTCGAAAAGGCGTTGGACAATAACTCCTTTGCACACAATATCCGCCGTCGTCAGTTGGAGGCCGACTATGATGTGGCTAAGGCAAAAGGAGATATGCGTCAGATATCACTCTATGCACAAGTGGGATATACGGGTATGGATCAAGAGTTCAGTCAAGCCTATCGTCAACTGAAAGACAATCAGGTGGTAGAGGTGGGAGTGCGCATACCGATACTCGACTGGGGAAAGCGTAAAGGTAAGGTGAAGGTGGCCGAAAGTAACCGAGAAGTAACGGAGAGTAAGTTGCGCCAAGAGACGATGAACTTCAATCAAAACCTATTTATATTGGTAGAGCAGTTCAACAATCAGCTTACTCAGTTGCAAATAGCCGATGAGGCCGATGTGATAGCACAAAAGCGATATAAAACCAATGTAGAGACTTTTATGATTGGTAAGATATCGACACTCGACCTCAACGACTCTCAATCGAGAAAGGACGAAGCACGTCAGCGACACATCACTCAATTGTTCTATTATTGGTACTATTATTATCAGCTGCGCAGCCTTACGCTTTGGGATTTTAGTAACAATACAAACATAGATGCCGATTTTGAGCGGATTGTGAAACAATAGTAATATATTTTATTATTTTTGCAATAGTATGATTTTGATAATAGACGACGACAGCGCTATCCGCTCATCGCTTAGTTTTATGCTAAAGCGTGCGGGCTATGAAACACAAGCCGTAGCAACTCCTCGCGAAGCCATAGAGATAGTACGCTCTGTGGCTCCTCAACTGATATTGATGGATATGAATTTTACCCTCTCTACCACTGGTGAAGAGGGTTTAACGCTTTTGAAGCAGGTCAAGGTGTTTCAGCCTAATGTACCTGTTGTATTGATGACAGCTTGGGGAAGCATACAGCTGGCTGTGCAAGGAATGCAAGCAGGTGCTTTCGACTTTGTGACAAAGCCGTGGAACAATGCTGCATTGATGCAACGTATAGAGACTGCATTGGAACTTTCTGTTGTGACTCCCCCAAAAGAGGAAGATGGTTTTGACCGTTCGCACATCATTGGTAAGAGCCAATCGCTCATGGATGTGCTCAATACGGTGAAGCGCATTGCCAAAACCAATGCATCGGTATTGATAACCGGCGAGAGTGGCACGGGCAAAGAGCTGATTGCTGAGGCTGTGCATCGCAATAGTGGGCGTGCTAAGAAGCCTTTTGTGAAGGTAAACTTAGGAGGTATCTCGCAAACGCTTTTCGAGAGTGAGATGTTTGGCCACAAGAAAGGGGCCTTTACCGATGCTACTGCCGATAGAGTGGGGCGTTTTGAAATGGCCAACAAGGGTACTATCTTTTTGGATGAGATAGGTGAGTTGGATATCAGTTGTCAAGTGAAGCTGCTGCGTGTGTTGCAAGAGCAAACTTTCGAGGCATTGGGTGATAGTAAGCCTCGTCAAGTGGATATACGTGTGGTGTGTGCCACCAATGCCGACCTTCGTCAGATGGTGCTAGACCGTACGTTCCGTGAAGATTTGTTTTATCGCATCAACTTGATCACGGTTCATCTGCCTGCTTTGCGCGAAAGGCGAGAGGATATTCCACTGCTAGCACAGCACTTTGCACAGCAGCAGTGCCAGAATAACGGACTTCCGCAAGTGAAGCTCGCTGCCGATGCGCTCGATTATCTATCGCGCTTGCCTTATCCGGGCAACATCCGCGAACTGAAAAATTTGATAGATCGCACCGTTTTGATTAATGCGAAAGATACGCTCACTGCCGATGACTTTAAAGCGCAGTATCAATCGCCCATTGAGCAAAACAAGGCCCTGAGCAATTTGCATGGCCTCACGCTCGATGAGATTGAAAAGCAAACCATCTTGCAGAGTTTAGAAAAATACAACAACAATCTTTCGCAAGTGGCTCAAGCGTTGGGCATCAGTAGGGCGGCTCTTTATAGGAGATTGGAAAAGTATGGTATTACGATAAACTAACCATAGAGAGGACAACTGTATGAAATTGAAATTCTTCTTTTATCTGTTGGCACTGTTGCTTATTGCCGTTTGGGTGTTACTATTCGTAGCTACCTTCGAGCAACGTGGCGTGTTGTTTTATGTATCAGAAGGAATCATTACAGTTAGTCTGCTGTTTCTCATCTTGTTTTATCGCAAAGTGGTAAAGCCACTACAAACCATAGGCAATGGTATGGAACTATTGCGCGAACAAGACTTTAGCAGTCGCCTGTCGCCAGTAGGACAAGTAGAGGCCGACCGCATTGTAGATGTGTTCAATCGCATGATGGATCAGCTAAAGAATGAACGACTACGTTTGCGAGAGCAAAATTACTTTCTCGATTTGTTGATTAGCGCCTCGCCTATGGGTGTAGTGATACTCACGTTCGATGGTGAAATATCAATGATAAACAAAGCAGGATTGAAGTTTCTAAGTATCTCGTCAGAAGAAGAGGTGAAGGGCAAACTGCTAAAAGAACTATCCTCGCCGCTAGCCGAAGAGATTGGTCACATCAAAAAAAACGAATCAAAAACCATCCGCTTGAGTGACTCAATGATTTATCGCTGTTCTTCGTTATCATTTATTGATAGAGGTTTTGCCCATCCGTTTATCTTGATAGAGAGTTTGACATCGGAAGTGATAAAGGCCGAAAAGAAAGCCTACGAGAAGGTGATTCGTATGATTGCTCACGAGGTAAACAATACAGTAGCCGGAGTATCATCTACACTAGAGTCGGTAAATGAGGTATTGGAAACAATAAACGATACCGACGACTTGCGCGAGGTGATGACAGTGTGTATAGAACGAAGCTTTAGTATGAGCCGTTTCATCACCAACTTTGCCGATGTGGTGAAGATACCCGAACCGCAACTGCAAGAGGTAAACCTAAACAAACGGGTAGAGGCTTGCAAAGTGTTTATGGAGAATATCTGTCGCAATCGTAATGTAGACTTACAGTTAGAGCTTTGTGCTGAAAACCCCGTAGTGATGATGGACATCACGCTATTCGAACAGGTGATTGTCAACATCATCAAGAATGCTACTGAGAGTATAGGCGATGGTGGAACAATCTATATCCGTACATCGGCATCGCCCATTCAATTGGAGATTGTAGATAATGGGAAAGGTATTAGCAAAGAGGATGAGCCTAAGCTATTCACCCCTTTCTTTTCAACAAAGCCCAACGGACAAGGCATTGGGCTTATATTCATTCGCGACGTGCTGACTAAGCACGGTTGCACTTTCTCTCTCCGCACTTATCCAGATGGTTTAACTCGCTTTAAAATTCTGTTTAACTAGTCTAGTTTTGTTATTATATTAATAGCGATTATGAAATGATTGAAATTACCTTGTATTTTGTGTTGTTTTTGAGGGTAAAATAAAACAAAATACAAGATAAAATGAATTGATTATGAATTAGAATATTCTTAATGCTATTAAGTAGTCGATAGAGTATTCTCCCGGGCCAATCAAGTAGAGAAGTATAAATAGCAATAAGTACACCAATCCCAACTCTTTCTGATCGTAGGGTGCTTTGCGCATGGCTACAAAGAAGGCTATGAACATGGTAAACATCATGGGTA
>CAMTOV010000088.1 GCA_947074235.1 uncultured Bacteroides sp. | reverse complement strand
TAGATTTATAAACGGTCTTGGTTTGCTGGGCTATTATGTCCCAATCATATTTGGTTAAATCATAAGTATGTCTTCTAAAAGAACGTTTAATCTTGTTATTTATTATATTCGATAATGAATGAATATTATTTTTCTCATAATAATAATCGTCAGATAATTCCAACAAACGAGTTGCCGGAATATCATTTAATAACATATCACATCCATACATCATAGCTTCCAATACAACCAATGGAAAACCTTCATTGTGAGATGACAGCACAAATAATCTTGCATTAGAATACAATATAGCTAATTCATCAGAGCTTAAAGAACCAGTAAAAACCACGTTTTTATTACTATTCTTTTTCAATAATTCATAATAAGAAGTTTCATGCTCCACTCCTCCAGCAATTACTAGTTTAGTATCTTCTAACTCTAAATCGTCAAAAGCTTTAATCAAATCAATAAATCCTTTTTCAGGAGTGATACGCCCTACACCCAGTATATACTCATTCTCAATCAAATTGAATTTGGTTAGTATGCTATTATCACATTTTACCTCAATTTTAGTAATACCATTAGGCACATAAGAACTTTTTAGTTTAACAGATTGATTTTGTTTATCAAGTTGAAACCTATTAACGAATATAACTCTATTAGAACATGATAAAGCAATAAATTCTGAAAATTTCAATATTTGTTTCGAAACCACTCCCCACTTGCTATGTTCATAATTAGGGCTGTGATAAGTTAATACCACCTTTAAGCCAAACAAACGCAATAGTGGAATAAATAAGCCTGGACCTATATTATGAATATGCACAATATCAGGTCTTTTCTGTATGCAAATACATGCACACAGAAAAGAATGTATTAAAGCCTCAAAACCTTTAATTTTTGTTGAAGGTAGATCAATAAAGCTAATAGAAGAGTCTATTTTATCACCATTCACATATGGCTTGCGTCTAAATACTGTAATTTGACTGGAATCGCAAAGTTTACCATACAAGGCCTCACAATGCTTCTCTACTCCACCTTGAATATTTGGGAATCCTCTTGTCCCGAAAACAAAGATTCTCATTTAAAATCGATGCATTTACCCAATCTAATTCTCATCTTATTTTTCAGAATCCACCAAATGGGCTTCCAAGGTTTGCGCACCATATCATGACGTTCAGTTACAATAAAAGCACAATTGCGTTGACAGTTAGCCACCTTTTCTCCTATCTCTTTGGCTTTATCCGAATTTAGAATTTCCTCCATAGAGTTTTCTTTGATATTGCCTATCACCCATTCTTCAGCGGAACCATTGCAAGGTGACACATTGCCAAAGGGATCTACAAAATAGAAATCGTGAAGAGCACCACATTGAGGGCGATATCCTGGTTCATCTCCTCTTAATCTGCGATGAATACTTTTATTGAAATAGGCACGCCCATAATCTTTAAGCTTCTTTTTAAATCCTCTTCTTTTTGATTGCAACAAGGCTTTAACAAACAGCTCATGCTGATCTAAAGCTTCTTGACTAGCTATTTTATTATCTTCTTTATGAAAATACCATGAATTATGAACAACAGAATTGCCTAGCTCAACATCTAGAGCTGCACATAGATCATATAAGTAAAGTAAATCTTGATAATTATCTGGTGAGATAACAACTGAGAAACCAATATTCTTACATTTAGTCTTTTTCAATTCCAAAATGGTCCTCAAAGCATGATCAAAACCATTGTGTGTACCACGTTTAGAGTCATTAAGTGCAGGTAGACCCTCTAAACTAACACGAATCAATATATTAGGATATTTATTAGCAAGTCTAACAATGGTATCAGTATTAAAGCCATTGGTGCTTAATTCTAAAAGAGAAGCTTTTGGATATAGAATCTCAAATATCCGATCTATATCTTTTCTTATTGTAGCTTCGCCACCAGTGATATTAATTCTCAATCCATCGGGTAGTTTTTCATAAAAAGATGGGTCTATTTCTTCATCTGCGTTTGTTTGATGTTGCCAAATGTTACACATATTACATTTAGCATTACATCTAAAAGTTGTTATTAAACTCGCTTGAGTAGTTGTTTTCATTATTAATATAAGTCAATTAAATATAGCTTCATTGTTTACTAATAATAGAACGACAAAAGCTCAATAAAATTATATATCTTTAAAATTTTACTAAATATATCTTTAATAAATTCTCATAATATATAGAACTTGAAAAACGATTTAAAGAGAATAACGAAAGATTCTTTCTATCAATATTCTTGCTCTTTATAAACAAATCCTTTATCTTATTTTTCAACTGATTTAAGTCATTATACTGATAAGTTTCACTTATTTCATCATTGAGAAGTTCAGGGATTCCTCCAGTATTAGCACCCAGCACAGGAGTACCACAACATAAAGATTCAATAACACTTAATGGATTGTTTTCATAGCAAATCGAAGGTATTACAGAGAAGCTAACCAATTTAAGTAGCTTCACAATTTCGCTTTTACCCAAATGCCCTAAGAAGATAATATTTTCTGAAGCGTACTGAGCAACAAGCTGTTCCTTCATGGGGCCATCACCAGCTATATAAAGTTTATAGGGCATTTGAGAAGCCACTTTTAGCAAATTCTCAACTCCTTTTTCTTGCGACAAACGCCCGATATAGCAATAGGACTCTTCACTTTCTTCAACTTGAATAGATTGTATAAATTTAGACTTTTCATCTTCTAAAAAATTGCATAATACAGTTAACTGATCCTTATCAAAACCACCTTGTTCCATCTTAGTTGCCATAAACTGACTTGGACAAATAAAGTTATCCGTCCATTTCATAAGCTTTTGTTTGTTCCATTTTAACGCCTCGCCCCATGCCATAGCACTAGCTACTAAGCTTCCTTTCATGCATTTTTTAGCCAACACATTCCATTTATTATCAAAACAAATCTCACATGCTTCACTGTTATTTAAGCATGAATATGCAGGACAAAGAAGTTTGTAATCATGCATAGTCCAAACTACTTTTAGGCCTTTATCGTGGGCTAATTTGGCAACTACAGGAGATAAATAGGAATGAATATTATGTAGATGAACTATGTCGGGCTTAGAATCACACAAAAGTTTATTGAAAGATGATTTAATGTCTCCAAGACCAAATAACCTCTTAATTGCATTTAATTTATTTGATAAGCTACCAGAAAAACTAACATTTGTGGCGAAATAAGGAGTATACTCATGATCTATATTCTTTTCATATTGCATTGCGAAAATAGCTACCTCATGGCCCTGACTTTTCAAAAGGTTTTCAAGATTGATAGCACTTACACAGTCTCCGCCACGAGAATAATAGAATTTAGTCACAATAAGTATTCGTTTTTTCATAAGCTATTTTCTATGCATTTATTGAATTCAAGTTGCAAACGCAAAAGAACTCTGTTTTGTAATTTGTTTATATTTCTATTTAACATAAGATATTAAACTCTATTTTCTATATTTATTATTAAGTAAATGTTCAATCAGCTAGATATGCACATTAATTACAATTAAGTTCTACAATCTACACACAATCTAGCAAAGGCACATTATACAGAGATTTTTAATTTAGAAACGAATCTAATCATTAAATATTATATTATTTTTGTATAATAAAAACAGAAACCCAAAATGAAGATTCTATTTATCCCCAATTGGAACGTAAAACATTTAGATACAGACGACATTCGCATACAAGCTCCAGATAAGAAAGTGACTGGCTCTAAATATTGGTTCTTCAAATATTTCCCTGATGAAACAACTGTAGATATTATAGACATTGGAAAAAAATCAAGCTTTCAGAAGTTAGAGCAAAAAATTAAATTTTATATAGTTCAACCTATCAAGGCGTTTAAACAACGAAACAAATATGACATAGTTATTTCTCATGGAGCTCAAAGTGGTTTGGTATATGAACTACTCACATCATTCGTCAAAATAAAACCTAAACATTTGATGTTTGATATCGGTGGGCTCAATGGAGCAAGAATCAATAACTTCGAAACACCTCTTATCAAATTCGCTTTACGAAAAAACCCCTATATAATTGTTCACTCATCCGAACAATTATCATTGTATAAAAACAGTTACCCTAATCTGTCAAAGAATGCTCATTTTATTCCCTTTGGTGCAGATGTTGAATACTTCAGCACAAACAATCATAAAACTCCTCTAAAAAAAACAATTGTCAGTTTCGGCTACCTCAAACGCGATTATACTACACTTTGCAATGCCTTTATTGCTTCTAATAAAACAGATATTACATTGTATATTATCGGAGATGATTCTCTTCAGAGTGATTATGCAAATCATCCAAATATTGTTTTTCTCAAACGAATCCCTTTAAAAGAGTTGATTGAGCATATTTTACAATCCTGGGCTGTAGTCGTTCCCCTTCCTGTTTTCAACTATTCATATGGTCAAATGAGCTTTTTACAATCTATGGCAATGAAAAAAGCTCTTATTGTCACCAAAACGCCAAGTTCTCAAGACTATATTAAAAACACAAAAGGTATTATTGGAGTGTCTCCTTACAATGTTGACGACATGATAAAAGCCATTGAAACTATAACAAACAAAACTTCTGCAGAAATTAAAGAAATGGGCGAAGAGAATTATAGAGTAGTTAGCCAATTTTTTAACGAAAAGAATATGGCTACCCAGATATACAATTATATCATTACTAGCATAACTTAATAACAATTAATTGAAGACACGAACTAAGCAAATTTACTAATCCTTTTAATTCTGTACCATAATGCTATTGCCATTAACGACTCAGAAAGAGCATAAGCCATTGCATAACCCTCTATCTCGTAAGTAGTAATAAATGCATAATATATAATACATCCAACAAAGTTCATAACTACCATGGTTATAATATACAGTTTAATTCGCTGTTGCACGAAATACAATTTAGCCCAAACTTGTCCAAAAGCTATAAAAGGTAAAGATATAATAGCAATAGCAATCAAGTTAATAATCTGCTTCAACGAATCTTCTGATAAATTACCCAGACCGTATAGAAGAGTAACAATCGGGGTTTTTAAAATAAAAATAAACCCTGCTATTAATAATCCTATTGCAAATATATAGCTAGATATTTTCTTTGTAAGTTGTAATACTTCATGATGTCTTCTTTGAACATTAAGTTCATTCAACTTCACTTGCATTACAATAGAGATCTGCTGTAAAAAAGAATATGGAGCTTGAACAAGTTTCATTGCATAATTGACCAAAGTTACAGAACCCGGTTGTAATTGCGACAAAAGGAAAAAAGGAAAAGTATTAATAAATATCACAATCAACTGATTAGCTAAAAGCCCACCCATTGGATGCAAAGAGGTTCTAAACAATCGAAAGTCAACTACCCAAAATCTCCATTTCAATGTCCGCTTCATATAAATGATAAAAATCAATGTTGCAAGAAGTAATATAAAAAATGCACCTATCATCATTGAAAGTCCCCCAAGAATAGAATGCAAACATACAACTGCAATAATTATCATAGAGTTTAAACCAAGATTAAGCCATACAGGAGCAGAAAATCGCTTATAAGAAACTAAAACCTCAGCAAAGAATGAATTGATACACATCAACATAGTTATAGGAAGAAAGAGGTAGTATGTCAACAAGTTAGATGAAATTTCTTGCAGATTAAAACGGGTAATTAATTTCATAAAATTGCCCCCCAGCAAACCTAAGATGCTTATCAAAATAATGCCGACTATAAGAATACATACTAAAAAAGAGTTTAAATAACGCATCTCCACAATAGGAGAATCATTATGTCGCAACTCCATTGAGCGAGGTATTAATACTGATGAAGTAACAACCTGTATCATCCCCCCAAAAAGAAGTGTAAGATTGATTAAGTAGAAATAAATATCAGTAGTTGCATTTACTCCACAAAAATATGCGATACTAAGTTGTTGAACAAAAGCAACACCTTTTGCCAATACACTCAACACAGATGAAAATAAAGCTCCTTTTTTATAACTTTTGCTCATTTCTTGATGAATTTGGCAATACAATTCCTAACAAAATAAGTATAAATAAGCCTCTATTATGGGTAAACGTAGAATCGGCTATGCCCTCAATAAGGAAGAAAATAAAAATCAAATAGATCAAAAGTAAACATTTAGGCTGCAAACTTTGAGAATTATTTGCTTTAGTAAGAATCCATCCCCAAAACCAAAAATAAAGCACTACACCAACAATCCCAAATTGCGCTAGTTCTGGATAGAAAGCATCTGCTATAAAGTCTGGTTTGTCTTCTGAAAGCCCCCATAATTTGTCAAGCCCATACTCTGCATATGTATTAGAATAGTATTTTGCCGAGGCAAATGTTCCGAAACTACCAAGACCACAGCCAAAAGGCAGATAATCTATAAGAATCAAGAATAATGTTCCCATCATAGCGGGTCGACTCCACATTTCACGAGAATTCATAGCCCCATCAATATAGTAAACCACAATTTTCTCCCATGAAAGTGCAATTGCAATTATAATTACCACCGAGAGTGTAATTATAGATTTGAACCCTATCTTAATCTCTCTAAATATTTTTACATATATAATTAAGATAGTAGAAACTCCCCAAAATCCATAAAATTTCGATCGCGTAGATAAAAATCCTACACTCAATAATATAATAAAAATTAGAATGTCTTTCCAGGTAAACGAGCTTACATACAGATAAAGCAATGCAGTTACTGTTGCAGATGTTGCCAAACGGGAAGGATGTATAAAGAAAGTCCACATATTGCCAGTCGCAAAAATGACAACAATTAAACATCCAATTAATATACATAAAATTGATGTAAATAAACGCTGTTGCTTATTTAGTCGTGGAGCTATTAACCAAGCACAAAAAAAACCAAGAAAAGGTTTTATTTGAATTGCTAAATCAGTTAAAATAGCTTGTGGAACATTCGATTTTATAATGAATGAGTAAACCGTGTAAAACAAAAAAATCAAACTTAAATACAACAATGGCTTTAATTGCTTTATATCTTTTCGTTCATACACAGTAGCTCCAGCAAAAAATACAAGAAATAAAGCCATTAACTCATCGGTAAAATCAAATTTAAGGTAATCATAAAAAATTACTCCAAATAGATAACCGAAAATTAAGAAGTAAAAAAATAGATTATTCTTTGAAATTACAAGTTGTCTCATGTATATTTACTTCTTGTTGGAAACAAAGATTTTGATGCCAATCACTATTAGCGACAGCATGCACGCTATAATAAATGCCAAAATCAATATAATTGAGCCTTTAGGATATACATGCTTATAAGATGAATATGCTTTATCTACGATACGTCCGGCAACATCATCAGGCGAATTTGCCAATTCTTTTTCTTGTATCTTCTGCATTAAAAACAAGTAGATTGTTTCTTTAATCTTTTGTTGACGTTTCATCTCAATATACTCACGCTCCTGTTGAGGAAGTTTGTCTACCTCTTTAGCAAGTTTAGTATCTGTTTTATATAAAGCATCAAGCCCAATTTGAACATTATTACGAACACTCTTCACTGATTCCAATAGCATCTTATGCGACTCTTTCAATTGAGCTTCTGCTAGAATAAGTGCAGGGTTGTTTACCTCCGACGACATTAACAAGCGTTGGCGTTCCAACAAAAGTTCATTATATAAAACTATTGATTTTTCGCCTGCACCATCTATTACAGGAACAGCAGCAAATGCATTTGCAGGGTTCTCCATATATTGAATAACATAATCGAGCATTCGTAAACGAGTCTCTGTATCAAGAATGGCTCTTTCAGTTTCTTTATTGCCATAATAAGTTATTGAAGCATGAGCTTCAGGGCTTGGCATTTTATTCGATTGTTTATAGTTCTCTATTTTATGCTCAAGTATTGCCAATTCCATTGTAATAGAATCCAATCTATTTCCTACAAATTCAGCATTCAAGTTAGTATCATGCATTTTTACCCCTTTAGAGTAAAAATTGTACTGATTCATAATACTATTCAAAAGCTTGTTTGAACGCAATTTATTAGAAGATTTGTATATTAATTCAACTATATCAGATGTTTTATCTATAGCATCAATATAGAGTTCTTTTACTAAAGTTTCATAAGTTTTTTGCAAAGGTGTAATTTCCACTTCATAATTACCGTTTATTGGCAAATTATTAGTTATTGCAATACGGCCAACTGGCAATTGTAAAGTTGTAGGCAAAGTTTGATTATGCAATGTGATTGTTTCAAATAAAGCCGATTTACATTTCATTTTAGTGATTTCACCATTACTAATCTTAAAAGACATTGTTATAGGCTTACTCAAAGTATCAAGAAATGAAGGAGGAAAGGTAAATGCAACTGGAGATTCTTCAACATCTAACAACTGATCTTTAAGTCCACTTTTAGATAATATTTCCAACTGCAAATCATTTTCTTGAATAACCGTTATTAAATTTTGGCGAGAAAGCATTAATAAAATTTCATCCTCTACATTAACTCCCGAAGAACTACCTCCAAGTAATCCTCCTAAACCCGACCCTTTCAACATTTTCAATTCAGACATCATTCCCTGCTTTTCGCTCAAAAGTTGAATGCGTGATGTCATAGCATATTCTTTAGGAGTAACAAGCAAAAACACAATAGCCCCAATAAGACACACAATGCCTATTGGTACATAAATCTTCCAAAAGCCAAAAATCTGTTTAAAAAGTGAGCCAATATGTATATGTTCGTCGTTGTTATTAGTATTATCAGTCATGATATAGAATTAATTAATAAAAGATTGAACAAAGATTATTTTACAAGTAAAGCAATACCCAATGATGCTATCACAGAAGTAACACTTACTATTGTAGAAATAATAGAGATATTATATTGATCTTTACCACTCAATCGTGAGTTTTTCTGTTTAGCTTTATTAGGTTCTACATAAATAACATCATTTTGTTGTAGATAATAGTAAGGAGAATTCATAATATCGGAAGAGGTAATATCTACGCGATTAAACTCTTTTTGTCCATTATTATCGCGAATAACTAAAATATTATCGCGATTGGCATAAAGACCCAAATCACCCGACATGCCAATAGCATCAAGAATGGTTATTCGTTCGTTTGAAATATATTTGGTTCCTGGTGAATTAACTTCGCCCAAAACTGAAATTTTAAAATTATTAATCTTTACATTCACCAATGGATTCTTGGCGTATGCTGATATTTTCTCTTTCAAATAATCTGAAAGTTGCGTACGAGTCATTCCTTCTACATGAATTTTACCTAATACAGGAAACTCAATATCTCCCTGACTATTAACCAAATAAGTTTGCAATACTGGAGTAGAAGCAACATTGGTTTCACCTGTTTTTTGGAATGACACAGCAGGCAAATTGAACATAGCCACAGCTGCTGGATCCATGCCCGACACTTGAATCACCAATTGATCATCGGGAACAATCTTTGCTTCATAATTCGCATTATTACTTGCTATTTGTCCTGAAGTGATATTCTCTAAATCTTGGAAATAAGTTACGTTTAGCTTTGACTTGCACGATGTAAGCGCTAATACCACAAAAAGTATGGTGAGATTTTTAAAATTCATTCTTGGTTTATAATAAGTTCTTAAATAGTTTTTATCGATTATATAATTCATAACGGTAGTTAAGCGTATTTAGTATAAATGTTGCGCAAAGTTAATTAAAAAAGAAACCTGTCAATCGTCTAAAAAAAATAAAAAACTTCTTATTTGCTATTCCATTCCGGAAATTAATAGAGGGTACCCCCCCTCCCTATAATTTCTGGAATGGAACGCATTATAGAAAGTTTTAATATTTATATTGTCTTGCTACAATAGCCATAGTATAAATAAGATGATTTAATTTAAAAAGATAACTGTTACATTTCACAGAATAACTGTTAACATTCTATCTGATAAATGTAAAGGAATACAAGGATAAATGATTAGGTTTTGAAATGCAAAATTTAGCCAGTGTCTATTGCACCACAAGGCACTGCTTAAAAGCACAGCAGACACTTGCAAACCAATCATTGGGCACCGGCTCCTCAAAAGCATAAAATAGTGCAAGAAAATACAGCTTTATAGTTGTAAAAAACCCCGCTACAAGGGTAAATAATTGAAAAAAGTTTATATATTTGCAGTATGATTGAATTGGCACAACATATAGA
>CAMTOV010000087.1 GCA_947074235.1 uncultured Bacteroides sp. | reverse complement strand
GCAGGTAGCGTGAAAGATCGTGTGGCGCTTGCTATGATTGAAGATGCTGAGAAGAAAGGAATTTTAAAACCAGGTGCTACACTCATCGAGCCAACCAGTGGAAATACTGGTGTAGGGTTGGCTTTTGTGTCGGCAGCCAAGGGTTATAAACTGATATTGACTATGCCCGATACCATGAGTACAGAGCGTAGAAACCTATTGAAAGCTTTGGGAGCTGAGTTGGTGTTGACACCGGGATCGGGGGGAATGAAGGCAGCTATCGAAAAAGCGAATGAGTTAAAAGAATCTACCCCAGGTGCTGTGATATTGCAACAATTCGAAAATGAAGCCAATCCTTTCGTACATGAACATACTACAGGACAAGAGATATGGCGTGATACGGATGGTAAAGTTGATATCTTTGTTGCAGGTGTAGGAACTGGTGGAACGGTGACAGGAGTAGGGCGTGCATTGAAAGCGCACAATCCCAATGTAAAGATTGTTGCAGTAGAACCTGCCGACTCGCCTGTTTTGTCGGGAGGAAATCCCGGCCCGCATAAGATACAAGGTATTGGTGCAGGGTTTGTTCCAACCATATTCGATGCCAGTGTTCCTGACAAAATAATTAAAGTAAACAATGACGATGCCATCCGCACCGGTCGCGAGTTGGCCAAGTTGGAGGGCTTGTTGGTAGGTATATCATCGGGGGCTGCGGTTTATGCTGCTAGCCAATTGGCCAAACTTCCCGAAAATGAAGGTAAAGTAATCGTAGCACTCTTGCCCGATACTGGCGAACGCTACCTATCTACTGTGCTTTACGCATTTGAAGAATATCCTCTATAAAATTACTCTTTAATCATTGCTTAAATAGAAGGTAATTGTCTTTCAAAAGGAATCCCCTTTTTATTGTAAAAGAAAGCTCTTTTCTTTTCAATAAAAAGGGGATTTTGTTTTCTCTTTATAAGATGCCCATTAGATAGTCATTGGTCTCTTCAAGATCAAAGCTATCGGCATCCCACTTTTCATCTTCTTCCAAGCCTAGCCACTCTCTCAGCTCTTCCGTCTCTTCGCTGGCAGGGCCGGCTAAGGCTTTTTTTATCATTTCGTATCCAGGTGTCCCCCCACAATCTTCAGGCGGACAAGCTCCTTTGCCTGAAAGACATTTAGGAACTTCAATTGATTTATCAGATATAGATTCCAATGTAATCTCATGTATCCAGTAATCACCAAAATCATAGATATACAAAAGTTTGGTTTGTTTGTCAGAAAAGAATTGAGATAATTCAATTTCTGATGCATCTTGCGATTCGGCATTAAAACCAAAATCAAAATCCCCTTCATCGGGCATAGAGATGTGAATCGTTCCTTGGTATGCTTTGTCTGTAAACTCAAACAGATGGTAGTCATCCCATCCAAAAACAGCTTGTATCACTTCGTGAAACTGTAAGAAGGTGTAGTTTGATGGCACTTCTACTTTTCTCCAAACGGGTGGCTTCGTAATGCCTTTAATCTGAATCTTGAATTGGTAAATCATAGGATATGTATTTAATGGATAATAATAAATTACTTAATCCTTGGCTTTTCGTGAGGTACTGCATAATCTTTGGCAGTTACCTCATCAATAGGTATCTCCCAGATTTTTACGTTGCGCACGGCAGGGTCTGAGTAGGTAAAACTACGCTCCACGTATTGCTTCATCAATATATCCAGCGCTTCACGCTTCTCTTCCATCGACTCCAAGAAGTTTACCTTACCTCTACAGATAACACTTTGTGCCTTCATGCGATAACTGCAAGCCACTTGCTCGTGTTGAAATACTAAATCTGTATCGGTGCAAAACGTAATGCATACATTGTTGTTTAATTCTAGCATATCGAGGCAACTCCCAGTAGGGCCGGAGTGAATGTAAATTACTCCATCACGATATCCAAAGTTCATGGGAATAACATATGGGTTTCCTTCCATGTCTGTGATGCCTACAAAGCAAATAGAGCAGCGAGAAATAACTTCTTCTACTCGCTGCTTATCATTAATTTCTATTGTTTTCATTCAACCAATGTAAAATCCAATTGTTTCTTTTCGATGTTGGCACGTGCCACCTTGATGGTTATGGCATCGCCCAAACTGAATATTTTATTTGTTCTACGACCACGCAGGCAGTAGTTTTTCTCGTCAAATTCGTAGTAATCGTCTCCTAAGTCGCGAATAGGTATCATACCCTCGCACTTGTTTTCGTTGAGTTCTACATAAAGCCCCCATTCGGTAACGCCCGAGATTACACCATCAAAGGTTTGTCCTACACGCTCGCTCATAAACTCAACTTGTTTGTATTTGATAGAAGCACGTTCGGCGTTGGCTGCAATTTGCTCCATGGTAGAACTGTGTTCGCAAAGATCCTCATATTTCGTTTCCGATACACTACGGCCACCATCAATGTACTTAGTAAGCAAACGATGCACCATCAAGTCGGGGAAACGACGGATAGGTGAGGTAAAGTGTGAGTAGTAATCGAATGCCAACCCGTAGTGGCCTATGTTGTGTGTAGAGTAACGAGCCTTTTGCATAGCACGTATCGACACTGTTTCAATCAAATTCTCCTCTTTCTTGCCATGCACATCATCAAGCAAGTGATTGATAGATTTAGAGATATCCGTTTTAGTACCTGTAGTACGCAATTTGTAGCCAAAGCGAGCAATAAATTGTGACAGGTTATCTAACTTCTCAGGGTCGGGCAAGTCGTGTATACGATAAGGGAATACCTTTGGTTTCTTGCCTTTGGGCACACGACCTACAAATTCTGCTACCGTGCGATTGGCTAGAAGCATAAATTCCTCAACCAGCTTGTTTGCATCTTTCGACTCTTTGAAGTAAACGCTGATTGGTTTGCCTTTCTCGTCGATTTCAAACTTCACTTCATAACGATCGAAGTTGATTGCACCCGCAGCAAAACGCTTTTCGCGTAAAATCTTAGCTAGTGAATCCATTTTTAATACTTCTTCTTTATAATCTCCCTCGCCCGTCTCGATGATATTTTGAGCCTCTTCGTAGGTGAATCTACGGTCGGAATGTATTACAGTGTGTACAATTCGTGAATCTTTCACTTCCCCCTTATCATTCATGTGAAAGATTACCGAGTAAGCTAACTTATCCTCGTGCGGGCGAAGTGAGCAAAGAAAGTTGCACAAGCGCTCCGGAAGCATAGGAATGGTACGGTCTACCAAGTACACCGATGTAGCACGCTTCTCAGCCTCTTTATCAATTATACTACCTTCGGCCACATAGTGCGATACATCGGCAATGTGTACACCTATCTCCCACAAGCCATTCTCTAGTTTACGTATAGAGAGGGCATCATCAAAGTCTTTCGCATCTTTGGGGTCGATGGTGAAGGTGGTAATTCCACGAAAATCCTCACGGCGAGCAATCTCTTCGGGGCTGATATCATCGGGTATTCTGTCGGCAGCCTTTTCTACCGCAAGCGGATACACGTAAGGCAGTCCAAACTCAGCAAGGATGGCATGCATCTCGGTGGTATTATCACCTGCCACACCTAGTATATCTACTACTTGACCAATAGGATTTTTTGCCTTTTCGGGCCATTCTACCACTTTTACAATGGCTTTATCTCCCGTTTTTCCACCCTTTAGTTTCTCTTTAGGGATAAATATATCGTTGGCAAGTGTACGATTTTCAGTTACCAAGAAGGCATAATTCTTAGCCACCTCAAGCGTACCCACAAATACATCATTGGCACGTTCAAGGATTTCAATCACTTCACCTTCTTTCTCATGGTTTTTGCGTTTTGCAAAACAAGCAATGCGCACCTTGTCGTTGTTCATAGCATGAGCAGAATTGCGCTCAGCTACAAAGATTGGGTCGCCGCCATCTTCGGGGATGAAAGAGTTCTTGCCATTGCTTTTGCGTTGGAAAGTACCTACAAGCTCTGTGCCGTTGGTATTGAGTTTATATCTGTTTTTCTCTACTTCTGATATATAATCGTCAGCCAATAGTTCGTACAAAATATCCATGCACAGCATCTTGAGTGGATGTGTGGTGAGGCGCAACTCCGAGAAGAGATATTTCAAACCAATTACCTCTCCCTGTTTTTCTTGAAAGAAGCTCATCACTAAGTTCGCCAAATCGCGTTTCTTCATTCGCTTACCGGCCTTTTTTTCTTTCTTTTTCGCCATAATTTCTATTCATTAGTTCAATTACAAAGTAAAACAAATAATTGATTTGTTCGTTCAAAGAGCCTACTTTATTATTATAAACCGATTATATTTTAAAGTAGAATTAAATCAAGATAGAACCTTTAATTGTTAATTAAACTTATTTTAACCATTAAAATACATGATTAATTATACATTTTACCGTTTTAAGTGTTTATACAAATAAAAGGTTCACATATTTTATATGTTAATTGAGGCGAACACATAATTCCTACTAATCGATGATTTAATATGATATCTGCTTTATTATATAATACAGTTTTTTTAATGCCTATAGGACAGCCTGTTTTAATCTATTTTATTATTTCAATATGCCTATTGGCTATATTAATAGTTCTGTGTTTTACACTTCTATTAAAAAGGCGTAAGAGTGATAAATTAACCATACGCACTTATTCAACACGCATCTCTGAACTAGGTAAATCTATAAATACCCTTATACGCAATGCAAATACTGATATCTTTTTATTTGATGAACAAAATAAAATACTCTATAAATATGATGGCGTAAATTTTGTTCGTGATGATGTAACACAGCGAGGCTTAGAAAGACAGATTCATCCCGATGATTTAGATCAATATTGCAAAGATTATTCAGATATAATAAACCATGTAATAGATACAGTTGTATCTAACCTGCGCATATACAATCAAGAGATTAATAAATTTGAGCAATTTGAACACATAGTAAATCCTATTGAGTATAGTGATGATGGTAAAGTTACTAAGTATATCTATTCTCGTAGAAATGTCACTGCAGAGAATATGAAAAAGGCCGAGCAAACAATGAAAGATGTGAATATGCACCTAGCTTTGCGTTTTGGAGAATTGTTGAGTTGGCAATATAATCCTGATGAGAGAATTAGCCGATTTTTGGATGGTAACTACAATGAATATACCTTAACAGACGAAGAGTTATTGGATTGTCTTGATCTTTATTCTCGCGATACATATAAACTATATCTGCAAAAGCTTATTACCAATCAGCTTTGCGAGCAAACCATAGAATTTGTTATAAAACTACCGTCAGATTTGGAGTATAAGAAATATAAAGTAATTGCTATGTCTTATTTTGACGCTATGGAACCTACAACTATATCTGGTGTATGGAAAGCAAGCGATAAATAGTAAATCACCTCATTCAAATTAGAGAATTTAAATGAGGATATTTTTTTATTTTAGTAGAGCACGCTCTTAAATCAAAATTTTTATTTAAGTTTGTGTAAAATACATAAAACAACTATTGTGCTCTAATCTTAATATTTCTATGAGGAAAAATAATGTATCGTTTAACTGTGCTACAATTTGCTTACTCTTAACATTGTTGATTGTGTATGGTGCTTGTCAAAACTCCGATACTGCTAAATATACTACTGATGAAAGAAAATATGCAGATAGTCTAATTTATGCTAGCAAAGACAGTGCATCTTTATATAAACTTATTTCTTCAGATAGTAAAGAGTCTTCACTAATACATATGTTGGCATATAGAGAATTAGGAAAGATGTACCGTAACAAAAGCAATTTTCTTGACGCTATTGATGCTCACAAAAAAGGGCTTACCATTGCCTTAGAGTTAAGAGATACGCTAGAAATAATTCAAGCTTACAATAACCTAGGTACAAACTTTAGGCGTTTGGGCATTTTAGATGAGGCCTCTTCGCATCATTATGAAGCCCTTAGCTATTGCGAGCTATATAGTGACAATCAAAGCAAAAGTGCTAAAAAGAGTAGAGTAGTGTCTATGAATGGAATAGGCAATGTTTATCTCACACTCGAAAATATGGTAGCTGCCGATAGTATGTTTAGAATGGCGCTTAAGGGCGAGCATGAGTTGAATAGTGCTTTGGGACAAGCTATCAACTATGCCAATATTGGAGCTATTTTTGAATATAATGGAGTACTAGATTCTGCGTGGCAATATTACAACTCATCGATGGAGTACAACAAAGAAGCTAAATCCGATTTGGGTATCTCATTGTGTTATGCTCACTTTGGGCGAATTTATGAAAAGCAACAAGAGTGGGACAAAGCAATTGAAGAATATAAATCGGGCTACGATTTAATGTATAACAAAAGCGATAGTTGGCACTGGCTCGAATCGTGTTTGTCTTTAGCTAGAGTTTATATATCAAAAGGCAACCTTGCTGAGGCTCAAAATTATCTTAACCAAGCTTATACTACTGCCTTAAAAATAAATTCTTTAGAGCATATTGCAGAGGCTTATCGCGTGAACTTTTTACTTTATGAAAAGCAGGGCAATGCGCAAAAGGCATTGGATAGTTTTATTAAGAGCAGGCTTTATGCCGATAGTGTGAGTAGCACCAACAAGGTGAATCATATGAACAATGTTCGTATTAACTATGAGCGTGGACAACGGCGCAACGAAGTCAACTTGATACAATCTAACTTTGAAATGGAGCGACGCTCTAAGCGAATGTTCGTAGTGGTATCATTGATTACCCTTCTATTTGCCCTTACAATTATCTTCTTTTTGTGGTATTCGCTACATATGCGTGCCAAAACACAAGCAGTAATGAAACGCTTAGAGGTGACAAGAAACAATTTCTTTACCAACATAACACATGAATTTCGCACTCCGCTTACTATTATATTAGGATTGTCTAAACAGCTTATGAGTGGCGAGCTTGTAGATGGACAAAACACAAAGAGTGTTGCCACTATGATTCACAATCATGGCAATAGCTTGTTAGAACTTATCAACCAGCTGCTCGATATTTCAAAAATTAAGTCCGAAATAGGCGAACCCGAATGGGACAAAGGAGATATTGTAGCCTATTTGCGCATGATGAATGATAGTTTTCATATTGAAGCACGACAGAATAAAATTGAACTTTACTTTGCTCCGGAAGATACCTCAATTATAATGGAATTTGTGCCTAATTATATAAATAAGATTATGCGCAATCTGCTTTCAAATGCAATAAAATATACGCCAGAATATGGGAAAATATTTATTACCTGCAAACAGAATGGTGAGTTTGTAGAAATACGAGTAGCCGATACTGGGGTTGGTATAGCCAAGGAGGATATTTCTCATATATTTCAACCATTCTATCAAGGCAAAAATAGCAATTCGGTTGTAGGTTCGGGTGTAGGTCTATCCATGGTACGCCAAATTGTAGAGGTAATAGGAGGACAAATTACTGTGCATAGCACCCCTGGCAATGGTGCAGTATTTACCGTAACATTACCTATGCAACATGGCAAAGTTGGCTGGGAAGGTACATTTATCTCTCAATCTTCAAAGGTAAAATCTAAATTTGATTCTATATTGAATGATGGAGATCCGTCTAATATAGTAAAACCAATGGTATTGATTGTAGAAGACAATACTGATATTGCTTATTATATCGGTACCTTGTTGCAAAATGAATACAACCTATTTTATGCTAGCAATGGTTTAGAAGGGTTGACGAAAGCAACCGACTTAATGCCCGATATGATTATCACCGATTTGATGATGCCCGAAATGGATGGGTATGAGCTATGTAGTCAGATTAGAAGTTCAGATCTGTTAAATCATATTCCGATTATTGTAATTACGGCCAAAAGCACAGAAGAAGATCGAATAAAAGGGATAAATATAGGTGCAGATGCCTATTTATACAAACCATTTAATGCCGACGAACTGAACTCGCAAGTTAATATGTTGCTTGAGTCTAGACGCTTGTTGCGCAATAAATTCTCAAATATAGACGAGAAAGGATCTAGACAAAATGAAGATGCAGCGCTTTCATCAGAAGAAAGCGATTTTCTCAATAAGCTTACTGATGTGGTTTACTCATTGATGAATAATAATGATCTTAATATTGAGAATATCTCTTCCAGAATGTTTATGAGTAGTTCTCAATTGCGTCGCAGAATACTCTCCATCACTGGCGAAACCACTTCAACTTATATTCTACAAATTCGCATTAGTAAAGCTAAAAGGCTCTTAGATGCTAGTATCGATATGCCTATCGGTGATATAGCCATGAAGTGTGGATTTGAGGATAATGCTCACTTTACTCGTTCTTTCAAAATAGTTACTCAGATGACTCCATCTCAATATCGCAAACGAGTAAGGTAGCCATTGGCATTATTTCGCTTTATACTTCTTTTTCTATATAATATGGTTTGGTGCTTTACTACATTGCTTGGGGTAGAGTACTAAACTTTTTTTGTTTTTAATCAATTGATATTCAGTGTGGTTTATTCTAATTTTAAAACTGTTACATTTTACCTTGTAATTCTTTACATTCTACAAATTAAATGTTAACAGTTATCATCCAATCTGTTAAGGTTTTACTTCTCTTGTATACTAACACTAAGTTGGTTGTCTATTTTCTTAAAATCAATACATTTTTTATGGAAGATTTATAATAGACTCTTTATCTATCTTAATATCAGTGTATTAGTGGTGTTTTGTGTTAGAATATGGCAAAACTTATATTACACTTTGAAGCTATAAGTCTATTTTTTGAAAGAAATATCCTATCCGTCTATTTAATGCAGAACTAACTTTGCTGATGTATCAAAGATGTTAAATAGTTGTAACTGTTATAGGCTATGAAACAAACAAATAAACCTACAAAAAAAATAGCTGATAAAGATTCCGATAGAAAGAGTTTATCATTTAATCAAGTGCAAGAAATTATAGATAAGCAGATAGAGCGTATAGAAACAGAGAAACAATATACGGAACCTATTGTCATCACTAAGAGAAGATGCATTGACCGCTTTCTTAATTGGTTATTCAGAAAGAAATAAATTATTAATCACCATAATACTTATCATTATGAAAAAACAAAGTACATTATTCTTCTTACTTATACTCGTCATGAGTTTGAGTAGTGTTTTTGATGCTAAGGCACAAAACACGCCTTCCGATTTTTATTCGTACACTTCTCTTGGAGATAACCTTATCGGTAAGAAATTATCTCTGTCAGACGGATTTAAGGCTCAGTTAAATAAGGTTTCCGGTGGTAGTTATACTTATAATAATATCACTTGGAAGACTGGAGACCCTCTTCCAAGTCCATATATAAGTGGCCATGAATGGTCTGTTGGTGATATGAGTAGACTTTTTGAAGGATGCGATCAGGTTACATCTATAGACTTGAGCAACTTTCAGCAAACCTATGCAAGAGATATGTCTTATATGTTTGCTGATTGCAGCAACCTAACCACTGTCAAATTAGCTGGTGTAAATACTACTAATTTGAATAATGTGAAAGGAATGTTTAGATCTTGTAGTAAACTTGTGTCTATAGATTTTGGTGACTTTAACACTAGTAAGGTAACCGATATGGGGCATATGTTTTATGGATGTCTCAAATTAGCGTCGTTAGATCTTAGCAAGTTTGATACGTCAAAAGTGACCAATATGATGTTTATGTTTTATTCATGTAGCGACCTAACAGATTTAAACATTCGTAACTTCGATACTTCAAAGGTTACTGATATGTCATTTATGTTTGACAGTGCTTTTTATTTAACCTCTCTTGATTTATCCAGTTTTGATGGTTCTAGCTTGATAAACGCCAATCGTATGTTTCATTTGTGTCGCAGTCTTACTTTTTTAGACCTGAGTAACTTTAATATAATCACTCCAACTCATGGAGTAAATGTTGAAAATATGTTCTATGGTTGTTCTATGAATGTTGCTGAAAAACCCGCATTAGGATACGCCTTCAATGAGGCTCATGTAGAACTGTTCAACAACCCTCAACAAACAGGTATTGATACGAATAATCTTCGTTTTCAAGTAGCCAATACTAACTTCTACAATTATATCTCTATCGACAATGGTGCTGGTTATCGTTTAGTGTTAACTCCAGAGTTTAAAGCTGAACTTAATAAAGCATCGGGTGGTAGCTATACCTATGAGGGTGAAACCTGGAAAACAGGCGATCCGCTTCCAAATCCAAGTATGCCTGGTTCGATTATTACTGATATGAGCGGGTTGTTTG
>CAMTOV010000086.1 GCA_947074235.1 uncultured Bacteroides sp. | reverse complement strand
CTCACGAAAGGGTGGTAGAAGTAAAAAAAGACATTATCTCAGTCAATCAATCAATGGCCGAACGCAATCGTGGGTATTTTGATGCGAAAGAGATATGCGCTATCAATATAGTTAGCTCACCGGGTTCGGGCAAGACCACCTTGTTGGAGCAAACCATCACTTTGCTTAAAGATAAGGTATCTATTGCAGTGATTGAAGGCGACCAAGAAACATCCAACGATGCCGACCGCATTGCTAAGATGGGAGTATCTTCTTTGCAGATTAATACCGAAAACGGATGTCATCTTGATGCATCTATGGTGATAGATGGGGTAAAGAAGTTAGCGCCCAAAGATAAATCATTGCTTTTTATTGAGAATGTAGGCAACTTGGTTTGTCCTGCCATGTTCGATTTAGGCGAAGACTTTCGTGTAGTGGTGGTTAGCGTCACCGAAGGCGATGACAAGCCATTGAAGTATCCTTATATGTTTGAAAGTGCACAAGTGTGTATTATCAATAAAATTGATTTAGCTCCTTATTTAAAGAGTGATACTGCTAAGCTTCGCGAGAATGCTTTGAAGGTAAATCATCATCTCACTGTGTTTGAAGTGTCGGCCCAAGATGGAACAGGTATGGATAAATGGTGTGAGTTTCTGCTTGCCAAGTTGAAATAAGAAAGAACATCAAATAAAATATGCACAAAAGGCATCAATACCATGGCAAGTGTTGATGCCTTTTGTGGTAAATTATCAAATGGTTTCTTGTTTTAAAGTCTCTATATACCCATCTATGCGATGCAATTCTTGCGGTATTTTAATGGCTTGCGGACAGTGATGCACGCATTGATTGCAACCAATGCACAAGTTGGCTTGACGCAGTTTGGGTACACTTCTATCATATCCCACAAGAAAGGCACGACGTGCTTTACGATAGTTATCATCTTGCGATGACTCGGGCACATTGTTTTCGTTGATACACTTATTGTAATGGGTAAAGATAGCGGGGATATCTATACCGTATGGACAAGGCATACAATACTGGCAGGCAGTGCACGGCACAGAAGAGTATTCAGTCATTCGTCTGGCGGTATCTGCCAATAGCTCAAATTCATCATCGGTCAATACATCAAGCGGAGAGTAAGTTCTTAGGTTGTCTTGCAAATGCTCCATATAAGTCATGCCACTCAATACGGACAATACTTTGGGAAACGAACCGGCATAACGAAAAGCCCATGATGCAATGCTATTGTTAGGCTTTTGTTGTTTGAGGCGAGAAGATAGATAATCGATGTTCGAAGCCAATCGTCCGCCCAATAATGGCTCCATTATCACTACAGGAATGTCTCGCTTGGCAAGCTCGTTATACAAGTACTCTGCATTTACATTCCACCCCGAAGCATATTTCCAGTCTACATAGTTTAGTTGTATTTGCACAAAGTCCCAATGCACCATGCCTCTATCTTGCAAGGATAGCATGTAGTCGAACACTTCTACTTTGCCATGAAACGACCAACCTAAGTTGCGAATGCGCCCAGCCTTTCGCTCTTCTATCAGATAATCAAGCATACCATTATCGAAGAAACGCTCTTTAAGCACCAACTTATCAATGGTATCAAATTCTTCGTCCACATCCTTTTCGGTAAGATAGGTAGTAGAACCCACACCACAGGCATGAAGCAGATAATAGTCTATATAGTCTACTTGTAGATTTCTTTTTGAACGCTCATAGAGTGCGATAGCCTCTTTTCTATCTCGCCACACTGTATTGTTGTGATTAGAAAACTTGGTTGCCACCATATAACTCTCTCTCGGGTGTCTGCTCAGAGCCTTTCCGGTTGCCTCTTCCGACCATCCTCTAACGTAGGTAGCCGAGGTGTCGAAATAGTTAACCCCATGTGCAATGGCATAATCTACCAATTGGTTCACCATCTCTTGATCTACCTCTTCGCCTGTTCCATCTGCCTTTTGTTGCAACGGTAGTCTCATCATGCCATAGCCAAGAATCGAAACCTTATCGCCCGTATTTGGATTGATGCGGTAGGTCATTTTGTCGGTAGGTATTTCACTTAGTGCGGCTCCACCTCTATCATTTTGTGGTTTGCAACCTGTCACAATTGCTGTGGTTGCTACTGCTCCACCACCCAGCAATTTAAGAAATCCTCTACGGTTTATTTTATTCTGATTATCAGCCATATTGATTACGCTTCGTCTTTTAATTTATAGCAAATGAAAGAGTTCTCATCTTTGCACTATTTTGATGATACAAAGATAAACGATAGCTAACTTCTAGTAATTAAACTATTTACGGATGGTTGTATACTATTTACAGATGGCGCGAAAATAGATTAGCGAAATGTATATCCTAGACTTAAATATAGATATCGAGCCGAACTAAATCCGTTGGCATTGACGCCTATTGTGCCAAATAAATTGTCGCTCAGGTAGAATTTGACACCTAGTATCTGATAAATACGTGAGTCTCGCTTCTGATTGTGAACTACATTATATCCTATATTGGCGAACATAGAAAAATACTCGGTGCACAATTCGCCATAGGCTGCTATGCCTAGCGAGAAGCGATGTTTTAAAAGGCCATGTTTTACAATATTCGTATTATTGCTTATTTCAACCCATGCATTGCTGCTCGAATCGTATACAAGATGTGCAGACAATCCATATTTGTAATTATAGTTGGGTGCATAGTAGCAGTTGTAGTTTAGCCCTAACACTTTGAAGTTATAATCTACAGGTACTTTTTCGCTGCTATTGGTTGGCGATTGTGACATTATTTGACGTACTGCAAAATTTAATGATACATCCTGTCCGATATACTTTTTAAAAGTCGGCACATCTTCCGATGATGGGAAACTAAAATCGGAACGCTTAAACTTATATTTTAGAGCAATAGTTGGCGATATCATGTTTAAACCATTATTGGGTTTGTGTGTACCTCCGTTAGAGTAATGCGAAACCATTATCCCAGCTTGCAAATAAAAATAAGGGTTGATTTGCCAAACGATGTGTGGCTCTAGCGCAACATACATAGCCCATTTCGCACCGATTGCTCCATTTTGTGGATTGTATTTGGCATTGTAGGGCTTCCAATCCATAGAGTATCCCAAATTTAGTTCGTAACCAATAGAGAGTCGGGGATTGAATTGTTTCCACTGTGCACCATAAAATAGATAAATAGCCATAGGACGACCAATGTCGGAGTTTCGATAAAAATTAGTCATCAGAAATCCTACACCCATATATGGCAAGTTGTATTCTCTATCTTGCCAACGTTTGCCGGTTGAGGCATATCCAAAACGAAAACTAGCTGCATTGAACCAAGTGATGGCCTTCTGCCCTTGCACAATAGGTGTAGTTGGAAACACTGTTCCTCCAGCCGATTTAATTTGTATAAATGGAATATAGTTTTTGAGAGTATCACTTTCCAGAGATTTTGCATTTGCATTGATGAAAAAGAAAGTCATCGAAACAACCAATGTCAGTATTTTAATATATATGTTCATGTATCAATTCTAAAATAGCACGTTAGAATTAATATAACAAATATTAAAAGAAATGGTTGAGGCTGGAAATTAAGAAACTTAATCTTGATAAATGATTGTAGAAACTTGATAACATCAACAAATTAGGTTGTTTTATGAGGCATAAAACAATAGTTTCACTTCACTGAAACTAAAGTTTCACCGTTATGAAACTAAATAGATAAATGCCAAAAAGAAATCAATAGTTATAAATGCTTATCAGCATTCTTTTAAAATGATTAAATAATCAATAGTTACTGCCAGTAGCTTTAAGCATTTCGTCTATCTTTGCAGTAAATAATTAAGTGATAAAAATGAAAGAACATATTCAAAATAAAATAAAGCAATCGACGATTGAAACAAATAGAGCGAAGTATAATTCATATTTCGATGAATCGGTAAAAGCTTATTTAATACTTCAACTCAAGTTTATGGCTATCTGTCTATTTACACTGGGTTTTGGCTATCCATGGGCCTTATGCATGAAGTATAGAGCTAAATATCATCACACAGTGGTGTGTGGTAAACGCATGAAATTTATCGGCAAACCTATGGATTTGGCGCATCACTGGATATGGTGGTGGTTGCTATGTATTATCACCCTCGGCATATATGCATTGTTTCTTCATGTGCGCATGGAGAAGTGGACGGTGGCCAATGTGATATTTGAGGATGTAGCGCAAATTGATTAAAGTCGGGCGATGGAGTTAGCATCAAAATTGTACAATTCGTCTAAGAAATTCACCTGCATCGATCCACTCCCTTTAGAATACTGAGCAGCCAACTGTCCGGCCATTCCCATCAATAGCATGGCATTGGTGGCGGCATCTATCATGCTGTCGTTGACTGCCGCAAAAGCACCTATCAAAGCACTCGATACACATCCTATGCCAATGACGCGTGCCATTATTGGGTCGCCATGGCTCGATGTGTTTACAATAGTGCCGTTGGTGATGTAATCGGTTGGTCCGCTTATTACCACAATGGCCTTGGTTTTTAGTGCAAGAGATTTTGCAGCACTTAGAGCCTCTTCGTCTGTGATAGTGGTTTCTATCTCTTTCTTATTATCATCTTCATTGTTGAGTGCTACTATTTCCAGCCCATTGCCGCGTATCACATTAGGGTTGCAAGTATCTATTATCTTATTGCACGCAATGGTTCTAAAATCTGTAGTACCTGCCCCCACCGGGTCGAATATAATGGGTATCTTCTTTAAGATGGCTGCTTCGCCAGCTTTAATCATCGACTCCATCCATGGCACACTTATGGTGCCTATATTTAAAACCAAGCTGGCCGATATTGCTACTATTTGATCTACCTCTTCTACGGCTTGCACCATCACTGGCGATGCTCCAATGGCAAGCAAAGCATTGGCTGTAGGATTCATGGCAACATAGTTGGTGATGTTGTGTATCAATGGCGATTTAGAGCGAATTAATGTAAGATCGCTCAGCATCTTGGCTATTTGAGGGTTAGACTGAATATCCATTTTGCTAAATATTGGCTAGAGCATCATTAATTTCTTCAACAATTTTGGGGCCTTCAAAGATAAATGCCGAGTATATCTCCAATAAATCAGCTCCATAGTTTATCATGTCTAAGGCATCTTGCACACACATAATGCCGCCTGCACCTATAATTATAAATTCGCCTTTCACGTTTTCGCCCAAGAACTTCACCACGTCTTTAGATTTATATCCAATGCCTTTGCCGCTCACTCCTCCAATGCCTATCTTCTCACTCTCCTTTTTGCTAAGACATAGCAAGTTGCTTCTATCCATAGTGGGCCCTGTGGCTATAAATCCATCGGCTTGATACTCACGAGCTAGTACAATAACATTTAGTAGCGTTTCTTCTTCAATATCGGCCGGTAGTTTGATGATAATCTTTTTTGAGACTTCCATCTCCTGACGGATATTTGTTAGTGACTTAAGCACTGCTTCGAACGTTTTTGCATCTACACTGCCCCAATTGATGGTAAAGTAATCGGTATACTCATATAGCTCCTTAAATACCTTTGTGAAATCGCTTACAATCGCTTCCGTTTCTGTAGAAGAAGGGTCTCTATTGATATTCACTCCTAGTCTATAGCGCCTATTGGGATATTTACTGATTCGCTCTTTTATTGCCTCAACCCCCGGATTATTGAACCCCGTGCGCGAAATCAATGATTCATCTTTCTCTAAACGAAAGATGCGTGGTTTGGGATTGCCGCTTTGTGGACTGGGAGTAACTGTGCCAACCTCGATAAAACCAAAGCCAAAATCGGCCAATTCGTCAAATACTTCAGCACCTTTATCAAATCCGGCAGCCAATCCAACGCGACTTCGAAGGGGGATTTCTTTAAGAATAAAAGAATGTTTGCTTTTAGTTTCATGCTTTATCATGCTTCGCATGGGCATGATATGCTTATATATCTTCAATCCACCGAACGTCATATCATGAACTTTCTCTGGGTTTATTTTGAATAAAAACGGACGAATTATTGACTTGTACATTTTACATTTAATTAAGGTTAGATGTATGAATAACAATTAGATATAAAATAGGTTTGTATTTATTAGATTACTTTTGATAATTGCATTTGAGAATGATTGGACTTTAATCTATATCTTTGCGGGAAAATAAAACACATTAACCTCTTTAAAAACCCACTAACAAAAGTAAAATGATGAAAAAACAGAAATCATTAGGTCTGCTATTTTTAATGGCTCTTTTGGTATTTACTTCTTGTGCTTCAAAGGCTGACAAACCACGCATTGCTATTGCAGGTATCGCTATTGAGTGTAGCACTTTCTCTCCGGCACAAACTGAATATGGTGCATTTAGAATCAACAAACAAGATGATGTATACAAACTATATCCTTTTTTGAGGGAAGACTCAGTATTGAGACAAAAAGCAGAATGGTTTCCGGCAATGGTTGCTAGAGCTACTCCAGGTGGTATCGTAACTCGCGAGTGCTACGATAGTTTAGTGAATGGCATTCTTGAAGAATTAAAAAAGAATATGCCTTATGATGCTTTATTCTTTGATATACATGGTGCTATGAGTGTAGTAGGGCTAGACGATCCGGAAGGTGATTTCATCATTAAAGTTCGCGAGTTGGTGGGCAATGATGTGTTGTTCTCTACAAGTATGGATCCTCATGGTAGCGTTTCTCACCGCTTAGCTAAAAATACCGATTTAATTACTTGCTATCGCATGTCTCCTCATGAAGATAATCTGGCTACAAGAAGAAGAGCTGTGTCTAACTTAATCGAACGTATCGAGTCGGGTAGTGGACGTCCTGCATATAAAGCATGGGTGAAAGTTCCTATTTTGTTGCCGGGCGAAAAGACTTCTACACGTGTAGAACCGGGAAGCAAGCTTCTTGAAGCAACACCTCTTATTGCCGACAGTGAAGGTGTGACAGATGCGGGCGTATGGATATCGTATGCATGGGCAGATGAACCACGCAACCATGCCGTTGTAGTAGTTACCGGTGATGATAAAGCAAAAGTAGAAGCAGGTGCAAAAGAGTTGGCAGAGCTATTCTGGTCAATTCGTGGCGATTTTGAGTTTGTTGCGCCTACAGCTTCTTTAGAAGAGTGTTTAGCAGCAGCATTGACAAGCGATAAGAAGCCTTATTTCATTAGCGACATGGGCGATAACCCTACAGCAGGTGGTGCAGGTGACGTGTCGTGGACATTGACTGAGCTATTGAAAAGAAAGGAATTCAAGAACGCTAACGGTCCTCGTTTGATTTATGCTTCTATCCCTGGTGCGGAAGTTGTAGAGCAAGCGCTAGAAGTAGGCATAGGGGGCAAAGTTGCAGGATATGTTGGTGCAAAAGTAGACAGTCGTTATGCTCCTCCTGTATGGATTGAAGGAACTGTTGAGGCTATTCGCGAAACAGATAAAAACAAAGAGGTGGTAGTGCGCATGGGTAGCATGCAAATCATCGTTACCGAAAAGAGACATTACTATCATTATGAGAAGAATTTCGACGATTTGAATCTCTCTCCTCGCACTGCAGATATCATTGTAGTGAAACTGGGTTATTTGACCGAAGGTTTATACGATATGCGTGGCGACTGGATGATGGCATTAACCCGCGGTGGAGTAGACCAAGACTTAGAGCAACTACCATTCAATCGCATCGAGCGTCCTATGTATCCGTTTGATAAGGATATGGAAGATCCAAGCTTTGAGGTTGTCTTTATCGATTCGGTAAACTAAGATAACTCTATATAATACGAGTGCCCTTGAAACTACAGTTTCAAGGGCACTCTCAATTAATAATACCTTGTTTAACTAAAAAGATATGGATTTCAATGTATTTTCCGAAGGTATACAAAGCAATCCTTCTGCTTGAGTTTTGTTTGCTAGATATTTTTTCCAAGTAATATTGTTCCAGTCAATTTGATCGGTGCGCTCTGCCAATGCAACGTGGGGTATTGCCGAACCATCTTTCACCAGCATGATGATAGGTAGCTCGCCGCACTCGATATGATTCCATCCCGGATTGTAAATCTCTCCCGTTTGATAATCAATCCATCTATCTTGTCCGGGAAGATATACATCTCTACTATCCTTTGCTTCAAGAATAGGAGCTACTAGGATATTATTGCCAAACATATACTCGTCTTCTATCAACCAAGCTCCGGGATCATTGGGATATTCTAATAATAAAGCACGCATCATAGGCAATCCCTTTTCAGTACTTTGTTTTGCTTGTGCATATACATAGGGCATAAGTACATACTTCATTGCAGCACATTTGCGGAAATAGTCGGTAAACTCTTTGCCATAATACCAAGGCTCGGTAGGAGGTGCGCCATGCACGCGGCTATGTGACACTAAGAATCCGAAAGGAAGCCAACGACGATAAAGCTCTTCGGGTGTTTCTGTTACAAAACCGCCAATATCATTGCTCCAAAAGCAGAAGCCCGATAAGCCTAATGAAAGTCCGCTACGTAAAGAACCTTGCATACCTGTATTGGTAGTTGCAGCATCACCACCCCAATGCAATGGATATCGTTGTGAACCAGCCCAAGCTGAGCGAGCCCAAATGATGTTTTCATTGTGGATATCACGAGTAACGTCTGCCACCGCTTTATTGTAGCGCACAGGATATAAGTTGTGCTCATACAAACCAGAACGACCATTTGCATAGATGCCTTCTAATGGAGCAGCTTCGCCAAAGTCTACCTTTATAGCGCCTACACCCATCTCTATCAAGTTGCCTATTTTCTCTTGATACCAAGCAACTGTCTCTGGGTTTGTGAAGTCTAGCACTGCATCTTCATAGGGCAATTGTCCTTTTCCATTGCGAACGTACATGCCCTTCTCTACAAGTTCGGGGAAGAACTTATTTTTTGGTGTGAAATAGGGTAGTTGCCACAAGCAGGTTCTGAATCCTTGCTCCTTTAAATCATCAAGCATTTTCTTCGGATTGTCAAACCTGTCGGCTGCAAAAGCGTAATCGCACTGCCAGTCTGTGCCAAACCAGCCTGTGTCAAAGTGAATCACGTCGCAAGGTATTTTATTCTTGCGAATTTGCTTAGCAACTTCTCTTCCTTCTGCTTCGCTAAAGTAGGTGATGCGACTCATCCATGTGCCAAACGACCACAAAGGGGGCATCTCAGGACGACCAACTAAATCGGTATACTCACCCAATACCTCTTTAGGGTCGCCTAAGAATATAAATAAATCGAGTGCTTCATCGGCCATGAATAGCTTGTTTGCCCCAATATATGAAGCCCCAAAATCGCAAGTTACAGGCGCTGATGTGTGCATAAACATACCATAACCTCTCGAACTGAGGAAAAAAGGAATGGGTTTGTACATATCCGGTCCTTCAGGTCCCTGAGGATCGGTAACAAATAGATTCACCTTTTGCCCGGCCTTATTCAAAGCAGTGGGCGATTCTCCACAGCCATAAATCTTTTCACCCGGAGACATGCTGAATACTGGGTTGATACTTCGTGTATTGTCCGAACCTCTTTTGATAAAGCTAAACGGTGGCACTTTGATTTGAGTAGAATCATTGTCGCTCCAGCAGCGTGTTTGAGTCAACACTTTGCCTCTCTTATCTTTTATCACAAGCCTCCACGGGTAGTTGTTGATAGTTAGGCTACCATGCTCTGATGTATAAGTTGTACCCTCTGCATTTTGCGTTACTTTCCATTCACTGCGGCCATCGCTTGGTGTGCCTACCAGCATGATTGACTCCTCTTCCTTCGGAGTAACTGGAGTAGTAAGCATTCTAATTCGCAAAGTGCGGTTGTTGATAGGCTCAACGGAGAAGGAAAGCTGCGGATCGTTGTCGTAAGCCGTGTCGGGGAAGTCTAAGTTTTGCAGGGGTTGATGCAGAAATGTATTTGCATTGAAAGCCTGTCGTGGCATTAACTGATGTCGTTTCCATTTAACTACTCCTTGTCCAGTTTGGCTATCTATCGATACCAAACTGTCTGCAAAGAAGTACGTGTTGCTTAGGTCAAGAAAATCTTGACTCATGTCTTTAGTTTGACTAAGCAGGTACTGAAGCCCTGCATTCGTCTTAAGTTGTGCATGTAGTGTGACGGAGCTAGCCGCGATAAAAGCATAAGCAGTCCATTTTATTCGGTTTTTCATTTTAATTCGATTTAGTGTATTAGGTAACAAGACGTTTTTCTAATACAAAGGTAAATATAAAGCCCAGTTGCAATGTATTACAATGTTTCATGTAGGGTATCAATTTGTTATTTGATGCCAAAAACACAAATAAAT
>CAMTOV010000085.1 GCA_947074235.1 uncultured Bacteroides sp. | reverse complement strand
GTTCAACGACGTATATTGCATTCGATGAAGCGACTAGACGATGGGCGTTACAACAAAGTAGCGAACATTGTTGGACATACCATGCAGTTTCACCCTCATGGCGATGCCTCTATTGGTGATGCATTGGTGCAACTTGGTCAGAAAGATTTACTTATCGACTGCCAAGGAAACTGGGGTAACATCCTTACCGGTGATGGTGCAGCAGCACCTCGTTACATCGAGGCTCGCCTATCTAAGTTTGCGCTTGATGTAGTGTTCAACCCTAAGACTACGGAGTGGAAACTCTCTTACGATGGTAGAAACAAAGAGCCTATCACTCTTCCCGTAAAATTTCCTTTATTAGTAGCCCAAGGAGTTGAAGGTATTGCCGTAGGTTTATCTTCGAAAATCCTTCCTCATAATTTCAACGAACTATGCGATGCTTCTATCAGCTATCTACGAGGAGAGGCCTTTCAACTATATCCCGATTTCCTTACGGGTGGTTCTATTGATGTAGCTAAATACAACGATGGCGAACGTGGTGGTAGTGTAAAGATACGTGCTAAAATCAACAAGATTGACAACAAAACGCTTGCCATTACCGAAATTCCTTACGGCAAAACAACCTCATCGGTAATTGAATCAATCTTAAAGGCAGTAGACAAAGGCAAGATTAAGATACGTAAAGTAGATGATAACACATCGGCCAACGTAGAGATTCTTATCCATTTGGCACCGGGTGTATCATCGGATAAGACGATTGATGCACTATATGCTTTTACCGATTGTGAGGTAAGCATCTCTCCTAACTGTTGCGTGATTGACGATAACAAGCCTCACTTCTTAAATATTAGTCATGTACTTCGCAAATCAGCAGACAACACATTAGACTTACTAAGATTAGAACTGGAGATTCGCAAGAATGAATTGCTCGAAGCGCTTCATTTTGCCTCACTCGAAAAGATATTTATCGAAGAGCGCATCTATAAGGATAAGCAATTTGAACAGGCTAAAGATATGGATGCAGCTTGTGCGCACATCGATGAGAGATTGACTCCTTTTTACCCATCATTTATCCGTGAAGTTACCAAAGAGGATATTTTACGATTGATGGAAATTAAGATGGGACGCATCTTAAAGTTCAATACTGACAAAGCCGATGAGTTTATCGCAAAAACGAAAGGTGAAGTTGCTGAAATAGACAACCATCTTGAACACATTGTGGATTATACCATAGAGTGGTTTAAGATGTTGCGTGATAAATATGGTAAGAACTTTCCTCGTCGTACAGAGCTTCGCAACTTTGATACCATTGAAGCCACCAAGGTAGTAGAAGCCAATGAGAAATTATATATCAATCGCGAAGAGGGCTTCATTGGTACGTCTTTAAAGAAAGATGAATTCGTGGCAAACTGCTCCGATTTAGATGATGTCATCATCTTCTTCCGTGATGGCAAGTATCTTATCACTCCGGTAGCAGACAAGAAGTTTGTAGGCAAAAACATTTTATATGTAAATGTATTCAAGAAGAACGATAAGCGTACTATATATAATGCATGTTATCGTGATGGCAAGAATGGCACTACTTATATCAAACGCTTTGCAGTAACATCTATCGTTCGCGACCGAGAATATGATATAACACAAGGAGCTCCCGAATCACGTGTAACCTACTTCTCTGCCAATCCTAATGGTGAGGCCGAAGTGATAAAAGTGACTTTAAAGCCCAACCCAAAAGTACGTCGCATTATATTTGAACGTGACTTTAGCGAAATAAGCATCAAGGGACGTCAAGCATTAGGTGTAATTCTTACTCGACTTCCAGTTCATAAGATATCGTTGAAACACAAAGGTGCATCTACGCTAGGAGGTCGTAAAGTATGGTTTGACAGAGATGTGCTTCGTCTTAACTACGATGGTCGCGGCGAGTTCTTGGGCGAATTCCAAAGTGATGATACCATCTTGGTAGTGCTTAACAATGGTGAGTTTTATACGACCAACTTTGACGTGAGCAATCATTACGAAAGCAACATCAGCATCATAGAGAAGTTTGATGCCAGCAAAGTATGGACTGCTGCTCTTTATGATGCAGATCAACAAAACTATCCTTACTTGAAGCGATTTAGTTTTGAAAATACTTCGCGTAAGTTTAATTATATGGGCGACAATAAGAATAGCCAACTTATCTTATTGACTGATGAGTTCTATCCTCGCCTAGAAGTTATCTTTGGCAGCCACGACAGCTTCCGTGATCCTCTAATTATCGATGCTGAAGAGTTTATTGCTGTAAAAGGCTTTAAGGCAAAAGGAAAACGCATCACTACATTTAGCGTAGAAACCATTAATGAGTTAGAGCCTACTCGCTTCCCCGAAGCTGACGAAGCCGAAGCTATTGAAGAAGTTGTAGAAGTTACGGAAATAGAAGTCAATGTTGACCCCGACCAAGACAAAAGCGAAGGAGATATAATAGACGAGATGACCGGTCAAATGAAACTCTTTTAATTGCGACTACGCAACGCTATTTAGCTTATGAGAATAAAACTTTGTACGATTTTGGCAGCAATAGGATGTTGTTTGTTATTTTCTGTCAGTAGCGTGTCAGCTCAAACAGACTCCATCAAGCAAGCCAATCGATACATCACGCGTGCCACCCTTTATGGTGCGGGTTTCACCAATGTTTACGACACTTATTTATCTCCTCAAGAGTATAAAGGAGTGGATTTTAGAATCTTACGAGAGAGTATGCGCATGACAAAATTGCTTGATGGCAACGTGTCGGTACAGAATTTGTTTCAAGCAGACTTAGGATATACTCACAACCGAGCCAACAACAGCAATATGTTTTCGGGGATGGTGAATTGGAACTATGGTTTGCACTATCAGTTTCGCATCACTCCCGAATTTAAAATATTGGCTGGCGCATTGTTAGACGCTAATCTTGGGTTTATATACAACCTGCGCAATACTAATAATCCTGCCTCTGCTCGTGCGTTTGTCAACCTTGATGCCTCGGCAATGGCTATATGGCATACTCGCATCAAGAAATATCCGCTGACTTTGCGTTATCAAGTCAATCTACCATTTATGGGCGTGTTGTTTTCACCTCATTATGGACAGTCTTATTACGAGATATTTACTTTGGGGAATTCAAGTGGCGTAGTTCGCTTCACCTCCTTCCACAATCAGCCCTCGTTAAGACAGTTTCTTTCGGTAGATTTTCCGATACGATACGCCAAGATGCGCCTTAGTTATGTATCCGACTTGCAACAATCTGATGTGAATGGATTGCAAACGCATATATACTCTCATGTATTTATGGTAGGCTTTGTTAAGGAGCTTTATCAAATAAGAAACAAAAACGGAAGCTTGCTACCGCCATCGGTTAGCGCTTACTAAACCTATAACTAACAGAACAATTCCTCCTTTATTTATTAGCATGAAGTTTAAAGTAAACTATTATCTTATATCTTTCTTGTTTGTCTTACTCGGATTTACATCGTGCATCCGCGAAGAGAGCTATACAAACGATCCCGAAGGCAACTTCAACCAACTTTGGAGAATCATTGATGAGCAGTATTGCTACTTAGACTACAAAGACATTGATTGGAATGTCATTGGCGATAAATATCGTCAGCGTCTGACCAACCCTATGACCAACGAAAACCTATTTGAGGTGATGGACAGCATGCTCTATCAGTTGAAAGACGGGCACGTAAACCTAACAGCAGCGTTCAATCAAACCCGCTTTGACTTTTGGTCGGACAGCCCACGCAACTTTGTTGAGTCTATTCAAGAGAGCGATCGCTACTTAGGCACTGATTATCGCCGCGCAGCCGGTTTCAAATACAAGATACTCGATGACAATATCGGCTATATCTATTACGAAAGCTTTGCTTATGGCATAGGCGATGGCAATATCGATCAAGTACTTTCTTATTTGGCTGTTTGCAATGGCCTCATCATTGATGTACGACACAACGGTGGTGGCAACTTAACCAATGCCGAAAAGATTGCATCACGATTTACCAACGAGAAAGTATTGTCGGGATATATCAGCCACAAAACAGGTACAGGGCACAATGATTTCTCCGAACCCTATCCTATCTACTTAGAGCCATCAACCAGTATTAGGTGGCAAAAGTCGGTGGTAGTATTAACTAATAGACGATCTTACAGTGCCACTAACGATTTTGTAAGCCAAATGAAAGGTTTGCCCAATGTTACTATCATGGGTGATAAAACTGGAGGTGGATCTGGAATGCCTTTCTCATCAGAACTTTCAAACGGTTGGAGTATTCGCTTTTCAGCAAGCCCACACTTCGACAGAGATATGAACCATACAGAATTTGGCATAGAGCCTGATATTAAGGTAGATATGACCGAAGAAGACATGTATAAAGGGATTGACACAATTATCGAGGTAGCCCGAAACTACCTTACCTACGAAGAAAAATAGAGATTTTATTAAAAAATTATCGGGAAATGTTTGCTGAGTTAAAAAATAGCCATATCTTTGCATCGCTAAACAAAAGAATAACATTCGCGTTTGCGGCTGTGGCGTAATTGGTAGCCGCGCCAGACTTAGGATCTGGTGTCTCGCGACGTGGGGGTTCGAGTCCCTTCAGCCGCACAACTTGTGCAAAAAACCGTTCAGGATATCTTCTGAACGGTTTTTTTATGCCTCAAAAAGCAAAACGAATCAAAGTGCCTTAACAAATTCAATGACACGCTTTGCCCCTCCATCTTTACAAATTCATCATACACAGTTATGTTTAACTAAAGCTCTGCTTAAATACTCATAATTTCTATATTACTTCCATAATTGAGTTCAGCATTTAAATAAATACATAAAAATAGCAACAAGACAATCTTCACCCCAATGCTTCATAAAGCACACTTATAAACAAATAAATCTTAATCAAACAAAGCATAGTGGAAAACAACCAACAAGGCACTGGCTAAATTTAAAAGTGCACTGGCTAAATAGACATAACGCACTGCAAAAAACAAACCAGATAGCTAGATGCAAACAATAAAGAGAAGCTTGATTTTGATACTCAAACAAACCATTCATCAAAATTGAAAAGAGATTAATAGTCAATAAAATATTCAAATCATTATCTTTGTCCATTGAAACACATACAATCTCTAATAATTTATGGACAGCAGCGTCATTTCATTAATGGTATTTACCGTGCTCAGCCTTTTAATGGGCGTAGTGCTTAAACTAGTTTTAAAACGTACATTTGTTCCATATACAGTGGCACTCTTTATCTTAGGAGTTGCTTTCGGTGCATGTTTTCGCTTTAATGTGATACATATCCCGCTCTATATGGATCAGGCTCTCAAGTCAGTAGACAATATGGACCCGGAGATTATTCTTTATTTCTTTCTGCCCATCTTGATATTTCAGGCTGCACTCAACTTAAACATACACACCTTTAAAAAAACATTTATTAATGCAAATATATTAGCCATACCAGGACTGGTGGTAGCTTTACTACTGACTGCCGGACTAGTCATGCTTATAAGCCACTATTATCCTCACTATGCACAATGGTCGTGGATGGCGGCTTTGATGTTTGGTGCATTGATATCGGCTACCGACCCTGTAGCGGTAGTAGCTCTACTCGAAGAGCTAAAAACAAGCAAGAAGTTTTCTACATTGGTAGATTCGGAATCGATGTTGAATGACGGAACGGGCATTCTATTCTTTATGCTATTCTTTGGCCATTTCACCAAAGCAGGATTACCTTTCAACCCGGTGGTTAACTTTATCATCATCATCTTTGGAGCAGTGGCAGCCGGAATTATTACGGGAGCATTAAGTATGTGGCTTGCCAAACGCTCAAAAGCCGATGCAGTGCTGCAAAGCACCATATTAATAATCGCAGCCTACATTTTATTTTATGTAACCAATAGCGTATTTCAAGTTTCGGGAGTGATTGCTCTTGTTACTTTGGGTATTTATATTGCCTACAAAGGCACAACTCAACTACGTCCCAAGGTGAATACCTTCATACGCAATTTTTGGGAACTGATGGGATACATTGCTAATACACTCATCTTTATCATTGTAGGAATGCTCATTGCCTTAAAATGCGATTTATATTGGCGCGACTTAGGCATCTTGTTAATTGTCTATGTAGGCATTAACTTGATTCGTCTTATCATGATATATTTATTCTATCCCATTATGCGCAAAATAAACTATGGAATGTGCAAACGCGAAGCTGTAGTTTTGGCTTGGGGTGGATTGCGCGGCGCAGTAGGATTAACATTGGCATTGGTGGCTTTCTATACACCTTCTATTCCCAGTGATATCCGCCATCAAATATTGTTTTTAACAGGGGGTATAGTTACTCTAACGCTTTTGGTGAATGCAACTACAATGGGTTGGATGCTCAAAAAGATGAGACTTGTGCCTAAGTCATCATCCAAAGAGTTACTCGATTATAACATGAAAATGATTTATCAGCAAAGAGTACAAGAAGCATACGATGGTTTAAAGAAAAATGACTTCATGGAATATGTGGATTGGGACAAACTTAAGACTTACCTACCAAAACCAGGCGATAATCCTGTAAAACATAAAGATTTACCAATCGCTTCGGTAATAGCCACCATACGACGTAGATTGATACAACAGCAACTATCTTGTTGCTCTACACTCTATCAAGAAGGGGTGATATCGCCTTTTGCCCGCAACAACATATCGGATTTAATTGAGGAGATGGATGATGCAGACGGCAAACTACCATTCACCGAAATGCAGAGCTACTTCAAGCAATTTGGCATACCCACCTCGCTGCAAAGCAAGATGATAAAATGGAATAACTTCTTCCTTAAGATGGTAAGAAGCCGCATTATAGACGATTACGACTTCTTGAGAGCGTTTATCTTGGTACAACGTGATTCGCTAAAGACAGCTGCCGACCTCAAACTATCGCCCGAATTGAAAGAGGAAGAATTAAAGAGTATAGATAGTATTTGCACAGAGATAAGCAACAATATTGAAGCTGCCGAAAGACAGTTCTTGATATTAGAAAACAACTTCCCCATTGCCTTCAGAATGGCTGTTAATAAAAAAGCTAAGCGTATGTTGCTGAGTAAAGAGCGACAGGTGCTACGCGAGATGACCGTTTCGGGTATGCTTACCGACGAAGAGGTAACCGAAATGCTAGATGAAGTAGGAAAGAGAAATTATTAACATTACAAGGGCTGCCTCAATAATGAAGCAGCCCTTGCTGTATAAACCCTTTAGTTTATCTTAAAATGAAGTGGTATTCATTTTCTTATCAACCAATAATCCATCAGAATGTTTAATGGATAGGTTGGTTTTCTTTTTAGCCTTTAAGCGAATAATCATCAACTCCACGTCACCATTCAACGTTTCTTTATCGCCTACATTGACAAAGGTTGGATAGAGTGATTTTGTGCCATTGGAGTGCAAACGATCGTTGGTTAGGTTGCGCATAGCGGCCAATGCTGGTGCTTCTATACCCACAAATTCCCAGCTTTGGGCATCGTATGGCAAAGCCAAGCTAATGGCGTTGACCGATTGCAAACCGTTACCCTTCACTACGATTTCAGCCACTTCACCCGTTTGGAATGTCTTCTTTGGATAGACAACAGTTACTGTTCCCTTCAATTCTGGCGTTTTTGTTTGACTTACACCTCCTTCGAGCATGGTAGCTACAGCAGAAATATCGTATGCATCAATCAAGCCGTTGTTGTTCAAATCGCCCTTGCTGATGTAGTCGAAGTCAGAATCTACACTTCTCAACCCGGTATAGTTCATATAAGAGGTCAAGTCGTTTTCATCAATCTTTCCGTCAAAGTTGATATCGCCCGGTAGATAGCTAGCCGAACCTTTCACCTTGAATACATATAACTGACGCCCCGAACCGTAACCGCCGATAGCCTCATCTACATTTACCTTGATGTAGCGCGCTGTTGGTTGGTTGTCGAATACAAAAGTCTGCACCTCTGTACCACCCCATTCAAAGCTTCCTGCCTCGTGCCACTCTTTTTTATCCATACTATAATATACCGAACCCTTTTGCCAGATACCGTTGCCACGGCTGGTACGAGGTAGGTATTGGAACTTATCAAGCACATTCACACTGCGCAAGTCCATCACCAACTCAAACGGTACGGCTTTTTCTTGCCACTTGGTATGCCAAGAGTCTTTTTCATCAAAGTTGAATAGCTTACTGATTGGTTGACCTCCTTGATTAGCACAAGATGTTTCGCCTACGATGCCTTTGATAGCAAACTCCAACGGATTGGATTTGGTAGTGGCAGAAACAGTAGTCCAATCGGAAGCGCCCGCTTGATTGACTGCACGCACTTGGAATGCATAGTCGGTAATAGGTTGCAAATCTTCGAACAACAAACAAGTATCTTTGATGTGCGTATAACGCATACCATTGAAATCTACTTCATAGTAATCGGCTTGCGGCACTTCATCCCACGATGGAATCATTTGGTAGGCCTCAATAGCGTCTTCGTTTACTCTCACCGCAGGAGCAGTTAGTGCACCTTGCTTTTGTAGTTGGTTGTTAGGGCGATTATATTCATAACCTTTTACCTCTACCGCTACATCATTTGCAGTGATATCCGTTGCAGCCAACTTCACATGAATAACTGGATTTTTGGTAATAACCACATCGGCAAATGGAGTGCCTGGAGTAGCAAACTGGTTCATATTGGGCGCAGCCTCATAATAATACACATTAGCACCCTTTTGCAATGCATCAATCGAGTTTACTTCTGTCAACGCTTGCTTCTTACCGCCGATAGTAGCTGTTACCTTTTTAGGTTTAGCAGTTGCATTGATGCGCATCCAAGTCGATTTATTTGTTTCCATTCCTTTGAAGCTACCTACAGTTGGCTTCACACAGATAGATACACTACCCTTACCCTCTTTGCTGTTGATGGTAGTAGTAGCCGACTCACCCAAACGGTAAGCTTCGGTCAAACCATCATCATCATAATCCACAAACGAAGTCTCGCCCGCTGGATATAAATCGTAGATACGTGTAGTTTGGTCTATCTCACTTGGGTTATTGTTGGGGTTGGTCATCGGGATGATAGCTCCTTGCTTGATAAACACAGGCAACTTCCAAAGAGGCGTATCGAAGTGATTGATAACACAGCCACCTTGATATACTTCACCCGTAAAGTAGTCTACCCAGTTGCCTTCGGGCAAGTAGATACCATTGCGCACATCATTACCCTCCTCATCGGCTTGTGTATTTTGGTAGATAGGAGCCACCAAGATAGAAGGGCCGTATAAGAATTGATAGCGTGTAGCAACACCCAATGTGTAGTCGCTAGGATAATCCAAGAACATGGCACGAATCATTGGTTGACCTTCGATAGACTCTTGAGCTGCACTATAAGCATAAGGCATCAACTCCGATTTCAATTTCAAGTACCAGCGATTGATTGAGGTAGCCGGTTCGCCCAAGATGTGTGGATACTTAGGGTTAGCGCCCCATCCATCCATATTGAGTTGCATCGGCGTAAAGGTTTTCCATTGGAAGTCACGCACATTTACCGGTACGTTCTTTCCGCCGAAGATACCATCCATATCGGATGAGATATTAGGTTGCCCCGACAAGCCCGAACCTATATAGGTAGGGATATGAAAGCGAATGTATTCCCACTCACCACCCGTTTGGTCGCCCGACCAGATAGTGGCATATCGTTGAGTGCCTGCCCAGCCATCGAGTGAGATGATAAACGGACGAGCCTGATTGCCATAGTAAGGCATGATATTGGCTACATCGGCCACGCCATTCAAACCAAATGAGTAGCCGGCTCCTACCCAAGCCACATCGGTCTTGAGCACTTTCACACCCGCATCGCGTACCTCTTTTACAATATCACGTTGTAGCAGCGCCTCAATGCCCGGTTTGGGGTGAAGATCCGATTGTGTCCAAAGACCAATCTCTACACCTTGACTGCGAGCGTAGTCGCCAAACTCTTTCAAGTTTTGTATATTACCGTCTATCGTACCCGTTTGTCCGTAGCCTGCGCCATAGCCATCGTTGGGTAGCACCCAGCCCAGAGGCATATCGTGAGCGTTGTAGCGATCGACCACCGCACGAGCCGAGAATTGGTAGTTGCCCAACTCCCCATTCAACGATTCTTTTACGCCACCATTCTCTTTCTGACTCTCTTTGTAGCGCTTGCCATCTTCAAACAGAATGCCATTTTCATCTTCTGCCCAGTAGTCGCGGTTGTAAGCATTGAGATGCCCCTGATAGAAACCAAACTTAGGGATAAGAACCGGATA
>CAMTOV010000084.1 GCA_947074235.1 uncultured Bacteroides sp. | reverse complement strand
TCAGAGGGTCCTTGGTTCAAGTCCAAGAGGAAGAGCAAAAAGGTTCGCATTAGCGAGCCTTTTTTTATATACCGACCTCTGCTACTGTACCATAGCGAGTGTCAGCACACTCACCTTTACATTTTCTACGCCAACCACTGCATCTGCACATGCCACACAGGTAGCACCCGTTGTCAACACATCGTCTATTAATAAAATGTGTTTGCCGGCAAAAAGTTCAGGCGCATGCAACTTGAATATACCATCCACGTTCTCCCAGCGCTCCATCACCGACTTACGAGTTTGAGTTTCTGTATGTTTATCACGAGTAACAACCCCTTCTGCAATAGGGATTCCCGTTACAGCAGAGACACCTTTTGCAATACATTCACTTTGATTATATCCTCTCATGCGCAATTTCTTTTTATGCAAAGGCACAGGTAGCAGATAATCTATACCATCAAAGAAATTATTATTTAAAAGTTCTGTAGCCATCTGTCTTCCCATCATCACTCCAATTTCTTTTTGTCCTTTATATTTAAGCTGATGAAGTATTTCGCGGAAGTCACTTCCGCGCTGATAATAAAAATAAGCCGATACACGCTCTACATCTATTTTGCCCCAAAAAAGCTGTTCTGCTAAGTTTTCATTCTTTAAATGCAAATTTGTGCGTGGCAAATTCATATTACATTGAAAGCAAATACACTCCTCTTGTCCCGATAAGGGCTGTGAACAAACAGCACAAACCTTAGGGTAAAATAGGTTTAAGCAAGCGTCTATCCAATCTTTAGCAGTCATCTAAATAGAGCATTTATAAATCAATATTCATACCATGAGGCAGTGCTTGAGGCAACAAATCAACAAACAAATGATGGAGATGTCCGTTGCTGGCTATAATATGATGCCCTTCCACGAAATCTGTATTGCCATAAAAGTCAGTAACCTCGCCACCTGCCTCCATTACCAACAAGGCTGCAGCCGAATAGTCCCATCTACCAATAAAAGCCTCAGCCCACGCATCGAAGCGGCCTGCAGCTACATAGCAGATAGCAGCGGCAGCCGAACCATTCATACGTATGCCACCCACTTTGCCATAAAGCGAATCGATAAGATGGAGTGCTGTATGTTTATAATCGTCAGAATTGTATGGAAGTTCACAAAACACAAAAGCATTTTCGGGATTAGAAATATCGGAAACATGCAAAGGTTCTCCATTGAGCCAAGCGCCACCACTTTTGGATGCATAAAAACATTCGTTGCGACACACCTCATAAACAACACCTAGCAACAATTCCTTACCGCAGCGCAGAGCGATGCTTACACAATAGGGAGCATTGTCGTGTATATAATTTGTAGTACCATCTAGAGGATCTATTACCCAGCAATAATCTTCACCTTGATAGCCCGCCGTACCTTCTTCGGTGATAAATCCGGCTTGAGGCAACAAACGGGATAGCTCTTTAACTAATATTTTCTCAGATTCTTTATCCACGTACGACACATAATCGTGAGTATGCTTCTCTTCCACCTTATCGCGGCGAAAGCTCTTGCGCTCTTCAAATAAAAACTGTCCGCATTGGCGTGCAATGTCGCAAACTTCGACAGTTAGTTCTTTTAAATCAATCATAAATATATGTTTTTACTTCCGCATTAAATATATCTTTGGCGACAATTATTAGCGTCCAAGTACTACTTCCTTGTTAAGCATTGCTACAAAGTTAGTGATATAATCAACAAACATTATTGATTATCACCTATTTTTGTAATTTTGCAGGAACTTAAAATTCGCTTTATGAAACATCCTCTATATCAGTTTATATACTGCCCAGAATGTGGTTCCAATCAATTCGTTGTAAACAACGAGAAATCTAAACGCTGCGAGTCGTGCGGATTTATTTATTACTTCAACCCAAGTGCTGCTACCGTAGCACTAATTTTTAACAACAGCGGCGAATTATTGGTTTGCCGTAGAGCTCACAACCCAGCCAAGGGCACACTCGACTTACCTGGTGGCTTTATTGATTCCTTCGAAACCGGTGAAGAGGGCGTAGCTCGTGAAGTACTCGAAGAGACCGGACTCATCGTCAAAGAAACTATCTATCAGTTCTCATTGCCCAATCTGTATATGTATTCAGGATTTGAAGTGCACACACTCGATTTATTTTATGTATGCCGTGTAGACAATGCTGAAGTAGTGCAGGCACAAGATGATGCACAAGAAGCCTTTTTCATTCCTATCAATCAAATCAATCTCAATGATTTTGGATTAGATTCGGTGCGCAAAGGGCTTGACCGTTTTCTGAAAGAATTATAATTATTGTACACAAATAAGAACTTCTATTCGATATATCGTATTTTTGTAAAAACACCCTAACTAAATATGAAAAGAAGACTTTCACGATTTATCTGTGCCTTGCTATGTAGCGTTCCAATCATTGCTACGGCACAAACTGTCGACAAAATCACCTCACCCAACAACCTATTCGAAGAGGGGAAAAACCTGTTCCTACAAAAAAACTATGCTGCGGCAAGCACTACTTTACAGATGTTTGTGAAACAAATGCCTCAAAGCCGTGTGCACGAAGAAGCAGAATACATGTTGGTTTGCTCAGCATACGAGCTACGCAATCACAACAGTTTATCTCTACTCAATCATTATCTCGAAGTTTACCCCGACTCGCCATACGCCAATCGAATCTATGCTTTAATGGGGGCCTGCTATTTTTATCAACGCGATTTCAATGAAGCATTGGCTATGCTCAACTCATCAGAGCTTTATTTGCTTAGCAACAATGAACGCGACCAAATGACCTACATGCAAGCCATCTGCTACTTAGAGATAGGTAACCTGAATGAAGCAGCTGTATGGTTTGAGATGCTTAGAGAAACGAGCCACAAATATGCTACCGATTGCACCTATTATCTATCTTATATTCGCTATGCTCAAAAACGCTATGATGAAGCATTGAAAGGTTTCATTTCGATTCAACACAATGCAAAATACACTCAGCTCGTGCCTTATTATATTGCTGAAATTTATCTTATCCAGCAACAATATCCACAAGCCGAAAGCATAGCTCAAAAATATCTTTCTGCTTATCCTCGCAGCGAATACAGTTTAGAAATGTACCGCATTATGGGCGAAGCAGCTTTCCAACAACGCAAATATAACGATGCCATCAAGGCGCTCGATTATTATGCCACACACACTTCGAAGCCACGTCGCGATGCGCTATACATGTTAGGGATGGCTTATTTCCAAACAGGTGTCAATTCCAAGGCTGCTGATATGTTAGGACAGGTCACTACCGTGCAAGATGCATTAACACAAAATGCTTATTTGCATATGGGACTAGCCTATCTGAATTTAGCCGAGAGAAACAAAGCCCGCATGGCTTTCGAACAAGCTGCTTCTATGAATTTCAATTCGCAAATCAAAGAGCAGGCAGCATACAATTATGCACTTGCGCTTCATGAATCTTCGTATTCGGGCTTTGGCGAATCGGTTACAGCTTTTGAGAAGTTCCTCAACGACTACCCCAACTCGCCTTACAACGAGATGGTGAGCAACTACTTAGTTGAAGTGTATCTAACAACACGCAGCTATGAGTCTGCACTTGCCTCTATCGATCGCATTCAGCACCCCGATAGCAAGATATTGGAAGCCAAACAAAAGATTCTTTTCCAACTGGGCACGCAGGCTTTTGCCAATACCAACTTCACCAAAGCCATTGGTTACTTCGACCAAGCCATCGCTTTGGGACAATACAACCAGCAGACTCGCATTGATGCACTTTATTGGAGAGGTGAATCATACTATCGACTTGGCGATTTGGCTCAAGCCGAGCAGAACTTCAGACAGTATTTACAACAGAATAAGTTATCGAATAGCGATATGCATGCACTAGCTTACTATAATCTGGGCTATATCGCATTCAATCAAAAAAAATATGTAGATGCTCGCAACAACTTCTCGAAGTATACCGAGCTTACAAATAAGGAACAGAACGCAGCGGTAGTGGCCGATGCTTATAACCGCATAGCCGACAGCTACTTGCAAAATCGCGAATTCGACAATGCTAAGCACTATTATGCTATGTCGGAGATGGCTCATCCCGATGCCGGCGACTATGCTTTCTATCAAATGGCACTTGTATCGGGCTTGCAAAAAGACTATTCGGGCAAGATTACTCTGCTCAATCGTTTGGTAGGCAAATACCCCAATTCACCCTTTGCTGTGAATGCCATTTACGAGAAAGGACGTTCATACGTAATGCTTGAGAATAACTCACAAGCTATTAGTGCCTATACAGAACTAACAAACAAATATCCTGCCAGTCCATTAAGCCGAAAGGCTGCTGCCGAAACGGGATTGCTTTACTATCAAGACGGAGCTTACGACAAAGCCATTGTAGCCTACAAACAAGTGGTAGAGAAGTTCCCAGGTAGCGAAGAGTCTCGCTTAGCAATGCTCGACCTCAAATCTATCTATGTAGATATGAATCGCATCGATGAGTTTGCAGCTTTGGCCAACGCCATGCCGGGCAACATCCGTTTTGATGCTACCGAACAAGACTCACTAACTTACATCGCTGCCGAGAGAATTTTCATGCGCGGACGTGTAGAAGAGGCTAAAAGCAGCTTTAATAAATACCTACAAAGCTATCCACAAGGAGCATTCACCCTCAATGCGCACTATTATCTTTGCCGCATTGCCGATGAGCAGAAAAATCACGACCTGGTGCTTCAACACTCGGGCGAATTGCTTAAATATCCCGATAGCCCCTACGCAGAAGAGGCAGTATTGATGCGCGCCACCGTATTGTTCAACCAGCAACGCTATCCCGAAGCATTGGCAGCTTATAGTCAGCTTCGCGAGAAGACGTTGCAACCTGAGCGTCGAGAATTGGCAGAAACGGGAATGCTTCGCTCGGCTTATCTGATGCGCGATGACGTGGAGGTAATTAATGCAGCTACTGCTTTATTGGACAATTCTAAATTATCGCCTGAACTAACAAATGAAGCGCTTTATTATCGTGCAAAAGCTTATCTCAATCATCAATCTGATGGGTATGCTATGGACGATTTGCAACAGCTTGCCAAAGATACTCGCAACGTATACGGAGCAGAAGCAAAGTACCTAGTAGCCAACCAGCTATACAAAGCAGGAAAATATAACGAAGCCGAAGCAGAGTTACTAAACTACATTGACCAAAGCACACCACACATGTATTGGTTAGCACGTAGCTTCGTGTTACTATCAGATGTATATGTGGCTATGGGCAAGCCGGTAGATGCACGTCAATATCTATTAAGTTTGCAACAAAACTACCATGAAGTCGATGACATCTCTGCAATGATAAGCACCAGACTCGAAAAGTTGAATCAATAAAATCAGCCTACAATGAATCGCTATTTATATATATCAGCAAGCCTTTTGCTATGCACAGTGGGCTTGAATGCGCAAGCTCAGATACAACAACAGCAAGACACCACCATGAACCGTGTGATGGTGATAGAGCATGAGTACACTCCTGAAATAATGGATGCTGTGAAAATCAATATACTGCCTGCTGTTGAAGCGCCTGTAGTGGTAAAAAAAGAGGTAGAGTACGCAATAGTTGCACAACCCACCAACAACATCCCTGCCGAAACAATGCAGCCCTTTATTGCCAAAGAGAAACAACCAAAGCCTAAAATGGGATTTGTGCGACTAGGTGCCGGCAACTATGGCAATGTAGATGTGTTAGCCAATTATCTATGGTTAATATCGCCTAAAGATAAGCTAGATGCTTACTTTCAACTCGATGGTATGAGAGGCGACTTGACTAATCCTTACGAAGAGTCGGAGAAGTGGAAATCGCACTACTATCGCACACGTGCTTCGTTGAAGTATCAACACCAATTCAGTAAAGTAGATTTAAACGTAGGTGCCCAATTTGGTCTGAGCAACTTCAACTTACTACCAGCTACAGAAGAGTATGTTAGTCAAAAATTCACTTCGGGCGATGTACATTTTGGAGTAAAATCTACAGACGAAGATATGCTATTGCAATTTGACTTAGAGACCAATTACATGATTTATCAACGTAAGGCCAATCTATTCAATGACGGTAGAATGACAGAAAATCGCATCAAAACCAAAGCTAATGTATGGGGAGCTATCGACGAAGATCAAGCCGTGGGTGTGGAAATGAATATGAATAACTTTATCTATAATGGCTATGGACTAAAAGATTATACTACTGTAGATTTAAACCCTTATTACCGTTTTGTGAGCGATTATTGGCGCTTGAAAGTGGGTGCTAATGTAGATCTATCACTAGGCCAAGGTAGCAAACTAAGAGTATCTCCCGATGTGAATGTAGAATATGTATTTGCCGATAGTTATGTGGCATATATTAAAGCCACAGGGGGTAGATTATTGAATGATTTTCGCCGTTTAGAAGAGTACGATCCGTATGGCAGATTGCAAAGTCAAGAAGCCAACACATACGAACAAGTGAATGCATCGGTTGGAGTAAAAGGTAGTCCTATCAGTGGTTTGTGGTTTCAGGTATATGGTGGTTATCAAAACTTAAAAGACGAACTATATTGTAACTTCATGAATGATGAGTTTGCCTTGCCAACCCAGAATATTATGCTCCCTATAGCCTATTATACTACTAATATGAACAATGGGTACGGAGGTATCAGCTTGAGTTATGCTTACAAGCAAATATTTCAAGTATCTACAGATGCAATCTATCGTCATTGGAAATCGGATGAAAATGAATTGGCGCTAATCTACAAGCCACAACTTGAGTTCAACTTCAATGTAGACTTTACACCTTTAGACAATGTGCTTATTAATTTGGGCTACCAATACACACAACGCTCTAAAGTAGAAGAGCATGACTATAGGGCAAAGGCTGTAAACAACCTCAATGTGGGGGCTAGCTACGAGCTGATTAAAGGACTATCTGTATATGCCCGCCTCTACAACATATTGGGCAGCAACTATCAGTGGTACTTCAAATGCCCCACCAAGAAGTTCAACCTCCTAATAGGCGCAAGCTATAAGTTCTAAACTGAGGATTTACCAAAAAGGATTTGCAAAACACCTATAACGCATTAAACTAGCAAGGGCTACTCAGCATGTTGAGTAGCCCTTGCTAGCTTAATGACCACACATGGCCAGCTTTGCGACTAGGCGTGATCAGCAAGCATCATCTAACTTACTGATTATCACATCCATTTTCATCTCATTTTAAAATGAAGCATTTTAGCTTGTAATTCTACACATTCTACAGATAGAATAAAGCATTTTATCTTTATAAATGCAACATTTATAAAGACAAGCAAATACAACTAGGCTGACAGTAATTCTTATCAAAAGAATATAAAGCATACTATAGAGTAACAGAAACATTTCTTTAACAAATCCATTTATGCCATCTTTTTTTATACTAAAAAATGAGATAATTTATATATTATAAGGTGTAAGACTCATTTTTTTTCTACTTTTGCGCCCAAATAATAAGAATGTAAAGACTGTTTCTAATATAAACGTGCCCCCTTTGCATCCCAATTTTAATGTAAAGAATATGCAAAAAAACCTTGTAATCGTTGAGTCTCCGGCCAAAGCAAAAACCATTGAGAAATTTCTGGGAAAGGACTATAAAGTGCTCTCAAGCTATGGTCATATCCGCGACTTAAAAAAGAAATCGTTTAGCATCGATATAGATAAAGACTTCAAGCCTACATACGAAATACCTACCGACAAAAAGGAAGTGGTAAAGAATTTGCAAGAAGAAGCTGCCAAAGCAGAAATCGTGTGGCTCGCATCCGATGAGGACCGCGAGGGAGAAGCGATTGCATGGCATCTTTATGAAGTATTGAAGCTGAAGCCCGATAATACAAAGCGTATTGTTTTTCACGAGATTACGAAGAATGCTATATTGAAAGCTATCGACAATCCACGCGAAATAAACATGGACTTAGTAAATGCTCAGCAAGCTCGTCGCATACTCGACCGCATTGTGGGTTTTGAGCTATCACCTGTTTTGTGGAAGAAGGTTCGTCCATCCTTGTCGGCAGGCCGTGTGCAGTCGGTAGCCGTTCGTCTTATTGTAGAGCGCGAGCGTGAGGTAAACGCTTTTGTTAGCGAAGCCAGCTATCGAGTAGTGGCTATCTTCCTTGTGCCCGATAAAGATGGCAAGATGGTTGAGATGAAGTCTGAACTAAACCGCCGCATCAAAACGAAAGAAGAGGCTCAGAAGTTCTTGGAAAGCTGCAAAGATGCTCAATTTATCATTGACAGTATTGCCGTGAAGCCTACTAAAAAGAGCCCGGCTGCTCCTTTTACTACTTCTACTTTGCAACAAGAGGCGGCTCGTAAACTGGGATTTACAGTAGCACAAACCATGATGTTGGCTCAAAAGCTGTACGAAGCGGGGTTAATCACCTACATGCGTACCGACTCGGTAAATCTATCTGAGTATGCAATTGCAGATAGTCAAAAGGCCATCACCAACATGATGAGCGAGAAATACGTACAGGTAAGACACTTCACCACCAAAACCAAAGGTGCACAAGAAGCTCACGAAGCCATCCGTCCTACCTATATAGAAAACGAAACAGTAAGTGCCGGTGCACAAGAAAAGCGCTTGTACGACTTGATATGGAAGCGCACCATCGCTTCGCAAATGGCTGATGCCGAATTGGAAAAGACTACCGCTACCATCACCATGAGCAACAGTGGCGATTACTTTACGGCTGTGGGCGAGGTGATTACCTTCGATGGTTTCCTCCGCATCTACAAAGAGTCTTACGACGACGATGCTGACCAAGAGGATGAAAGCCGCTTGCTTCCTCCGCTTAATAAAGGTCAGAAGTTGGAAAGTCAAGGTATCACAGCCACTGAACGATTCACTCAACGCCCTCCTCGCTACACAGAAGCTAGCCTGGTGCGCAAACTTGAAGAGCTAGGCATCGGTCGCCCATCTACCTATGCGCCTACAATCTCTACTATACAACAACGCGAGTATGTAGTGAAAGGCGACAAACCGGGTGAAGAGCGCCCATTCAACGTATTGACTTTGAAGGATGGCAACCTATCACACGCTGTGCAAAGCGAAATTACTGGTGCTGAAAAATCGAAACTATTCCCTACAGATACAGGTATTGTTGTAAACGACTTCTTAACTGAATTCTTCCCCAACATCCTGAACTATAACTTTACGGCCAACATAGAACGCGAGTTTGACGATATAGCAGACGGCGAAAAGGTATGGAATTCTATCATGCAAGAGTTTTATACCAACTTCCACCCATCGGTAGAGTCGGCATTGAGTATGAAGAGCGAACGCAAAGTAGGTGAACGCATTTTAGGCCAAGATCCTAAAAGCGGCGAAACGGTATCAGTAAAGATTGGTCGATTTGGCCCAATGGTTCAAGTTGGTGATACTGATTCTGAAGAAAAGCCTCGTTTTGCACGCTTAACTAAGGACCTTTCGATGGAAACCATCACGCTAGAGCAAGCTATGGATTTGTTTAAATTACCACGCACGCTAGGCGACTTTGAAGATAGCGCAGTAAGTATTGGTGCTGGTCGTTTTGGCCCTTATGTGCGTCACAATGATAAATACTATTCGCTACCCAAAGGTGCCGATCCTATGGCTACTACTTTGCAAGAGGCAATTGACCTTATTCTCGAAAAGCGTGAAGCTGAGAAGAAGAAGTTTATCAAAGAGTTTACAGAAGATCCTGATATGCTTGTTTTGAATGGCCGTTATGGTCCATATATTAGCTATAAAAAGAAGAATTATAAGATTCCTCAAAACGTAGTGCCACAAGATCTCAACCTGCAAACTTGCTTTGACATCATCAAGCTGCAATCGGAAAAGGCTGAGACTGCGCCTAAGAAACGCAAAACAGCTGCCAAAAAGAAATAAACACTTTTATTAGAGTCGAAAGTTAGGGCGTTGTTACTACTGTAACAACGCCCTATTTCATAGTGCCTAGAGGGCAATAAGGCAGTGCCTAAATAGAATAACGCACTGCCTTATTCTCACTAACTTACTGGCCGATTAAGCATAAAGTTTTAACAACTATCCTGACGACTAACATAAAAGCCCCCTTACGAATCATTGTTCGTAAGGGGGCTTTCATGTTATATAAGTTTGAATCTTACATCCGTTACATTCTATCGGGCACTTCCATGCCAAGCAACGACATACCTAAGCGAATCACTTTAGCAACATTGGTAGAAAGAGCCAAGCGGAATTGCTTTAATGCTTCGTTCTCTTCACGTAGAATGCTAAAGTCGTGGTAGAATTGGTTGTATTCCTTCACCAATTCGTAGATATAATTGGCTATAACAGATGGACTGTAATCAGTACCAGCTTGCTTCACTACTGCTGCAAAATCGGCCACCATTTGAATCAATCCTTCTTCCTTAGAACTCAATACTACGTCAGTTGGCAATTCTGCTGGTATTACAATACCGTTTTCAGTAGCTTTGCGAAGCACGGACTGAATACGAGCGTAGGTATATTGAATGAAAGGACCGGTATTTCCGTTAAAGTCGATTGATTCTTTAGGGT
>CAMTOV010000083.1 GCA_947074235.1 uncultured Bacteroides sp. | reverse complement strand
AAACATGGGGATGTTTTGATATAAAACATGGGGATGTTTTGGTATAAAACATGGGGGTGTTTTGGTGCAAAACATGGGGATGTTTTTACCATTAACCCTATGCAATGAATGGGGTAATGTAATACAATCGTCACACAAGCCTCCTACTTTCGTTATCTTTCATCAGTTATCTCCAAGGGTCAATAAAGAATATAAACTGTTTCGAAAACATTTTGATATATTATTAATATATTTGCATAATTCTTACAATAATATAAAGATATACATATGGCAAAATATAAACGAATTCTGTTGAAGCTTAGCGGCGAAAGCTTAATGGGCGAAAAGAAAAGCGGTATCGATGAAAAGAGATTGGCTGAATATGCAGCTCAGATTAAAGAGATACACGGTATGGGTGTACAAATTGGCATCGTGATAGGTGGCGGTAACTTCTTTCGTGGACTATCGGGTGCGGGCAAAGGTTACGACCGTGTAAAAGGTGACCAAATGGGTATGCTGGCAACGGTGATGAATAGCTTGGCACTTAGCTCGGCGCTTGTAGCAGCGGGTGTAAAGGCACGCGTACTGACAGCTATCCGCATGGAACCTATCGGCGAGTTCTACAGCAAATGGAAAGCCATTGAGTATATGGAAGCAGGCGAAGTGGTGATTATGTCGGCCGGAACGGGCAATCCGTTCTTTACTACCGACACGGGTTCTTCGCTTAGAGGCATCGAGATAGAAGCTGAAGTGATGTTGAAAGGTACACGCGTGGACGGCATCTACACTGCCGACCCTGAAAAAGACCCAACAGCTACTAAGTTCGACGAAATCACATACGACGAAGTGCTAGAACGCGGACTCAAAGTGATGGATTTGACCGCTACTTGCATGTGCAAAGAAAACAACCTACCTATTATTGTTTTTGATATGGACACCGTAGGTAATTTATTGAAAGTAATGAACGGTGATGAGATTGGCACATTGGTGCACAACTAACAGCCAGTAATAAACAATAATAAAATAGAATAGCTACCCATGCTTGTTTAGTGAAATAAACAAGTATGGGTATTAACATCTTCACCCAAAAATAAAGTTTAAAACCTACCTTATGAAAATGTTTCGACAACATACATTTACCTTCCTTTTAGGTATATTGGGTACTCTACAGTTTATTACTGTAAGTGCTCAGACAGAACTTGCCATACCAGATGGATATTATGATAATGCCAACGGATTAGCTGGCGCCAAATTGAAAACAGCCTTGCATGAAATTATTGAAGTTGGTACAAGAGTATCTTACGGATCGGGCACTTGGACAGCTTTTGAGAAGACTGACAAGACCGATGATGGATATGTGTGGGATATGTATTCGTATGAAAAACGCACTTTCCCAGGTGGAGGCAGCGCACCTAGTGGAATGAATATAGAACATAGTGTAGCCAAAAGTTGGTGGGGAGGAAGCAACAACAATGCCTATAAAGATTTATATCATCTCAATCCGTCTGATTCTAAAGCAAACTCAGCTCGCAGTAACTATCCGCTGGGTGTAGCTACAAATGGCAATGTAACAGGTTCACTAAAGATTGGTTCAAATACATTCGGCAACCAATATTCGGGCAACTGTTTCGAACCACTCGATGAGTATAAAGGGGATTTTGCACGTGCTTATATGTATATGTTTACTTGCTACGAGGATTTGTCATGGACTAGTACAAATGCTCCTACCATGATTACTGCTAATGAGAAATATCCCATGCTACGCACTTGGGCAGCTGAACTATTAGTAAAATGGAGTAAAGAAGATCCCGTATCGGAAAAGGAAATCAAACGTGCTACGGAGATTTATAAAATACAGAATAATCGTAATCCATTTATAGATTATCCCGAGTTGGCTGATTATCTATGGGGAGATAAGAAAGGGTTGCCATATGAATTTGCTCAATCTGATGCACCACGCATCGTTTATCCTGTCAATGGTCAATCGTTCACGATGCCTGAGATATCTTACATGGCAAATTCAAGCTTAGATATAAGATTGAAAGCTGTCAACTTGACTTCACCTGTTAGCATAAGCCTTAATGGAGATAGCAAAGATTTGTTTGTACTTTCTCGTAGAACATTGACTCCGGTAGATGGCACTATCGATGAGATATTGACTATCACTTTCTATCCATTTGAAAAATGCACGGAAAGCGTTGAGATTATCTTTAGTTCTAACGGCAATGAGTTTGCTGACACAAAAGCACAAGTTACGGCTACTGCCAATGAAAACTTCTATGCGCTGGAAGCATCAGAGATTGGCTCGAATTCATTTGTTGCGAATTGGACGCCTCTTTCTACAACAGATAGATTTGAATTGGATGTATATACAAAAACAATCACTGGAACAGAAGCTAAGACATTGGCCACGGCATCCTTTAACAGTTCACTTGATACTGGTTGGAGTACGGTTTCGGGGGGATATATCAGTTTGACAGATGAAAAGGGCGCTATCAGAATTGCCTCTGGATCAAGCCCTGGTGGGGTAACTTCTCCAGCAATAGACTTAAGAAATGGTGGAATAGTGAAATTCAATGCAAAAGCATATGGAAACGACACTGGTGTTTCGCTTGCTATAAAAGTAGACGATGTAACAGTAGAGAATGTCACCATTACTAGCTCATACACTGATTATACTGTTACATTAGGCAAATACAATTCTGACTCTAAGGTGACCATATATGCGGTGAAAAGCAAAAGAGCTTATCTGTCGGAAGTAGCTATCACTACTCAAGGACAATTGGTTGAAAATATTAGCCTTGGCGGCTATCCTAAAGTGATAGAAGGAGCAAACTCATATAAAGTTGAAGGAGTAAATGGGTCTACCGATTACTTCTACACAATAACACCGATTAATTCAGATTGGAGCAAATCGGAAGAGATGAAAGTAACCACTTCTCCATCTACTGGATTGGAGGAAGAATTAGAGGATATAATTGAAGTGTATTACCAATCGGGCTATATACAAATTGAAAACTGTGAAGAAGGTGATATCGTGTTTGTATATGATTTATCGGGTAAGGTTATCTCGAATGGTATTGCTTACAATACAAATCATCAAGTAAATATAGATATTGATGGAGTGTATATTGTGAGAGTATATAGTAGAGGAAAAACATATACCAAAAAGCTATATGTAGACATAAGCACGATTGGTTCGCCAGTAAGACAGTCGATTAAAAAAGGATCAGCTTTTTAAAGTAAATGGATATATAGAAAACTGAAATAGCCAACCTGCTCCTGTAGCAGGTTGGCTATTTTTATTATCATTAAAATTCAGCTTTACCCATTACTAGCAACACAATAGATACAATGGCTAAAATAATCAAAACCGCTGCAATCCATTTTTCAAAGGGTTTGAATACCTTTTCACCTTCATTTATATTTTCTTTTCTAGCCATATAAAAAACATAGATACCGGGAATAAAGAATATTGAGCAAAGCATAAACAGCTTCAACCCTCCGGCGTATATCAACCAAAGACAAAACAAAGAGGCAATAATACCTATCAAACGATAATAAATTCTTTGACGCGTTGATGTACTATGTATAGAATTGGATTTAGAAGTAGCCTTCCATAGATATAGACCGCAAAAAAGATAAGGTGGTAGTATTAAGACACTTGTCATATCTAAAGCAGCCATATAGATAGACTTTGATATAGTAGCTATCACCATAAACAACTGCATGATAATACTAGAAACAAACAATCCAAACAGAGGAGTACCATTTTTGGATACCTTCATAAATTTCTTGGGCAAAATCTTGACTTGAGCAGCAGTAAATGGCACTTGCGTACAGAGAAGTGTCCAAGAAATCCAACAAGTTAATATAGCAATAATGACGCTTACAATGACAATATAATAAGCCCATTCGCCCGCTGCAGCTTTTAGTACATAGGCAAGAGAAGGATCTTCCAACTTAGCCAATTGAGCTTGATGCATAATGCCGTAACATAAGACACTTATTAAAGAATAAAGAACTAATGAGGATAGAAATCCTATAATACCGGCCCGACTTACATCTTTTGGATTTTTAGCTTGATTGGACATTACAATAGCTCCTTCAATGCCCATAAAACAGAAAATAGCTACCAACATGGTGCTTTTAATTTGTTTTATCAAAGAGCCTAATTCAGGCATGGTTCCCCAAAAATCGAATTTAAAAGTATCTAATCTGAAGAAAATAAAGAGTATAACAATGATTAATGCTAAAGAGGCAAACTTGATGATTGTGACAATGGTATTGAGAGTAACGGCTGTTTTGACCCCTAAAGCAATAATAAAAAACATAACCCAGATAAAAATAGAGCCAAAAATAACGGTAGGCCAGGTATCTAAAAATATAGGGAAAAAAGCTCCTACCGAATTACTCAGCATGATTGCTAAGAGGACATTACCTACAATAACACAAAGCCAATAACTCCATGCAATGTTGAAACCCACATAATTGCCAAATCCTTCTTGTGCAAACTGGTAGATACCGGCGTTTAAGTCGGGGCGCTGATTGGCCAAAACTTTAAAGGTAAGCACTATAAAAAGTACACCCAAACCCACAACTGCCCATGACAATAAAGCAGCACCTGCACCTGCACCTACAGCTATGTTTTGAGCGATATTAAATATACCTCCTCCTATCATTGAGCCAAAAACCAAGCCGGTAAGGCCTATTAATCCCAGTTTGCCATTATCATTTGCCATAAACAGTCAATAAATATTACAAGGTTAAAACATATCTTCACTGTTTTTGTTTGATAAAAAATCAGTTATTGATTGTTGCAAGGAAATAAAAGTATAAGAAATGATATGAGGCAAACAGGGAGCATATAATTAAAGGTGCATGAAATAAATGCATGCCTTTATAGAATTTCGAAGATATTTACAATACAAATAGCAATAATTGACTTCTGAACAGTAAATACAGTTTTCAATATTACCAACATGTGGTTAAATTACAATAAATTAACTACAACTCTCATAAAAGGAAAAACTCATAAATCTTATCTTTGTTGTTTCTAAACAAAAAATCGTATAAAAACTGACATTTTGAAACTAAGAATTATATTATTTGGCTTGTTGCTAATATCAACTAGATTGGTGTATGGAGAGGCTGCTGATAGCTTGCAAATACATAAGAGCGATACCACTGAACTATCAAGCGCTCAATTAGTATTGAATTATTTACAAGAGCAAGGCATTCCAATCACTGTGGGCAACAAAGTGCAACTTCTTAAAAGTGGACACGACAAATTTGAGGATTTATTTCAAGCTATTCGCGAGGCTAAACACCATATACATCTTGAATATTTTAATTTTCGCAACGACTCCATAGCCAATGCTTTATTTGACTTGCTTGCTGAAAAAGCCAAGGAGGGAGTAGAAATTCGTGCTCTGTTTGATGCTTTTGGTAATTGGTCAAATAATCAGCCTCTCAAAAAACAGCATCTAAAGGATATTAGCGATAGAGGTATTGAAATTGTAAAGTTCGATCCTATAACTTTTCCGTATGTAAATCATGCCATTCATCGCGACCACCGAAAAATAGTAGTGATAGATGGGGAAATAGGTTATACTGGAGGGATGAATATTGCTGATTATTATATTCATGGATTGCCCGATCTTGGTCAATGGCGCGATATGCATACTCGCATTGAGGGGCCTGCTGTAGATGAATTGCAAAAGATATTTTTGGGAATATGGAACAAGGAAACCAAACAGAATATAGGAGGCAAAGAATATTTTAGAGAACTGGATGTAGTGGCAGACAGCACGCAAGGCATCACTGTGGCTATTGTAGACCGTGAACCTAAGAAAACGCCTCGCTCTATAAGCCATGCCTATACCGCATCGATTGAATCGGCTAAAGATTATATTCGTATCGTAAATCCATACTTCGTGCCTACTAAGTCTATCAGAAAGGCTCTCTATGCTTCTTTAAAAAAGGGCGTAAAGGTTGAAATCATGGCATCATCGAAAGCTGATATAATCTTCACACCAGATGCATCGATGTATAAACTACATAAGTTAATGAAACGCGGTGCTGGCATCTATCTATATGATGGTGGTTTTCATCACTCTAAAATTATGATGATAGATAGTACATTTTGCACGGTAGGTACGGCTAACTTGAATAGTAGGAGTTTAAGATATGACTATGAAACAAATGCATTTATTTTTGATAGTAAAATTACTGCAGAACTAGACCAGCAGTTTGATGACGATCTAAAACATTGTACACAAATGACACCTGCATATTGGAAAAAACGTAAACCATTTAAGAAATTCTTGGGTTGGTTTGCCAATTTATTCACCCCAGTTTTATAGTAATATCATTTTTATAATTCTATCATTTTTATAACTTTGTCACTTTAACACCACTCTGCAACAATGAAACAATATTTAGATTTGCTAAATCGGGTAATGACCGAAGGTACTGAAAAAAGCGATCGTACAGGAACTGGTACAATCAGTGTCTTTGGACATCAGATGCGTTTTAATATGGAAGATGGATTTCCTTGTTTAACAACAAAGAAATTGCACTTAAAATCTATCATATATGAGTTGCTATGGTTTTTGAAAGGAGATACAAATGTAAAGTATCTGCAAGACCATGGTGTACGTATTTGGAATGAATGGGCTGATGCTAATGGTGATTTAGGACATATATACGGTTATCAATGGCGCTCGTGGCCCGATTATAAAGGTGGTTCTATAGATCAAATAACCGAAGCAGTAGAAACCATAAAGAACAACCCTGATTCTCGTCGTATCATTGTAAGTGCTTGGAATGTAGGTGATTTAGATAACATGAATCTTCCTCCTTGTCATGCATTTTTTCAGTTTTATGTGGCTAATGGTAAACTTAGCCTTCAACTTTATCAACGTAGTGCAGATATCTTCTTGGGAGTTCCGTTCAACATTGCTTCTTATGCTTTACTCTTGCAGATGATGGCACAAGTGACGGGTTTGAAAGCTGGTGATTTTATCCACACACTTGGCGATGCACATATCTACACTAACCACTTAGAGCAGGTAAAACTACAATTGTCGCGTGAAACACTTGCACTTCCTACTATGAAGATTAATCCTGATGTGAAGAGTATATTTGATTTCGAGTTTGAAGATTTTGAATTAGTAGATTATAATCCTCATCCACACATACCCGGCAAAGTATCGGTATAAATTTAGAGAATACATTGTATGAGCAAAATAAGTATTATTGTAGCTGTTGATCAGCAAATGGGAATTGGCTTTGAAAACAAGCTTTTATTTTGGCTGCCCAACGACTTAAAACGCTTTAAAGCTTTGACCACGGGTAATACTATCATCATGGGGCGTAAGACATTCGAATCGCTTCCAAAAGGTGCTCTACCAAATAGACGCAACATAGTACTTTCTACAAACCCTTTAACCACTTGTACAGGTGCTGAAGTTTTCACTTCTTTAGAGTCTGCCTTGCAATCGTGTAGCGCAGAAGAGAAGGTCTATATAATCGGTGGTGAGACTATTTATCGACAAGCCATCAACTTGGCTGACGAACTGTGCATCACTGAAATAAATGATAAAGCACCACAAGCTGATGCATTCTTTCCTACTATTGATTTAAATATATGGCACGAAAAAAGCAGAGACTCTCATCCTATGGATGAAAAACATCTCTGCTCGTATGCTTTTGTTGACTATATCAGAAAATAAAACTGAATTCTTATTCTTCAGCACTTGTATCAACCATAATAGGCATTTGGCGTTTAATAGCTTCATGAAACGAAATAAGCGTTTCAGTACGTGCCAAGCCCAATGGTTGCAGTTTATCATGAATAACACTTAGCAAATGGTGATTATTCTTAGCATATATCTTGATAAACATATCATATTTGCCGGTAGTAAAATGACATTCTACTACTTCTGGAATTTCTTGAAGTGCTTGTAGCACGGCATCAAACGACTCTGGATCTTTCAAGTAAATACCAATATAAGCACAAGTTTCGTATCCAATTTTCTCGGGATCGATGACGAACTCTGAGCCTTTTAGAATTCCCAAATTAGTTAGCTTCTGGATGCGCTGATGTATTGCAGCACCCGAAACGTTGCATGCTCTGGCTACTTCAAGAAAAGGAATACGTGCATTTGTAGCAATTAACTTCAGAATTTGTTCATCTAAAGAATCTAGTTGGTGATGTCCCATTTTTAAATCAATTTGTTTTTATACGTCAAACGTTTATGCAAAGTTATACATTTTTTCAGCAATAAATGCTATAATCTATTACTTTTCTTTGTGATTACACAATAAATAAGCATTTGTTTGTATCTTTGTGTCAATATACAAAGACTGATTTTTAATATGAAACAACTCATCGGGGCTATTATGCTTTGCATAGTATGCAACTTGCAAGCCCAAAATTTTAACGACTTTTTCTACAATAAAACACTCAGAGTAGACTATATTTTCGCGGGAAATGACAGTACACAAAATATTTATGTAGATGAACTTGCTAGTTTGCCAACATGGGCAGGCAGAAGAAATAATTTGTGCGAACTTCCGCTAGAAGGAAATGGTCAAATCATTATGCGTGATCAAGCTACGGGAGAATGTATATATAAAACATCATTCTCATCTCTATTTCAAGAATGGATAGCAACAGAAGAGGCTGAACAGACGAGCAAAAGTTTTGAAAATACCTTTTTATTGCCTTATCCGAAACAGCCAGTTGAGGTTGAAATCACACTACTTTCATCTGCTAGAAAACCCATAACTAATATGAAACATAAAATAAGTCCTGATGATATATTAATCCATGAAAAAGGAACATCGCATATTACTCCTTATAAGTATATTGTGAAAAGCGGCAATGAGGAAGAATGTATCGATGTGGCTATACTAGCAGAGGGCTACACAGAAAATGAAATGGATTTATTTTATAAAGATGCAGAAAGAACATCAGAAAGCATATTTCATTTTGAGCCTTTCAAATCAATGAAATCAAAATTCAACATAATAGCTGTAGCTAGCCCATCAACTGATAGTGGAGTATCAGTGCCTCGCAATAACAACTGGAAAAACAATGCTTTCAATTCGCATTTTGACACTTTCTATTCGGAACGCTATCTGACTACAAGCCGGGTAAAAGCAATTCATGATGCATTAGCAGGCATACCATACGAACATATAATTATTATAGCAAACACAGATACATATGGTGGCGGTGGAATATACAATTCCTATACTTTAACAGCTGCACATCATGATACATTCACTCCGGTGCTTGCTCATGAGTTTGGACATAGTTTTGGCGGACTTGGAGATGAGTATTTTTATGATGGTGATGTAATGGAAGATTTCTATCCACAAGATGTTGAACCATGGGAACAAAATATCTCTACACTTGTTGATTTCTCTAGTAAATGGCAAGACATGTTGAAAGATGAAACTCCTCAACCAACACCAATTATAGATCATGATAAATATGCTATAGGTGTTTACGAAGGGGGTGGGTATTCAGCAAAGGGAGTATATCGTCCAGCATACAACTGTAGGATGCGCACTAATGAATATCCTGAATTTTGCCCTGTCTGCCAAAGAGCCTTACAAAGAATTATCGATTTTTATACAAAGAAATAAACCATAATTATGATTGAATTTAAACAAATATCTACATCAGATATTGAGTATTATCAATTTATGGAAAGCCTATTAAAAACAGCTTTCCCGAAAGAAGAATATAGGGACTTAGAAGATTTAAGAAATTATACTGATGATGTCAAAATATTCTATAACAATATCATATTAGAAGAGAATAGGCCTATAGGTTTTATTACATATTGGGATCTGGACGACTTCTATTATGCAGAACATTTTGCTATTGATTCTAACTTAAGAAATGGTGGTTATGGCAAAAAGGTAATAGAGGCTCTATGCAACGCATTAGATAAATCAGTAGTACTAGAAGTTGAACATCCAACCGAAGAAATGGCAGAGCGTCGTATTAACTTTTACAAACGTCAAGGTTTTGAGTTATGGGTAAACGACTATCAACAACCCCCTTACAGAAAAGGTGATGATTTCCTCCCAATGTATATAATGACATACGGCAATTTATCATTAGATAAAGATTATGAGAAGATAAAAAAACGCATATATAAAAATGTATATGATGCATAATAAAAAAGCTCCCAAGCGAAATGCTTGGGAGCTTTTTTATTATATATCAAACTAGTTAATCACGTTGTTGTGAGGAATAGTTGATTTTCAATGCATATGCTTGACGAAGAGCATTCTTGATATCTTGAACGATACCCATCTTTGTATCTTTGTCAATCTTTAGAGAAACAGTCATCATAGCTTGATCTGCTTCCTTCATGCTAGAACGTTCAGCAATAATATAATCTTGTATTTCTGACGTTTCAGCAAAGGCATCATTTAGTTGGATACGACTTTCAGAACCCATCTTACCGCGGAATTCTTGCATCGGTTTACCCACATAAATAAATGTAACCAATGATTTTTTCTCTAACTTTTCAAGTTCAGTTGCTTGCGGAACCTTAAATTCTACCTTCAACGTTACCTCACGCATTGTTGTTACAATCATAAAGAAGAACAACATTGTAAAGATAAGGTCAG